>JACCTY010000168.1 GCA_013812145.1 Geodermatophilaceae bacterium | reverse complement strand
ACCGCGAACAAGGGATGCGCGAGATGGGTGGGCCGCCGTTACGGCGCCCACCAGCCACGACCGGAAGCTCGGGCACTCACACCGGACAGATTAGCTCACGCGGGCACAAGTACCACGGTGCCGTTGTGGCCACCAAAGGCGAAGGAGTTGGACAGCGCCGGGCCGGGCGTCCAGGGCCGCGGTTCCAGCACGACGTCGATGTCACAGGCCGGATCGACGTGCTCGACACCCATCGTGGGGGGCAGTTCGCCGTACCGGAAGCTCAGCGCAAGGGCCACCGCCTCGATCGCGCCCGCGGCGCCGAAGGCGTGGCCGGTCACCCCCTTGATCGAGGTGACCGCGGGCCGGGTCGCGCCGAAGACCGCCGCGACCGCCGCTGCCTCGGTGGCGTCGTTGAGCTGTGTCGAGGTGCCGTGGGCATTGACGTGGGTGATCTCGTCGGGCGACAACCCGGCGTCGGTCATCGCGGCGCGCATGCAGGCGATCGCGCCGCGGCCGTCGGGCGCGGGTGCGGTGATGTGATAGGCGTCCGCAGTGGATGCGCTGCCGGCCACCTCGGCGTACACCGCGGCGCCCCGCGCCGCGGCGGCGCTGGCCTCTTCCAGCACCAGCAGGCCGCCGGCCTCGGCCGAGCAGAAACCGTCCCGGTTGACATCGAACGGGCGGGAGATCCCGGACCCCGACAGGGCCTTCATGTTCAGGAAGCCGTTGGACATGATGCCGGTCTGACATGACTCCGAACCGCCCACGAGCACGGCGTCGCACCGACCGGAGGCGACCAGCCGCGCTCCGTTACTGACCGCGTGCGTTCCCGACGCGCACGCCGTCACCACCGTCTCCACCGGGCCACGCCAGCCGTAACGCATGGACACCATCGCGGCTGCGGCGTTCGGCATCACGCTGGGTACGACGAGCGGGGACACCCGAGCGGGCCCCTTCTCGAAGAGGATCTTGCACTGTGACTCCCATGCGTAGGCACCGCCGATGCCGGTGCCCATGACGATGCCGCACCGGTCCTCGTCGTACGGCCGCTCGTCCCCGTCGAGACCGGCGTCGGTCAGGGCCTGCGCGGCCGCTGCGACGCCGAGCTGCGCGAACCGGTCCATCCGGCGGGCCTCGACATGCCCTATCCCCCACCGCGCAGGGTCGAAGTCGAGAATCCGCCGGTCGATGACCGGCTCGGCTGGCCGGCGCAGGCCAGCCCAGAATTCAGTTAGTCCGGTGCCGCAGGGTGCGACGACCCCCAGCCCGGTGATGACGACGCGCCGACCGTTACGCGCCTCGATCACAACGTGGCTGCCTTGGCGAGGACGAGCTGCTCGAGCTGGCCGTACGTCGTCACCTCCGACAGCTCGTCGTCGGTGATGTTGATGCCGTAGCGCTCCTCCAGTGACATCGACAGTTCGATTCCGGCGAGGGAGTCCAGGCCGAGGTCCTCGGAGAGCAGTACATCGGGCAGCAGCTGTTCCTTGCCGATGCCGAGGTGCCGGGCGGCGTCGGCGCGCACGGTGTCCGCGGTGACGGGCTGGGTCATCGGTGGCCCGCCTCGTGCGCTGCGTGCACGGCTCGCTGTCGGCTCATCGGATCTCCTTTTCGACCGGCCCGATCCTCCCACGGCGGCCGGTGCGCTCACGGCCGGCGCAGCACCAGCACCGCGTTGTGGCCGCCGAAACCGAAACTCGTACTGACGACGTCGCGCAGCGCCGCGCCCACAGCGGTCCGGACCACCGAAACGCCGGCGCACTCCGCGTCCAGTACGTCGCAATTGGTCGTCGGCGGTATCCGCTGGTCACGGATGGCCAGCGCGCTGACGGCCGCCTCGAGTGCACCGGCGGCGCCCATCAGATGGCCGGTCATCGACTTCGTCGCCGTCGTGGGCACCTCCGCACCGAGAACTCGCGACAGCACGGCCGCCTCCGCGGCGTCTCCCAGCCGGGTACCGGTGCCATGGGCGTTGACGTGGTCGGTCCGCGTCACGCCGGCGACGGAGAGCGCATGCCGGAGGGCGGCCTCGGCAGCGGTCCCGGCCGGATCGGGAGCCGTCACGTGGTAGGCGTCGCTGGTCGCCGCATAGCCGACGACCTCGCACAGCACCGTTGCTCCCCGCGCGGCTGCGAGCTCGGCGTCCTCCAGCACCAGTACGGCTGCGCCTTCGGCGATGACCATCCCGTCCCGGTTCCGGTCGAAGGGGCGGCAGGCCCGCTCCGGCTCGTCGTTGCGGGTCGAGGCGGCCCGCGTCCCGGCGAAAAAGGCCAACATCGCGCGCGTCACGGGAGCCACGGCGCCACCAGCCAGTACGACGTCGGCTCGACCCAACCGGATAGGTCGGCGCCGAGGCCGACGGCGTCAGTGCCGGCGGCACAGGCCGTCGTCGGGCACAGCGACTGCCCGCGGGCACCGGCATCCAGGGCGACCGCCGCCACAGCGGCGTTCGGGATCATCGCTGGCGCGGTGTAGGGACTGATCCGCCTCGGCCCACGCTGGCTCAGCGTGATCATGGCCTGCTCGAACGTCTCGACGCCGCCGAACCCGGTTCCGATGACCGTCGACCAGCGCGGACCGCCGGTCAGCTCCCAGCCCGCACTGATCACCGCCTCCCGAGCGGCGATCACGGCCAGCTGCGCGAAGCGGTCCAACGCTCGCGTCTGCCGAACGCCGAGCATCGCGGCGACGTCCAGATCCGGTACCTGCGCCGCGATCCGCACGGGCAGGTCCGTGACGTCAATGCCCGCGGTGGCGGCGACACCGGACCGACCGGCCAGCAACGCCTGCCAGCTCGACTCGGCGTCAGGCCCGACCGGACTGACGATGCCCACGCCGGTGACGACGACCCGACGCGCGATGCCACACCTCCGTGCCTGCCGTCATGCCACTGCGGTTCGATCGCGCGCCACCCTATGCCGCCGACGCCAATGGCCCCCGGCTGGCTACATTCACTGCCGTGAACGGCACCGGATCGACCCTGATCGCGGTGGGCCGAAGCGCCCGGCGCGTCTTCGAGGTGGTGGACCTCGACACCGCCGCCGCCATGGGCAGTGGTTCGGTGCCGGCACTCGGCACCCCGCGGCTACTCGCCTGGATGGAGGCCGTGACTGTCGCCGTCTTGGAACCGGAGCTGCACACCGACCACACATCGGTCGGGACGCGGGTCGAACTCGAGCATGTGCGGCCCTCTGCGGTGGGTGCCCAGGTCTGCGTCGAGGCGTTCGTCACTGCCGTGGACGGGCGGCGGGTGGACTTCGACATCCTTGCCACCGACGCCGACGGCACACCGGTCGGGCGCGGCCGGATCAGTCGGGTCGTCGTCGAACGGGCGAGCTTCCCCGACCGTCTGGGCCCCCGCGGACCCGGGTGAGCGTCGCTCTCATCGGTAAGCTGGCCCGGGTCGCTGGCGCCCGTAGCTCAGTGGATAGAGCAGCTGCCTTCTAAGCAGTGGGTCGCAGGTTCGAGTCCTGCCGGGCGCGCCGCGGGCGTCATCGGGCTGTTGACGACCTCCGTTGGGCGGCAGTACGGTCGCCCCATTAGTAGCGGCACATCCCGGTCTAGGCAGACGTGGGACCAACTGTCCCGCTTCGCCCTCCTGTCGATGGGTTTCACCGAAACCGACGTACGGCGGCTCGGTCGGCAGTCTTCGAGTTCGCCCGGCTGAGCGACCGCTCGGTCATCGACGATCCACGAGAGGATGAAACCATGGCTTACGACCCCAGAGCGGCCACTGGAATCCCCACCGAGCCGGTAGGTTCGCTGCCCCGGCCGGCGAAGTTGCAGGAGGCGTACGCGAAGTACGACTCGGGCGACATCGGCAAGGATGAGCTCGAGCAGTTGCAGGACGCCGCGGTCAAGGA
Source organism: Geodermatophilaceae bacterium (assembly GCA_013812145.1). Taxonomy (GTDB): domain Bacteria; phylum Actinomycetota; class Actinomycetes; order Mycobacteriales; family Geodermatophilaceae; genus JACCTY01. The sequence goes on along the minus strand of JACCTY010000168.1, from coordinate 30,172 downwards.
CTCGATCGAGAAGTTCGAGGCCACCGGGTCGCCGATCATCTCCGACGGAGAACAGCGCTGGTCATCCTTTGCGACGTACCCGATCGCCGACACTCTCGCCGGCACCGGGCTCGCCCCGGGCCTCGGCCCAGGGGGACAGTTCTTCGCCATCTTCGCCGACGGTCACGGTCGCCAGCTGCCGAAGCTGGAGAGCGGCCCGTTCAAGTACAACCAGCACGCAGCGGACACGCTGCGCAAGTCGATCGGCTACGCCACCAAGCCGATGAAGCAGGCCGTCATCGCCCCGTCGATGCTCGCCCTGCTGTACCCGCTCAAGGACCCGGTAGAGGGCTACTCCCGTGAGGACTTCGAGGCAACGCTGATCGACGAATGCGAGCGGGACATCCGCGAGGCGTTCGCCGCCGGTGCCGAGCGGGTGTCGGTGGACTTCACCGAGGGCCGGCTGGCCACCCGCGAGGACCCCCGTAACCCGTGGACCGGCGCCGGCCTGCTCCCGCACTTCATCGAGCTGAACAACCGGGTGATGGCCCGGTTCTCCGCCGAGGAGCGGCAGAACATCGGCATCCACACCTGTCCCGGCGGAGACCGTGACTCGGTGCACTCCGCCGACGTGCCCTACAACAACCTGCTGGCCAGCATGTTCGACATCAACGCCGGCTACTTCCTGATCCAGCTCGCCTCCGAGCGGGAGAAGGACCCGGTGTACGAGACGATCGGTAAGAACCTGCGCTCCGACGCCGAGGGCGTGACCCAGATGGCCTACCTCGGCAGCACAGTCACCCAGAGCCCGCGGGTGGAGGGGGCGCAGGAGATCTGCGACAACCTCGTCCGGGCGGCGAACTTCATCGACAAGCAGCAGATCGGCTCCACCGACGACTGCGGCTTCTCACCGTTCAGCATCGACGAGAAGCCCAACCACGGCTCGCCGGACTACGCGCGCGACGTCGCCTTCCAGAAGATCACCAGCCGGGTCGAGGGCACCCGGATGGCCGCGGAGAAGCTCGGCGTCTCCTGACCCCGTCCGCCAGCGGATCCCGGCTCGTCGCAGCAGCGCGATGAGCCGGGATCTGCTCGTTCGGCCTGTTCGCGACGACGAGCGTCCGGACGTCCTGACCGTCATCCGGCAGGCGTACGCCGAATTCGAACCCTCGCTCACCGCGCCGGAGTGGAAACGGATGTCGGGCAACCTGGCCGGGATCGTCGCCCGGGGCGCCGCGGGGGTTCTGACCGCCGCCTACGCCGAGGGACTCGCTGTCGGCACGGCCACCTACTTGCCGCCCGGCCCCCGGGAGTACAACCGGGTGCCCCAGGAGTGGGCAGTCGTTCGGGGGATGGCCGTCGTACCGGCGTGGCGGGGCCGTGGTGTCGGACGAGCCCTGCTGATCGACTGCCTCGATCGCGCCCGCTCGGACGCGGCGCCGACAGTCGGGCTGCACACCGCCGCGATCTTTCACGCGGCGCGAGCGCTCTACGAGGACGCCGGATTCGTCCAGCAGCGCGAGTTCGAACACCTTGGGCTGCGGTTCTGTATCTACGCGCTGCGGCTGCAAACCCAGCGGCTGAGCTAGTTGCAGTCCCGCCTCAGGCAACCTTCGCCACCTTGATTGCGGCGGATCATGTCGGCCTGTTCGTTGTGGACTCCGCGGTCAGAGGCGATGCACGAGAAAGTGCCACTTCGAGCCGATAACTGGCACATTTCCGTGCATCGCTCTGGCGAGACAGCAGCACCATCTGCGCCCGAGCAACAGCAGGATCAGGCTGGGATCTCAGCCGGTGTGTCGCCGCACAGGGGCAACGCGTGGCGACAACGGCACTAGGACGCGGGGTCGCCGGCTGAGACGAGTTCCTCGGACCTGCCGAGCAGCCGGTTGCGGACCATCGCGGCGCCTTCGACCATCGCGCGCAGTTTGGCCCGGGCGACCGGGGGCGAGACGTGCCGCAGACCGCAGTCCGGGTTGACGATCAGTTTGTCGGCGTCGATCACCTCCAGCGCCCGGCTGATCCGCATCGCCACCTGGTCGCGCGACTCCACGTCCTCGCTCTTGACGTCCAGAACGCCGAGACCGAGCGCGCGGTCCCAGCCGAGTTCGGCGATCGCGGGGAGGTCCTCGTCCCCCTTACGGGCGAACTCCAGGATCAGCTGGTCCACCCGAGCCTCGAGCACAGTGGGGAACAGGAACGAGTAGTGCCCCTCCCAAGAGGGCCGGGCATAGCGGTTGCCGTAGCAGACGTGCAGGCCCCAGGTGGCCTCGACGCCGGCCGTGACGATGTTGATCGCCTCCACCGCCAGCGCGACCTGCTCCGGGTAGCCGGCAAGGAACGGCTCGTCGATCTGCAGCATGGTGACACCGGCGCCAACCAGGTCACGAGCCTCGGCGTTCAGGGCCCGCGCGAGCGCTCGCACCAGTTCCGCCCGGTCGCCGTACACCTCGTCCCTGACCCGGCGGGACAGCGAGAAAGGTCCCGTAAAGGAGAACTTGATCGGCTTGTCGGTGTGTTCCCGGGTGAACCGGAAGTCCTCGGCCAGGCCGACCGGCTGCTCTGTCAGGGGAGTTGCAACGACGAGGTCGTAGTAGTCGAAGTAATAGGACTTGACAGTCGTCGTGGCTCGTACGCCGGGCATCCGGGCCAGCAGGTAGTCCACGTCGTTGTCACGGCGCAGCTCACCGTCGGAGACGATGTCGATGCCGGCCAGTTCCTGGTCCTTGATGGCCGCCTTGACGGCAACGTCGTGGACGTCGGCCAGGTGGGCGGCGCTGAGCCGCTTGCGGTAGAAGTCGGTCTTGAGCCGCTCCAGCCATTCCGGCACGGAGTACGACCCGACCACGGTCGTCGGCAGGAGTATCGGCATGTCAGTCCCTGACCTGAGCGGTCATCGTCACGATGCTGGTGCCCTTCCGGTGGGCGAACGGCGCGTAGCGAACGTCGATGCCCTTGCGCGAGCCGATGTGCGCCAGCAGCGGCCCGTTGACCCAGTTGACCACCGAGCCGTCGTACTTGCCCGGTCCACGAAAGCCGGTCCTGCTCTGCTCCACGTCGGTGATGAACAGGTCGTGGCAAACCAGACGGCCGTACGGATGCAGCAGCGGCAACGTGTCGACGAAGCTCGCCACGGCGCCGTTGTTGACGTTGATGCGCAGATCCCCGTGCGCGTCGAGCAGTGGACGCAGCATCTCCCCCGACAGGCTGGAGGTGATCTGGTAGGAGTCAAGGCCCGGCATCGGGACGAACCGCTCCGCGCGGCGCAGCGACTGCCAGCACCGCCGCCAGAATTCGACCGCCGCGTCCACATCGGTGAACTGTGTCGGCATCGCCTCGGCGACCAGCTCTGGGCCGATCTGGAGCAGCTTGTGGATCAGCGCCGGGAGGTCGGTCGTCGCGGTGGAGGCCGTGGCGGCGATCTCCGCGGCCTCGGCCTCGGGCAGGAACGCCCGGGTCTCTACGCAGTAGGCCCGCCCGCCGATGTTCACTACCTCGTCGCAGGGCAGGTTGTCGTACACGTTGGAGACGTAGACGAGGAAGACCTTGTAGCGCAGAAAGCCTAGGACGGTGGTGGGCGTCGTGGCGTCGAGTACCAGCGAGCTGACATGCTCGCCGTGCCCCGCTACTGTCTTGCGGGCGATGTCCAGGACGTGCGGGGAGTAGTCACACATCAGGTAGTGCAGGCGGCGGTAGTAGTCGCGGCCGTGCGCTTGATCCATGACCCTGAACTCATCCAGCCAGGCCTTGGCCTGGTTGCCGTTGCCGACGCCGAGTTCGACGACGTACAGCTCCTCGGGCAACGCCCGACGTTCGGACAGGTCATCCCAGATCCGGAACAGGTCGCTGACCAGCTCGCGGACCGCCGCCTCGTTCCGGGCGTCGCTCGCGCCACCCGGCAGAGCCGACTCGTACCCCCGCCCGGTGGCCCGCTCCCACAGGTGCAATGCCTGCCAGTACAACCGGTTGAACGCCCAGATACAGCCTTTGCTCCCCGGGAGCCACCCCTCCAGCCAGACCCGGTCCGGCGCATCCGGGCTGCCGTTTTGGGTCATCAGACGGCGGGTCAGGTCCGCGACATCGCAGTCCCCCGCCCGCCGCAGATCAACCGCCACCTCGAGTTCCTGGTCCGGCGAACCAGGCGCCGTCTGCCGGACATCGACGACCTCGCGGAAGTTCTCCTTGTACTGGATCCAGTCGCAGACCACCCGCACGCGGGACAGGTCGGCGGTTCCGTCCCGTAGCGCTTCCAACACGGCCGTGAGCGGCGTCGCCACGTCCACCGGTGTCTTGCCACGGAGCCTGGCGACGGGCCGGATGTCGACGAGCAACAGACGCTCCAATGGGGACGGGTGCCTCGAACCTGATCGACCCCCGCCGACCGCGGCGGGATCGGAGACAGCCGGGCCAGGATCTGCGCGTACGGCGATGCTATCCGGTCAGAGACCGTAGGTCTCCAGGAGTCGCAGCCAGATCTCACTGATCGTGGGGTACGACGGCACTGCGTGCCACAGCCGGTCCATCGGTACCTCGCCCACGACCGCGACGGTCGCCGAATGCAGCAGCTCTCCCACTCCGGGGCCTACGAACGTCGCCCCGACGATCACCCTGCGGTCCTCATCCACGACGATCTTCGCCCGGCCGATGTAGCCGTCGGCGTAGAGCGCCGAGCCGGCCAGCGCCGCGAGGTCGTACTCGACGGCCCGCACTCTGACGCCGTCCTCGCGGGCCCGCTGCTCGGTCCGGCCGACGGAGGCCACCTGCGGCTCGGTGAACACCACACCCGGGACAGCGCAGTGATCGGCGGTGGCGGCGTACGGGGACCAAGCCTCGCCGCTGATCTGCTCGCCACGGGAGCGCGCCACGATGGCCTCGCCACAGGCCCGTGCCTGGTACTTGCCCATGTGTGTGAGCAGCGCGCGGTGATTGACGTCGCCGGCGGCGTAGAGCCAGCCGCTGTCGACCGCGGAGACCCGGCAGGTGTCGTCGACGTCGAGCCAGGAGCCGGCCTCGACCCCGATCGCCTCCAGGCCGACGTCGTCGGTGCCGGCCCGCCGTCCGGCGGCGACCAGCAAGACCTCGGCAGTGATCTCGCCGTCGTCGGTGACAACGGTTGTCGGCCCGTCGCCGTCGCGGCGCACCTCACTGATGCTCACTCCAGTCCGCACGTCGACGCCGGATTCGCGCAGCGCGTTGGCGACGAGTTCACCGGCGAACGGTTCGTTGGCGGTGAGTAGTCGCTCGTGAATATGGAGCAGCGTGACCTCCGCGCCCAGCGCGCGCCAAGCCGTGGCGAGTTCGCAGCCGGCAACACCGCCACCGATGATCGCCAAGCTGGTCGGCACCTGCTTGGCACTGGTCGCCTCCCGCGACGTCCACGGCCGGGCCTGGGCAAGTCCGGGAATGGGCGGCAGGCTGGCCGTGCTCCCGGTGCAGATCACGACCGCGTGCGTCGCTGTCAGGTCATTGACGAAGCCGTCGCTGCCGGTGACTCGTACCGTTCGCTCGCCGGTGAGCCGACCCCGGCCGCGGATCACGTGGATCGACCTCGAGACGGCCCACTTCACCTGCGACGCGTCGTTCCACTCGCTGGTGAACTTGGTCCGCCGGGCCAGGGTTGCCGGAGCATCGACTGTGCCGGTGACCGACTGTTTGGCGCCGTCGACCGCCTTGGCGGCGGCCACGGCTTCGGGCCCGCGCAGCAGCGCCTTGCTGGGCATGCAGGCCCAGTACGAGCATTCGCCGCCCACCAACTCGTTCTCGACGAGGCATGCCGTGAGCCCGCCGCGGACGGCCCGATCGGCGACGTTCTCGCCGGTCGAGCCGGCTCCGATCACGATCACGTCGTACGTCCGCATGAGACCTCCGCAGCCGTTGGAAAGAGTGAATGCGACTGTAGGGGCGGCTCGGGCCTACCGTTGGCCAGGTGACGGAACGGAAAGATGACGGTAACTACGGCGGCCCGGTCACTGCGGTGTCGGCGCAGCTGTTCAAGGCCGCGCTCAGCCGATTCGCCAGCGGCGTCACCGTACTCACGGTTCGCGATGAGCTGGACGACCATGGGATCACCGTCACCGCGTTCGCCTCGATCTCGCTCGACCCGCCGCTGGTCCTGGCCAGCGTGGCCCACGCGTCGTACCTGCACGAAGTTCTTCTGCGGCAGGACCTCTGGACGGTCTCGGTTCTCGCCGCCGGTCAGCGTTCCATCGCCACCCGGTTCAGCGAGACCGGCCGCCCGAGTGCGCGGCTCCTGCTCGCCGACCTGCCGCACCGCCGCGGCAGTCACACGGACGCTTTGATCATCGCGGACGGGATGGTGGCGCTGGAGTGCCGGACCGAACAGCGGGTCGTCGCCGGCGATCACACGCTTCTCATCGGCCGGGTGCTCGACGTCGCGTACGTCGCGGATCGCGGCGCGCCACTGCTGCACTACACCGGCCAGTACACGACCCCGGTCAATCCCCCGCCGGCGCCGCCGCGAACGCGCACCGGGGACCCGTGGCCCGCATGAGCCGGCCATGGCAGAGGCATCGTCTACAAGTCTCACGAACGACCGGCGTCCCGCATTGCGAGGATTGCCTCAGCAGACAGCCGTATTCCATCCTGCTGCTTGTCCGCTTGCACCTGGGCCTGCCAGCTGCAGATCAGCTACTGCAGGTAGCCCTCGACCTCATCGGCCGGGCGTTGCCGGGCGCGGTCGGGATCGGCACCGGCCTGGCGCAGCGCGTCCCGCTGCCGCAGCTGGTCCCACAGTTGGTCCAACCCCACTTCCAGGCCCTCGAGCCGGGTCCGGTCCTCAGGGCTCAACCCGTCCGGATTCTCCCGGAGCCGGTGCTCCTCCTCCACGAGTGAACTGATCCGGTCTCTGATCTCGCTGTCATCCATGAGCCGATCCTTGCTGGCGCGCTCGAGCATCGCCACCGCGGGTCATCCGGGCTCACGTCCCCGCGGTGATGTAGGCGACCACGGCCAGGACCCGCCGGTGGTCGTCGTTGCTGTCGGGCGGCCCGAGCTTCTGGAAGATGCTGCGCATGTGGGTCTCGACGGTCCGCTCGGTCAGGATCAGTGCCCTGGCGACGGCGGTGTTCGAGCGCCCCTCCGCGACGACCGCGAGCACCTCCTTTTCACGGGCAGACAGCCGCGTCAGCGGGTCGCCCCGGCGCAGAGGGGTGAGCAATGCCCCGACGATCTCGGGGTCGAGCGCGGAACCACCCGCAGCGACCCTGCACAGAGCGTCGAGGAAATCGTCGATGCGGAGTACCCGGTCCTTGAGCAGGTAGCCGAACCCGCCGGTAGCAGCCAGCCCCACCGAGTGTCTGGTCTCGACGTGCTGGGACAGCAACAGCACCGGCAGGGTCGGCCGTTCCGCGCGCAGCTGTTGGGCTGCCCGCGCGCCGTCGTCGGTCATGGACGGAGGCATCCGGACATCGATGATGACGAGGTCTGGATCGTGTTCGCGGACCGCGTCCATGAGCTGTCCGGAGTGGCCGACGGCGGCCTCGACCCGGTGACCCGCCTCGCTCAGTAGCCGGGTGAGCCCCTCCCGGAACAACACGGAGTCCTCGCCGATCACGATGCGCATGGGATCTCCGCCTGAACCGTCGTCCCTTGACCGGCGGGACTGTGCAGCGTCAGCCGACCGCCGACCGTTCCCACCCGATCCCGCAGGGACAGCATCCCGCGTCCCTCCCTGGCGCCGCCGGCGCCGTCGTCGACCACCAGCACGCGGACCCCGCCGCCGTCCCGAGCCACCTGAACCGCGACGCGGGTGGCCTGCGCATGCTTCAGGGCATTCGCGAGCGACTCGGTCACCACGTAGAAGCGGTATTGGCGACCAGGTCGGAGACCACGACGTCCTCCACGGCGAGATCCACCGCTTTCCCGCTTGGGTACATCCTGCGCCACCGACTTGCCGCCTACGTAGCGGTGATCGCGGTGTACACCGAGGTGTTCACCTTCCAGAGCGTGCTGCTGCTCAAGGAGGATCCGGACACCATAGGGCTGTCCTACCTGCTCGTGTCCTCGGCGATCTTCGGGGCCGGCTTAGGCCTGGCGACCCTGGGAAATCGGCTCGCTGCCCGTCGCAATGCCCGGCGGGAGTCCGGTGCCCTCGACCTGCAAGCCGCCGGTCGCTGAACGTTCCGGTACGGTCCCGACGTGAGCCGGTTGGACGAGGGCGTCGAGGAGACGGCCGCGGAGACCGGGTTCTCCGGTGTCGTGCGCGTCGATGTCGACGACACGGTCATGCTGGTCAAGGCGTTCGGGCTGGCGCATCGCGGTCACCGCGTTGCGAACACCGTCGACACCCAGTTCGGGATCGCCAGTGGCGGCAAGGCTTTCACGGCGCTGGCAGTGGTGAGCCTGATCGAAGACGGCGTGCTCGGAATGAGCACGCCCGCGCGGTCGGTGCTCGGGGATGACCTGCCGCTGATCGGGTCCGAGGTGACCGTGGAGCACCTGCTGACGCACCGGTCCGGTATCGGCGACTATTTCGATGAGGATGCCGGTGGCGACATCAACGACTACGTGTTGCCTGTTCCCGTCCACGAGCTTGTCGACACAGAACAATTTCTCCGCGTGCTCGACGGGTATCCGACCAAGTTCACGCCGGGCGAGCGGTTCTCGTACTGCAACGGCGGATACGTCGTGCTCGCCCTCATCGCCGAGCGGAGCAGTGGCATTCCTTACCACCAGCTCGTGCGCCAGCGGGTGTGTGAACCAGCGGGTTTGCAGGACACCGACTTCCTGCGTTCCGACGAGCTCGGCGCTCGCCCCGCCCGCGGCTACCTCACCGTCGACGGACCGCGCACCAACATCTTCCACCTGCCCGTCCTCGGCAGCGGTGACGGCGGCATCTACTCCACCGCAGGGGACATCCACTCGCTATGGGCGGCGCTGATCGGTGGGCGGATCGTGCCGGCGGCCCGGGTCGCTGACATGGTTGGCCCGCGCAGCGACGTCCCGGAGGAGTCGGCGCGTTACGGCATCGGGTTCTGGCTGCACGAATCGGGTCCGGCGGTGATCCTGGTGGGCGGCGACGCCGGGGTTTCCTTCCGCACCGTCCACGATCCGGTCGCTCGCATCACGCACACCGTGCTCTCGAACACCTCCGACGGCGCCTGGCCGATCACCCGCCGCCTCGACGAACTGCTGGGCACCTGAAACCGGACTAGAGGCCGAGCTCGCGGGCGATGAGGATGCGCTGGACCTCCGACGTACCCTCGCCGATCTCGAGGATCTTCGAGTCCCGCCACATCCGGGCGACCGGGAACTCGTTCATGAAGCCGTACCCGCCGTGAACCTGGGTTGCCTCGCGGGCGTTCGTGACCGCGATCTCCGACGCGTACAGCTTGGCGATGGCTGCCTCGCGCTTGAACGGCTCGCCGCGCAGCATCCGCTCCGCGGCCCGGTAATAGGCCAGCCGAGCCGTGGACGCCCGAACGTCCATGTCGGCGATCTTGAAGGCGATGGCCTGGTTCTGCCCGATCGGGCGACCGAAGGCCTCCCGGTCCTTGGCGTAGCGCACGCTCTCGTCGACACAGCCCTGCGCCAGGCCGACCGACAGGGCCGCGATTGCGATCCGGCCCTCATCCAGGATCGACAGGAACTGGGCATAACCGCGGCCCCGCTCGCCGATCAGGTTCGCCGCCGGAACCCGGCAGTCGTCGAAGGAGAGCTCCCGGGTGTCCGAGGCGTTCCAGCCGACCTTCGAGTACTTCTTGCTCACCGTGAAGCCCGGCGTATCGGACGGGACGAGGATCGCCGAGATCTCCTTACGGCCGTTGGCCTGCTCGCCGGTGACCGCCGTGACGGTCACGAATCCGGTGATGTCGGTCCCTGAGTTCGTGATGAACGCCTTGGTGCCGTTCAGCACCCACTCGTCGCCGTCGAGCCGAGCCGTGGTCCGGGTGGCGCCGGCGTCGGAGCCGCCGCCCGGCTCGGTCAACCCGAACGCACCCAGCATCTCTCCGGTGCACAGCCGCGGCAGCCACTCCTGCTTCTGCTCCTCGGTGCCGAACCGGAAGATCGGCATGGCGCCGAGCGACACCCCCGCCTCGAGCGTGATCGCTACCGACGAGTCGATCCGGGCCAGTTCCTCCAGCGCGATGCAGAGCGCGAAGTAGTCGCCGCCCATCCCGCCGTACTCGTCGGGGAAAGGCAGACCGAACAGGCCCATCTTCCCCATCTGCCTGACGATCTCGTACGGGAACTCGTTGCGTTCGTAGTAGTCCCCGATGACCGGTGCGACCACTTCGACGGCGAACTCGCGCACCGTCTGCCGCAGGGCCTCCAGCTCCTCATCGAGCCGGTAATCCAACATTCGTTCTCCCTATTCGCTCAGTGCCTGCACGACTTTGGACGGACTTGACCGTCCGAGTTCTTGCGCCATCCAGACGCTGGTCCGCACCAGCGCCGTCAGGTCCACGCCGGTGTCGATCCCCAGCCCCTCCAACTGCCAAACCAGGTCCTCGGTGGCAAGGTTGCCCGTCGCGCTCTCGGCGTAGGGGCAGCCACCCAGTCCGCCTGCCGACGAGTCCACCGTGGTGACGCCCTCCTGCAGCGCCGCCAGCGTGTTGGCCAGCGCCTGGCCATAGGTGTCGTGGAAATGGACGGCAAGCGCGCCGATCGGCGTTCCGGCGGCGACGAACGAACGCAGCAGTTCGCGCACCTGCCCCGGCGTACCAACACCGATCGTGTCGCCGAGGGACAACTCGGTACAGCCGAGGTCGAGCAGTTGCCGCCCGACCCGGTTGACCTGCCCGACCGGCACGTCGCCTTCCCATGGATCGCCGAAGCACATGGACACGTAGCCGCGGACCGTCAGACCGGCCGCCCGGGCCCGGCGGAGCACCGGCTCGAACATTGCGATCTGCCCGTCGAGGGTGCGGTTGAGGTTCTTCTGCGCGAACGTCTCGGTGGCGCTAGCGAAGATCGCGATGTCCGTGACTCCAAGTTCCAGCGCCCGGTCCAGCCCGCGCTCGTTGGGGACGAGGACCGGATACCGCACACCGTCCGTGCGGCGCAGACCACTTATCAGTACGTCCGCGTCCGCCAGCTGCGGCACCCACTTCGGGTGCACGAAGCTGGTGGTCTCGATAGTTCGGAGGCCGCAGGCCACCAATCGCTCGATGAACTCGGCCTTGACTTCGACCGGAACCGTGACTCGTTCGTTCTGCAGGCCGTCGCGAGGTCCCACCTCGTAGATGGTGACGCTCTGGGGCAGTCCCGCGAGTGCGGTGGGCATGTCTCAGTGTCCCTCCGCCGCGGCGACAGCAGCCAACGGTGCGTTCATGGACACCTGCTGTCCACTGTGGACGAACAACTCGGTGACGGTGCCGTCCACGGGCGCTACGACAGAGTGCTCCATCTTCATCGCTTCGACGACCACGAGCGACTGGCCCGCGGTCACCTGGTCGCCTACGGCGACGTGGACCACGCTGATCGTCCCCGGCATCGGCGAGGTGAGCGGCCCCATTGTCGCGGCGGTGTCGTGCCGTGCCGCGGCCAGCCGCTCCTGCTCGCGGACTGCCCAGGTCCGGCCGTCCCGTCCGAGCCAGACCACGTCGCCGTCCTCGGCGTACGCGTAGTTGTGCGTCCGGCCGGCGTACGACGTCCGCAGCGTCGACCCGGTGCGCTCAACGCTCGCTGGAGCCGGCTCGCCGGAGGCCACCGCGACCTCGGCGGCTGCCGCGCGACCACGGACGCGCACCTCGACGGCGTCGTGTCCAGCGACCTGCATCAACCAGCTCGCCCAGGAGGGTTCGCCGACCCGCCAACCGCCGGGCAGGTCGAACGGGTCGACGACGGGGCCGCGCGGCTCCAGGTCGTTCAGCCGTTCCAGGGCGGCCGCAGCCAGGACGTCGTCGGGAACGTCGTCCTCGACCAGCGCGTCCACCCGGCGGGCGACCAGGCCGGTGTCCAGCCTTCCGGCGACGACGTCCGGGTCGGAACAAAGCGCGCGCAAGAAGGCGACGTTGGTGCGTACGCCGAGGACGGCGGTCTCGGCGAGCGCGGCGTCCAGACGACCGAGGGCGGTCGCGCGGTCCGGTCCCCAAGCGATGACCTTCGCCAGCATCGGGTCGTAGTCGCTGCCCACCGCGACGCCAGCCCGCAGGCTGGAATCGATCCGGACGTGCAGGAGGTCCGGCTCGCGCAACGCGAGCACGGTGCCGCCGGTCGGAAGGAAGCCGCGGGCGGGGTCCTCGGCGTAGATCCGGGCCTCGACGGCATGCCCGGTCAGCTCGACGTCGGGCTGGCCGAACCGCAGTTGTTCACCGGCCGCCACGCGGAGCTGCTGCTCGACCAGATCCAGGCCGGTCACGAGTTCGGTCACCGGGTGCTCGACCTGCAGCCGGGTGTTCATCTCCATGAAGAAGAACTCCTCCGGCCGGTCGGCCGACACGATGAACTCCACCGTCCCGGCTCCGGTGTAACCGACCGCCCGGGCGGCCTCGACGGCAGCAGCCCCCATCCGATCCCTGGTGGCGGCGTCGAGCAGGACCGATGGCGCCTCCTCGATGATCTTCTGGTGTCTACGCTGCAGGCTGCACTCGCGTTCGCCAAGATGGACGACGGCGCCGTGCTGGTCGGCGAGCAGTTGAATCTCGATGTGCCTCGGGCGTTGGACCAAGCGCTCGATGAGCAGGGTGTCGTCACCGAACGCGCCGCGCGCCTCCCGCCGGGCACCGGCGATCGCCTCGGCCAGCGCAGCCGGCTCGGTCACCTGTCGCATGCCCTTGCCGCCGCCGCCGGCCGAGGGCTTGAGCAGCACCGGGTAGCCGATCTCCGTCGCCGCCCCGGCCAGGTCCTCGTCGGTGAGTCCGGGCGTGTGGCGGCCGGGGACGACCGGCACGCCGGCCGCCTCGACCGTCTGCTTGGCCCGGATCTTGTCGCCCATCGCCTCGATGGCGCTTGCCGGTGGGCCGACGAACACGAGGCCTGCGTCGGTGCAGGCGCGGACGAAGCCGGCGTTCTCGGCCAGGAAGCCGTAACCGGGGTGCACGGCCTGGGCGCCGGTGGACACGGCTGCCTCGACGACCCGCGGGATGGACAGGTAGCTCTCTGCTGCTGCCGCCGGTCCGATCCGAACGGCGACGTCGGCGTCGCGGACGTGCCGGGAGTCCCGGTCCGCGTCGGAGTAGACGGCGACGGACCGGATGCCCATCGCCCGCAGCGTACGGATCACCCGCACCGCGATCTCGCCGCGGTTGGCTATCAGAACGGCCTGGAACATCAGCGCGTCACATCCGGAAAACGCCGTAGCCGACCGGCTCCAGCGGTGCGTTGGCACAGGCGGACAACGCAAGTCCCAGCGCCATCCGGGTCTGCAGCGGATCGATGACGCCGTCGTCCCACAGCCGCGCGCTGGCGTAGTAGGGGTGGCCCTGGCTCTCATATTGGTCGCGGATCGGGCTCTTGAACTCCTCTTCGTCCACTGTGGACCATTCCTGCCCGCGAGCCTCGAGTTGCTCTCGCCGGACAGTGGCCAACACCGACGCCGCCTGCTCCCCGCCCATCACCGAGATCCTCGCGTTCGGCCAGGTGAACAGGAACCGCGGCGAATACGCCCGCCCGCACATGGAGTAGTTCCCCGCGCCGAACGAGCCGCCGATGATCACGGTCAACTTGGGCACCCGAGCGCACGCCACAGCGGTGACCATCTTCGCGCCGTTCTTCGCGATGCCGCCGGCTTCGTACTCCTGGCCGACCATGAAGCCGGTGATGTTCTGCAGGAACAGCAGCGGCACCTTCCGCTGGTCGCACAGCTCGATGAAGTGCGCGCCCTTCAGCGCGGACTCGCTGAACAGGATGCCGTTGTTCGCGACGATCCCGACCGGATGGCCGTGCAGCCGGGCGAATCCGGTGACGAGGGTCTGCCCGTACAGCGCCTTGAACTCGTGGAACCGGCTGCCGTCGACGAGCCTAGCGATCACCTCGCGGACGTCGTACGGCGTCCGCGTCTCGGCCGGTACGACGTCGTACAGGCCGGCCGGGTCGACGGCGGGCTCCTCCGTGGGTGCGACCTCCCAGGCCCGCGGCGCTCGGGGCGCCAACGTCGACACGATCTGCCGGACGATCTGCAGCGCATGGGCGTCGTCCTCGGCCAGATGGTCGGTGACGCCGGAGGTCCGGCTGTGCAGGTCCCCGCCGCCGAGCGCCTCGGCGGTGACGACCTCCCCCGTCGCGGCCTTCACCAGCGGTGGGCCACCGAGAAAGATGGTGCCCTGGTTGCGCACGATCACCGCTTCGTCGCTCATGGCCGGCACGTAGGCGCCGCCGGCGGTGCAGGAGCCCAGCACCGCGGCGACCTGCGGGATGCCGCGCGAGGACATCGTGGCCTGGTTGTAGAAGATCCGGCCGAAGTGCTCGCGGTCCGGGAAGACCTCGTCCTGGCGGGGAAGGAAGGCCCCGCCGGAGTCCACCAGGTACAGGCACGGCAGCCTGTTCTGCAGGCCCACTTCCTGTGCGCGCAGATGCTTCTTGACCGTCATCGGGTAGTACGTCCCGCCCTTGACGGTGGCGTCGTTCGCCACGATGACGCACTCCCGGCCGGCGACCCGGCCGACGCCGGTGATGATCCCGGCCGCGGGTGCCTCGTCGTCGTACATGCCGTAGGCGGCCATCGGCGAGAGTTCGAGGAACGGCGATCCCGGGTCCACGAGGGCGTCGACGCGCTCGCGCGGAAGCAGCTTGCCGCGGTCCAGGTGCCGTTGCCGGGCGGGTTCTCCCCCGCCGAGCGCGACCGCCGTCAGCTGCGCCCGCAAGTCAGCAGCCAATCCCCTGTTGGTCTCCGTGTTGGCTGCCGACGCAGGATCGCCGGAGACGAGGCGGGTGGCAAGCACCGGCCAGTCCATCGGATCCTCCCGCAGTTAGTAGCCGTTAACCTCGGCTGTGAGGTTAGCAGCCGTTAACTCGATCGGCTAGCATCCTGCGCATGACAACAGCTTCCGGTGTGCGTCGGGCGCCGGGCAGCCGTCGCGAGGAGATCATCGACGAAGCCGCGAAGCTGTTCGCCGAACGCGGCTTCCACCGCGTCGGCGTCGACGACATCGGCGCGTCCGTGGGGATCTCCGGTCCCGGCATCTACCGGCACTTCCCCAGCAAGGACTCGATGCTGGCCGAGATGCTCCTCCGGATCAGCGAACGGCTGCTGGCGGAGGGCACCGCCCGGGTCAGCGCGGCGCCGAGCCCGCGGTTGGCTCTGGAGGCTCTGATCGGATGGCACATCGAGTTCGCCCTCGCCAACCCGTCGCTGATCGTCGTACAGGACAGAGACCTCGCCAGCGTTGCCGAGCCGGACCGGCGTCGGGTGCGCAGACTGCAGCGCCGGTACGTCGAGGTGTGGGTGGGAGTGTTGCGCCGGCTGGACCCGACGCGGACCGAGCCGGCCGCCCGGGCGGCCGCACATGCGGTCTTCGGGCTGCTCAACTCGACGCCGCACAGCGCACAGGCGCTGCCGCGCCAGGAGATGGCCGCGCTGCTGCACCGGATGGCCGTTGCCGCGATCCTCGCCTGACACCGGTTTCTGCCCAAGGCAAGCGCGCAGGTATGGCCGGTAGGCCAGGCTGACACAGGTGTGGGAGCCGGTGACGCTGGGAATGTCGGGTGCGCGCGTGCAGCGACGCCCAGGTGTCTATCGCAAATTCACGCAGGATGCAGACGTCGAGGCGCGGGCGTTGTCCTGGCTGCGGCTGCAGGGACTGCCCGCGGCCGAGGTTCTCGACGTGGGGGCCGACTGGCTCCTCACCCGCGAGGTTCAGGGGCGTGGTGCGGCCGATCCATGGCCAGCGGGCGACCTCGACCGAGTTGTGGACGCCCTCGCCGAGGTCACCCGAGCCCTGCATGTTCTTCCCGCGGAAAGCTGTCCTTTCGACCGCACGCTGTCAGTGACAGTGCCCGAGGCGCGGGCGGCTGCGGAGGAGGGGCGGGTCGATCTGGCCAACCTTGACCCGGAGCGGCAAGGTTGGGATGCCCCGCGTCTGGTGCGGGAACTCGAGTGGTTGCTGCCCGCAGCCCAAGCCGCGGAGGACGTCGTGGTCACGCACGGCGACTGGTGTCTGCCCAACATCCTCCTAGATCCGCAGACCATCGAGGTTGTCGGCATCGTGGACGCCGCTCGGGCCGGCCGGGCGGGCCGTTGCATGGATCTCGCCCTGATGAACCGCAGCCTACGAAGCGCTCACCTCAACCCTCAGTACGGCCCGGCTCGGGCGGAGCGGTATCTCGCCCGATGCGGAGCAAACGACGCCGCGGACAAGCTCGCGTTCTACGAATTGCTGGACGAGTTCTTCTGACTACGCAAACCCGTCGGATGACGATGTGCCGGATCGCCGACAGACTGGGCTGATGCGCGAAACCTTCGCCCACGAAGCGATCCTGGCCATGGAAACCGACGGCGACCTGCGGGCTCCGGGGGCGGTGATCACCATGGAGCTTTGCGGGCACTGGAAGCATGAGCCGCCATGCCCACTGGCGCCCCACCACACCAGTGCGGAGCGGGTCGACGACGGCGTACGGGTGCGCACGTTGTTTGCCGCCGAACCGGAGCGAGAGAACGAGGTGCGGGAGCTCATCGACCGCGCGCTAGAGCTGGGCCAGCTGGACCATCCGAGCGGAGCCGCGACCTGGTGGCGCCTGCGCAGCAGCCAGTCGAGCACTGTCAGGGCGGAGGAAGTGGAACACGCCCAACGGCTCACGAGCACCTGATGGACCTCGGCGGACTGCCCGCGAAGATTTCGGCCGCCCGATGCGAGCCGTCACCGCCGACAGCATCGACCGACGGCTGGCCGGCGATGTCGTGACCTGGCGGGAGCTGCGCGACCGGGGAGCTGGGCGAGCCGGAGCGGCGCAACGGCTAGCCACCAACCTGCCGCGCCTGCCCCATGCATAAGTTTGATCAACTCAGCGCGGACGAGGGCAGCTCAACCCATCGTCTTCGCCCCGTCGATCGTCTCCCGCAGGATGTCCGCGTGTCCGGCGTGCTGCGAGGTTTCAGCGATCACGTGCAGCAGCACCCGCCTCACCGACCATGTCGCTCCGGGCTCGAACCACGGCGCAGCCGGCAACGGGTGCGCCGCGTTCAGGTCGGGCAGGTCGCCAACGATTCGCTCTGTGTCCGCGGCCACCGCCGCATAGTCGGCCAGCACCCCGTCCACGGTCTCGCCCGGCAGCAGCTGGAAATCGGCCGCCCGCTCGGCGAACACCTCCGAGACAACCGGATCGGCCGCCAGGTTGGCCCAGTCGATTTGAGACCAGTCGATCTCCGGCCCGAATGCCTCCGGGCCGCGCACCGCGAAGTCGATCCAGCGACGTTCGGTTACGCCGACATGCTTGATCAGGCCACCCAGGCACAGCTCGCTCGCCGTCGGAGTGCTCGCTGCCTGCTCGGCTGTCAGACCCTGGATGGTCTGCGTCAGGAAGCCGCGATGGCGGGCCAGAGCGGTGAGCAGGTCGGCGCGCTCGGCAGGGACGTCTGCGTTCGACGGCGTTCCGGTCATGTGCTGCTCCGTTCTTCTCGGGACCGGCCGGGCCGGTCAGCTCCGGTGAGACCCTGTGTCGGGGCTCCGACGGTTTTGACCCACATGTCCGCGTCACCCGCGACTGGAATCCACTGACGCCCTGGACTGCGCGAGCAGCCGGGCCTGGTCGACGTAGAAGTCGATCAGCTCCGGCCGGTCGAGGGCACCGAGATTCACCGCCCCCTCAACCGGATGGCCCTGCAGCAGCCGCTTGATCGGCACCTCGATCCGCTTACCGGTCAAGGTGTGCGGGACGCCCGGCGCCTCGATGATCTCGTCGGGCACATGTCGCGGACTGACCTCGCTACGGATCGTGTAGTTGATCCGGGCCCGCAGGTCGCCGTCCAGCACCGCACCAGGGGCCAGTACGACGTACAGCGGCAGGTAGTAGCCCCCGTCGGGGAGTTCTGCTCCGATAACAAGCGACTCGGCCACCTCGGGCAACCGCTCCACGGCGTCGTAGATGTCGGCGCTGCCCATCCGAACGCCCTGCCGGTTGATCGTCGAGTCCGACCGGCCGTGCACAACCACCGTGCCGCGCGCGGTGATCGTGACGAAGTCGCCGTGCCGCCAGACTCCCGGGAACATCTCGAAGTAACTCTCGCGATACCGCGAACCGTCCGGGTCGCCCCAGAAGTACAGCGGCATCGACGGCATGGGCTGGGTGACGACCAACTCGCCCACATCGTCGACCACGGGCGAGCCGCCGTCGTCCCAGGCCGCCATGGCAACCCCCAGCCCACGGCACTGCAACTCGCCGACGTGCACCGGGAGCACCGGAGCGCCCTTGATGAAGCCGGTCGCCACGTCGGTGCCGCCACTGACCGACGTGAGCCACACGTCCGGTGCAACGGCGTCGTACACCCAGCGGAACGCGTCGGCCGGCAACGGCGAGCCGGTCACACCGATCCCCCGGACCGCCGACAGGTCCAACTGGTCGCAGGGGCGCAGCCCGGCACGGGCGCAACCGGCGACGTACGCCGCTCCCGTCCCCAGGAACGTCACCCCGTGTTCGGCGGCGAGCGACCATTGCGCGTCCTGGGAGGGGTACGCCGGACTGCCGTCGTACAGCACGATCGTGGCCCCGTGCAGCAGACCGGCGACCAGGATGTTCCACATGATCCAGCTCGTCGAGGTGTACCAGTAGAAGCGGTCAGCCGGCCTCAGATCGAAGTGCAGTCCCAACGACTTGTGGTGTTCGAGCAGGATGCCGCCGTGCCCGTGCACGATCGGCTTGGGCAGCCCCGTCGTACCGGAGGAGTAGAGCACCCACAGCGGATGGTCGAACGGAAGCTGCGCAAAGTCGCACTCAGCCGTCGAGTCCGCGGTCAGCTCCCCCCACGGTGTGAAGCCGGCCGCAGCACCACTGTCCACTGTGGACACAAGCACCGCATGCCGCACCGAAGGCAGCTTGCAACGGATCTCGGCGACGGTGGCCAGCCGATCGAAGACCCTGCCGCCGTAGCGGTACCCGTCGGTCGCGATGAGGACGACCGGCTCGATCTGACCGAACCGGTCGATGACACTGCGGGTGCCGAAGTCCGGCCCGCAGGACGACCAGACCGCGCCGATGCTCGCGCACGCCAGAAACGCCACGACCGCCGCCGGCACGTTCGGCAGGTAGCCGACGACCCGGTCACCGGCGCCCACGCCCCACAACCGGAAGCGGGCAGCGACCGAGGCGACCTCGGCGCGCAGTTGAGTCCAGCTCACCTCCCGCGCGCCGTCCTCCTTCACCGCGAGAAGCGCGGGCATGTCGCCGCCGTCGTAGCGCAGCGCGTGCTCGGCATAGTTGAGCCTGGCACCCGGGAACCACACCGCGCCCGGCATCGCTCGGTGAGGCAACACGGCGTCGTACGGCGTCGACGCCTCGATCTGGTAGTACTCCCAGATCGAGGTCCAGAACTCCTCAAGGTTGTCCACGGACCAGCGCCACAGGTCGTCGTACTCCGGACCCGGCCGCACGCCCCGACCACCGAGCCAACGCCGGTACGCGGTGATGTTGGCCGCGTCGACGACCTGCGCGGACGGGCGCCACAACACGTCCATCAGCGCAGCCGCAACGCGTAGGGGAGAACCAGCGGCCCATCCGGCGGCAACCCGAGCACGTCGGCGATCGACGACAGCGATCCCCAGTCCGCCAACCCGGCCGCGGCTGCCGGATCCTCGCTGGAGCGGGCCGGCCGCAGCCGGCTCAACGGGCGGACCTCCGGGAACCGCCGGATCCGCACCCGTTCGGCGTCGACACCGGCCCGGTCCGCAGCGACATCCACCGCGCGGCGCAACCCGCCGAGCTCGTCGATCAGCCCCCGCCGCTGGGCGTCCGCTCCGGTCCAGACCCGACCCCGGGCCACCTCGTGCACCTGCTCTGAGCTCATCCCTCGACCCTGCGCGACCTTCGCGGTGAAGTCGGCGTAAACCCGGTCGAGCCACTCCTCGAGCAGGTTGCGTTCCTCGGCGGTGAAACCGCGCCGGGTCGAGAACATCCGGGCGTGCCGCCCCTCGGTCACCGCATCGTGCCCGACACCGAGACGGTCGAGCAGGTCCGCGGTCACGGGCTTGCCGCCGAAGACGCCGATCGAACCGGTCAACGTTCCCGGCTCGGCCACGATGGAGTCCGCGCCCATGGCTATGAAGTACCCGCCGGACGCCGCGACGTCGCCCATGGAGGCGACGAGCGGCAGGCCCGCTGCACGCACGCAGGCAACCTCCCGCCAGATGACGTCGGAGGCGACATAGGACCCGCCGGGTGAGTTCACGCGCAGCACCACCGCCGCCGGTTCGCTGGCGACTGCTGCGCGCAGGGCCGCCGACAGGGTGTCCGAGCCGATGGACGGTCCGCGCAGCGGCCCGCGCCGGCTACGGCCCGAATGGATCTGCCCGATTCCTTCGACCACCGCCACGACGGGGCGGCCATGCTGCCGGAGCCTTTCGACGGGCGACGTTCGCACCCTGGCATAGCGGGTCAGGAACAGCAGCCGTGCGGTGTCGCCGGTACGGCGTCGTACGTCGGCGTACACCTGATCGCGGTACCCGAGCCGGTCCACGAGTCCCTCTTGCAGGGCGATGTCAGCAGCCAGCGGAGCGCGGTCCACGAGGCGCTGCACCTGGTCCACGGAAAGACCTCGCGCCGAGGCGACGCCGGAGACGATCTGGTCAGCGGCGGACGCGGCCAGCCGAGCCGCGGCCTCCCGGTGCGCGTCGGTGAAGCCGGTGCGCAGCAGCGAGTCGGCGGCGTTCTTGTACTCGTGCCGCTGCGCGATCTCCGGCCGCACGCCCAGTTTGTCCAGTGCCCCGGCCAGGAACGTCGCCTCCACCGCGACGCCGGTGAGACCGACGCCACCCGAGGGCTGCAGCCAGATCTGGTCAAAGGCGGTGGCCAGGTAGTAGCCGATGCTTCCTCCGGCGAACTCCCCGAACGTCTCCGACCAGGCCACCGCCGGCCGACCGCTTCGGCCGCGGAAACGCAGCACCGCGTCACGGAACTCCTGGGCGCGGGCCAACTCCCATCCGGCGCCCCCGACCTTGACGATGAGCGCAGCGACGTTGCGGTCGCGGCCGGCCCGCTCCAGCCCCTCCAGCACCGATGTCAACGACGGACTGCCCCGTCCGAGCAGGCGATCCAGTGGGTCACCCCGCCCGTCCGGCGGCGGCATCGTCGCGTCGAACTCGAGAACGACCGGCGCGTGGCGGTGTTCGGCCGACTTCCGCAGTGCGCCATGCCGGTCGGTCGTCATGCCTGCGAACCTACCCAGCGGCCACGCCTCCCGGCGTCAGTGCCGGGCCAAGCTACAGGCCGAGTGCATCGAGCGCGCTGACGACGACGACCGCGGGCTCACCGGCGGCATCGACCCGCACACCCGGCTCGTCCGCGCCCAGCGGCTCCTGGGTGCCCAGCTGGCTGTTCAGCAGGGATGCCGGCATGAAGTGTTCTCGGCGGCTCTCCAGCCGCCCACGAAGCACCTCGCCGTCGGCCTGCAGGGCACAGAACCGCACGGACGGGTTGCCGTCGCGCAGCACGTCACGATAGCTCCGTTTGAGCGCCGAGCAGGATACGACGCAGCTCGATCCGGCGCGCTCCTGGACGGCGATCCAGTCACGCAGCGCAGCCAGCCACGGCCAGCGGTCCGCGTCGGTCAAGGCGCGCCCGGCGCGCATCTTCGCCACGTTGGCCGGCGGGTGAAATCCGTCTCCCTCGGCCAACGTCCATCCGGTCGCCCGCGCGATGCCTTGGGCCACCACGGACTTGCCGACGCCCGCAACCCCCGTCACAACCACTATGTCCGGCGAGCCGTCACCCATCCCCGGACGCTACTGGTCCGGACCGCGCGTTCGTCGGGGTTGGGCAAGGTTGGTCGTCCCTGAGGTGGCCGACGGCGCAATCGAGGACGCCTTCGGGTGGCACGTTTCGGCCCAACGCTTGGGATCTGGGCCGCAGCAGTGCACCGAGAAGTGCCGGCCATCGGGCAGTGACCACAACGCCGAACTGATCACCTCGAGGCAGTGGTGCTAGCACCTACGGACGATTGCTGCCTGATCCGAGCCGACTCACAATGAGTCGCCGCCGACGCTGGCGGTCCAGCTCTGATCGGGGATGTCCTGATGTTCGCCCGCCGTCTTGCCTGTGAACCAGGCCGGCAGCGAATTCGCGCCGCCCACCGCCTATCCGACAGCCAACGGTCCGGTGTCGGTGACGGCAGCTGACTTCAGCGGAGACGGAAAGCCGGACCTCGCCGAGCTGCTCGCTGCCCGACGGCCGTCGACGTTCGTCATCTACATCAACACGACGGCGTAGCCGGTCCGCTCCGGTCTGCCCAGAGCCGCAACAATTCGGCTTCCCGCTCGCGGGTGATGCCACTACGCCGTTCGCGGTCCAGGCCGAGCTCCCGCTCCCACGCCAGACTCGCGGCGGCGGTGTCCTGCAGCGGCCGGATCCGCAGGCCGGCTGTGAGCGATTCACTGACGTCGCGCGTCATGAAGCCGGCGTACTCCGGAATCGGCAACCACATGGGCAGTGACCCGGGGCCCATCCACGGCTCGACGCCGTGCTCGACGAGAAAGTCCTGCTGCACCCACACCGGCTCGCCGGCTGATCCCACCGCCGTGCTGAGGTCGGTCAGCCAGTCGCCCCACCGGACCGCCGGGCACATCGCATCAAGGGTACCGACCAGCCCCTGCTCGGCCGCCGTGACGATCCAGGCCGCGCAGTCCCTGACGTCGACGTACTGAACCTCGTTCTCCGCGCGGCCGGGCGCCAGGAAGCGGCCCCCGAGTGACACCCGGGCCGGCCAGTAGCCGAAGCGGTCGGACCAGTCACCCGGCCCCACGATGAGCCCGGGCCGGCAGACGAACGCCCGCTCGCCAACAGCCGAGCGGACCGCGTTCTCGCAGGCCACCTTGAGCGGGCCGTACTGCCCGCGGTCGGTCTCGTCGGCTCCGTCCGGTGCGGGGTCGAGCAGCGGCGCTGCTCCGGCGCGCTGCCCAGGCGTCTCGTTGTCGGCGTAAACCGAGCTCGTCGAGACGTAGGTCCAGTGCCCAGCCCCTGGACCGAGCGCCGCCAACGCGCGGCGTACCCGGGTGAACGAGAGGGACTCCACATCGACCACGGCGTCGAAGGTGCGTCCGTCCAACGGCTCGAGCCCGTCAGGCTGGTCCCGGTCCACGCGGACCAGTTCGGCGCCAACGGGCACGCTGCCCGAGACGCCACGCGCCGCGCACGTCACCCGGTGTCCACGCGCCACCGCCGCTGCCGCCACGGCATGGGACACGAACACCGTCCCGCCCAGGACCAGCAGACGCACCCTCAGTCCTCCGGGACTTCCAAGAGCAGAGCGTCCTCCGCGGCAGCGTCGAGCAGGCTCTCGTCGCCCTCGGTGTCACCGTCGACCCAGGCCACCTCGACGATCCTGACCTCGCTACCGGACAGTTCAGAGTTGTAGGCCGCCGCGACGAGTTCGCTCGGCCCCCCGTCGATCTGCTCTCCGGCGCGCAGAAGGTCGCTGACGTTGCCGGTGCCGCTGGTGTCCGCCAGTTCCTGCAGGTCGGCCGCGCTCGCCTCGTCGGGCATGGCCACGACCGACACCGAGACCACGGCCGGCGCGTCGTCGACGGTGGTAGTGAACAGTGCCCGGGTCAGCCCCGTGCACGGCGTCGTACCGAAGAACTCCGCCACCTGGCCGTAGGCGTTGGACGCACAGTCGGTGTCGCTGCGCTGGGCCTGCAGGGTGTACGTCGATCCGGACAACTCCTGTGTGGCCGGGGCCGATTGGCTCGTGCCCGGGGTGGTCTGCACGGGAGCGGACGACGACGTGCCGCCGGCTCGAGCGTCCGACTCGGCCGGATCGTTGCCCCGAAGACCACTGGACAGCGCGTACAGCAGACCTGCCACGGCGGCCAGGACCAGCAGCACGGCAACGCCGAGCAGCAGGGCCGGGCGGGATCTGCGCTTGAGCTCTGGCACCCGAGGCGGCGGACGCCGCGGTGACTTCGGTGGTTCCGGCTGCCGATCGGCGTCGCGGCCGACCGCTTCACCGAACAAGCCCCCCACGCCGCTGTCGTCGAGCGCCGCCGCAGCGGGCTCGGGCGGCTTGACGGCGCGCTGCTGTTCGGCGACGGGCCGCGGTTCGGTGAGGCGCTGGCGCGGGGCGACGGCCGGCGTGACCGGTGGCTCGGACCGGGCCGGCTCGTCCCAGAACGGCTCGACCGGTTGCGGTGTCTTGGTGGGTGCGCGCTCTGCCGCGAACGGCCCCGACAGCAGGCTGACCGTAGGGGCGAGGTCCGCATGTGCAACGACCGCCGACTCCGACCGGCGCAGGACATACGGCGAGTAGAGAAAGCCTTCGTTGTTGAGCTCCTCCACCGACGGGCCGCGGGCCTGCAGCCCGAAGATGGTCAGTGCGGCCTTGACGTCGGCTGTCGTCCACACCCTGGTGTCACCCTGCGAGCCGACGTTCGCGCAGTGCCGCAGGCCGGTCAGCACGTCGCCGGCGTCCATGCTACAGGCGACCGGCCCTCCGGCGGAGCGGTCTCGAACCGACGTGATGGGCCCGTCGATGGCAGCGAGCGCGGACGGTGAGCCCGGGTCGAGCCCGCCCGAGTCCAGCGTCGCGTGGATGAGCTCGACCGCTTTGCGCAGCTGCACCGCGGGGCTCGATCCGCCGCCGCTGAGCCGCAGAATCTCTCCGCCCACCGTCCACATGCCAGTGGAGCTGGGCCGGAGTTCACCGGCCTGCCGTCCCATCCCGACCGCGCGAATGACGACGACGGCCTCGGGCAGGAAGCCGACCGCATCAGCCTGCCGGCGCTGCCTCGCGCCGTCGACGACGGGAACGAAGACGACGAGCCCACCGAGGACACCCGTCCCAGGACCCAGGCCGGAGAGGACCCGATAGAGCCGGCGTTCGGCATCGGACCCGAGTTCGATGGGTGCGAGACACAGCACCTACCCCGACCTCCACTCGACTCCCGCGGCAGCCATCTCCGTGGCCGGTGCACCGGCCTCGTCATTGGACGTTACGACATGCTCCCGCGTTCCCCCGTCAGGAGCGGTGCCGACACGGCTACTTCAGCGGTCCCGGGGCGATCGACGGCGTGCCACTCGTAACAGATCGAACCACCGGTTCGTCACTTGGGCAGAGCGTTGTCCGCAATCAGCCGGCGCAGCGCCCGCCGCTGACGCTGGACCCGCCGGGCGTACGGCGAGGTCTCCAACAGGGTTTCCGCCGTGTCCACGATGGCCGTGGGGTCCGGGACGAACAGGCCGGTCACCCTGACGACGACGTGCGCGGTGCGGGATATTGACAGCCACAGTCGGTCGTCGGCGTCCAGCCCCACGATCGCCGCACCGCTGGCCGGCAGCGCAAACGGTGCACCGTCCGCGGTGACCTTGCCAGGAAGGACGGCGTAAGCCATGACATCGACGCCGGCTGCGGCGCTCTGGTCGGCATACACGGTGAGGACGCCGGTCTCGGCGGCACCGAAGATCTGCAGGGAGAGCGCGACGGCAGCCTGCGGGGGCACCGCCGCAGTGTTGACGAGCACCCGCAGGTCGACAGCGACACGACGGCCGGCAACCAGCCGACCGTCGGCGGTCAGGTCACCGGCGGTGAACAGCGCCCGATCGGGCACCGTCAGCACCCGGGTGTCCAGGACGGTGGCATTCCGCGCGGGCACCGGGTGCAGATAGTTGGCGAAGTAGGACGTGAACACCTGGCTCGCGACGACGTCGAAGTTGCCCGATTCCGCGCCGAAGTACAGCAGCCCGCCGGCGGCGGCGATGTCCCCGGCGGCCATCGTCTGCACGTCGGGCACCTGCGGACGGACGGCGCCGGGAACCGGGCTCTCCAGCCGGAGTTGGGCCGCCACGAGGTCGACGTCGCCGTCGGGCTCGCTACTGCGGACGCGTTCATTCAGGACCGAGAGCGAGGCCACCGTCGTCGTCGACTGCAACCGGGTCTGCGCATCCCCTGCCCGGTTTCGCCCACCGAGGCGCAGCGTGTCGCCCGGTTCGGCCGCCGCGGTTGCCATCAGCGCAGGCGCGGCGAGGATTCCGGCTGTGCCGGCCAGTACGGCGGCCGAGCGCCGCACCATTGCCCGCCGATCGAAGGCCCGCCGATCGAGCGCACGCCGATCGAGGGCACGCCCCTCGGTGGCCAGGTTGTCGGCCGACCGACCCTCCGGCGCGTCACCAGAGGGTTGTTCGGGGGAACGGTCAGCGGGCATGTCCGTTGATGGTCTCACTGTGTGCGTCCTTGGCGCGAGCCCGGATTTGCTCAGCGCCGGCGGCGGGTCCCGAACATGCTCCGGCCGAGCGCGCTCCCGGCCGAGCGCAGGAACGACCTAAAGGCGCCGGAGTCCAGGATTTGGGTGACCAGTGTCTCCTGGGCCGGCTCAGCCCGGTCCTCGCGGGTCGGCACCCGCCGCTGCTTCGGGTCGCGCACCGGCGCCGGCGCGTTCACCCGCGCCGCCAGCCGTTCGTACGCCGAATCCCGGTCCACCGCTTCGGCGTACCGCGCATGCAACGCCGACTCCGTTACGGCCTGCTGGCGGACGGCGTCGTCCGAGGGGGCCATTCGTGATCGCGGCGCCGGCAGCCGGGTCCACGCGACCGGAGTGGGCGCACCCCGCTCGGACATCACCGTGACGATGGCCTCGCCGATGCCGAGCGCTGTCAACGCCTCCTCGAGGTCGTAGTCCTCGGTCGACGGGTAGGTGCGCACGGTCTTGCGGAGGGCGTCGGCGTCGTCCGGTGTGAACGCCCGCAGCCCGTGCTGGATCCGGTTTCCAAGTTGCCCGAGCACCTCGTCGGGAAGATCGGTGGGGTTCTGAGTAACGAAGAAGACGCCGACACCCTTGGACCTGATCAAGCGAACCGTCTGGGCGACGGCCTGCAAGAACGCGTCCGAGGCAGCGTGGAACAGCAGGTGCGCCTCGTCGAGGAAGAACACCAGCTTCGGCTTGTCCGCGTCACCGATCTCCGGCAGTACGTCGAAGAGGTCGGCCAGCACCCACATGAGGAACGTGGAGAATAGTGTCGGCCGGTTCTGTACGCCGGCGAGCTCGAGGCAACTGATCACGCCGCGGCCATCCTCGGTGGTCCGCATCAGGTCGGCGGTGTCGAACTCCGGCTCGCCGAAGAACACGTCGGCGCCGTCGTTCTCCAGGCCGACGAGTTCGCGCAGGATCACGCCGGCGGTGGCCGTCGACACCCCGCCGAGGGCCTTCAGTTCCGGCTTGCCGGTGTCACTTGTCAGGAACGTGATTACCGCTCGGAGGTCCTTGAGGTCCAGCAGCGGCAATCCCGCCTGGTCGGCCCAGTGGAACATCAGCCCGAGCGAGGACTCCTGCGTCTCGTTGAGACCGAGCACCTTGGACAGCAGGACGGGACCGAACGACGTCATCGTCGCCCGCAGCGGGATCCCGTCCGGGGCGTCGCCCAACGTGAAGAACTCCGTCGGGTACGACGAGGGCTGCCAACTGTCTCCGACCTCGGCGGACCGGGCGGCGATCCTCTCGTTGCTGTCCCCCGGTGTGGCCAGCCCTGACAGGTCGCCCTTGACGTCTGCGGCGAAGACCGCGACGCCCTGCTCGGACAACTGCTCGGCGATCAACTGCAGGGTCTTGGTCTTCCCGGTGCCGGTCGCGCCGGCGATCAACCCGTGCCGGTTGAGCATCGCCAGCGGGATCCGAACCTGTGCGGCCGGATCAGCGGCGCCGTCGTGGACCACCGCCCCCAGGCGCAGCGCCGTACCGGTGAACTCGTAACCCGCCGCGATCCGGCTGGTGACCTCGGACATCGCTGACCCCTCCGGCTGCATGATCAGTTGGGCTTCCGAGCCTAATCGGCGTACGACGGGCCTCCCGTAGAGTCGGTGCATGACGGACAAGCTGGTCTGGATCGACTGCGAGATGACCGGTTTGGACCTCCGGCAGGACAAGATCATCGAGATCGCGGCGCTTGTGACCGATTCCGAGCTGAACGTCCTCGGCGAGGGCGTCGACATCGTGATTCAGGCAGCCGACAGCGATCTGGACGGCATGATCGACGTGGTGGCGGCCATGCACAGGGAGTCCGGCCTCACCGAGGAGGTACGCCGCTCGACCGTGACGCTCGTCGAGGCCGAGGAGCAGGTTCTGTCCTACATCCGCAGCCACGTGCCGGATCGCCGGGCCGCCCCCCTGTGCGGCAATTCGATCGCCACCGACCGGGGTTTCATCGCCCGCGACATGGCGGATCTGGACGATTTCCTGCACTACCGCATGGTCGACGTCTCCTCGATCAAGGAGCTGAGCCGCCGCTGGTACCCCCGCGTCTACTTCGCCCAGCCCGCCAAGGGACTCGCGCACCGGGCCCTTGCCGACGTCCGCGAGTCGATTCAGGAGTTGCGGTACTACCGCAAGACCGTCTTCGTGGGACAGCCCGGACCGAACTCGGCCGAGGCCGCGGCGGCTGCCGCCGAATTGGCTACCGAGCGGGCCGGATCGATCGGGTAACCTCTGTCGAGTGCGTCCTCGGACGACAATGGTGGGTGTAGCTCAGCTGGTAGAGCACCGGGTTGTGATCCCGGGTGTCGCGGGTTCAAGTCCCGTCACTCACCCCGCGTTCGGGTTTCAGTCGGGCCTTTTGGATCCGGTGTCTGCCGCGTGCAATTCGGCGAGATATCGGTTGTACGCCGCCAGTTCGGGATCGGACTGCTCGTCGATGACGATGCGGGTGTGGGAGTCCTCCACCGGAGTGTCCGGCCGCTTCGCATCGGCTGCGGGCGGGCGCAGCTCGGTTCTGATCACGTACGCCCAGAAAACCAGCACAAACACGCCAAACACCGGCCACTGCAGGGCATAGCCGGCGTTCTGCACGCTGCCCGTCGCGGACTCGAAGCGGGCCAGCTGCCACCAGCCCAGCCGGAGACAGGTCGCAACGGCGGCCAGCGCGAGCAGGTGTCCGATCAGCCAGGCCGGCGACAGGAGAATGCGGCGCACGTCTCCACGTTACCGCCGTTGACTGTGTAGACCCGGTGCGGCTGGGGAAGAGTGCCGCCATGAGTACCGACGCCGACCAGGACAGCCAGCGGAACGCCAGCACACGAGACACGCCCGGGGCCGAAGCCGAGCGGCCGTCGGAGATCCCGCGCCAGGGCTGGCTGCAGGTGGTGAGGAGGGCCTGGCGAGAGTCCAAGAAGGACAACGTCTCCATGCTGGCCGCCGGTCTGGCCTTCTTCGCGTTCCTCGCACTGTTCCCCGCGCTGATCGCCGCCGTGCTCACGTACGGTCTGGTCGCCGACCCCGCCGACGTCCAGCAACAGGTGGATTCGTTCAGCGGGGGACTACCACCCCGGGCGCAGCGCATCATCCGTGACCAGATGATCTCGGTAGCTGCCGGCTCCGACGGTGCCCTGGGTGTCGGGCTGATCCTGTCCTTGCTCGGGGCGCTCTGGAGCGTCTCCGGCGGAGTCAGCAACCTGATTAACGCTGTCAACGTCTGCTACGACGAGGAGGAAACCCGCGGCTTCCTCAGGCTGCGCGCTCTCGCGCTGCTGCTGACCGTCGGCGCGATCGTGTTCATGCTGCTGGCGGTTGGCCTGGTCGCGGTGGCCCCGGTCGTCTTCGAGGTGCTCAATCTCGGTATCGTCGGCGTCATCCTGCTGCAGGTCGGCCGGTGGGTGCTGCTCGTCGTACTGGTCCTGGCGGGCTTGGCCGTCGTCTATCGCGTCGCACCCGACCGGGACGCCCCCAAGCTCCGCTGGGTCTCGGTCGGGTCCGTGGTGGCCACGATCATCTGGATCATCGCCTCGGTCGGGTTCTCGCTGTACGTCAACAACTTCGGCAGCTACGACCAGACGTACGGCGCACTCGCGGGCGTCATCGTGTTGCTGCTGTGGCTGTTCATCAGCGGCTACATCGTGCTGCTCGGCGCGGAGATCAACGCCGAGGCCGAACAGCAGACCGCGAAGGACACCACCCGCGGCCCGGAACGGCCGATAGGCGAACGCGACGCCGTCAAGGCCGACAGCCTCCCCGGCGACGAGGGTTAGCCGGTCAGCTGGGCTGGACGTGGGCGTAGCCGAAGCGGCCCTTGATGCACAGGTGCCCGTGGGTGACCGAATGGTCGATCGGTGAGTCGACCCGGACGATCCGGTTGTCCTGCGTGGTGAGGTCCAGGTTGCAGCCGACACCGC
>JACCTY010000059.1 GCA_013812145.1 Geodermatophilaceae bacterium | reverse complement strand
CCACAGCCGCGCTGGCGCTGATGCGGCGCAGCGCCGAAGGCATCACCGACGCCGGAGTGGATGCCTTCGCCAGCGAATCCCTCGGCGCCGCACGCGCCTGCCGGCTCAAGGCGCTGGCCGACGACGGAACGGTGCCGCCGTTCTTCGGACGAACCGACCGCTCGGACACCGCGGAGACCTTCCACATCGGTCGCCGCCACGTCCGCGACGAGCTGGGCGACCCGCTGGTCATCGACTGGCGCGCTCCGATGTCCACGCCGTTCTACCGGGCCACGGCAGCAGACCCGCAGGGCGTGCGACTGCGCCGGCGATTCGGCTTTGCCGGCGCCCGGCTGACGTCGTACGAGGACGAACTCCTCGAACTCGGCGGCCGCACCGGCGAATCCGAGATCCTGCTGGCCGAGATCGAACGTCCCCGGGTCGGCCCCATGCGCGACATCGTGGCGACCATCCAGCCGGACCAGGACGAGATCGTCCGGGCGCCCCTCGACGTGTCGGTCTGCGTGCAGGGTGCACCGGGGACGGGCAAGACGGCGGTCGGTCTGCACCGGGCGGCGTACCTGCTCTACACCTACCCAGATCGGTTGCGGCAGTCCGGCGTCCTCGTCATCGGCCCCAACCGGGCCTTTCTCGGCTACATCTCCGCGGTCCTCCCGGCGCTCGGTGAGGGTGGCGTCGAGCAGCTCAGCGTCGCGGAGCTGACCGCCGCCGTCCCGGTCCGCGGCGCGGACCCGGCTGACGTCGCCACGCTCAAGGGCGACGCCCGCTGGGCGGACGTGCTCCGCCGGGCGATCTACGGCGGTATCGGCAAACCGAAGGACTCCCTCGCAGTCCCGCTGTCCGGCCGGCGCTATCGGGTGCCGGAGCAGTCGCTGCGACGCTACGTCGACGATCTACGGCGCTCCGACGTGCGCTACACCGCCGGCCGGGAGCGGCTTGCGCTGGCCATCGCCGAGAACGCCCGGCGGCAGAAGGAGGCGGTCGGTGGGAGCCCGACAGATGCCGACGTGCGCCGCGCCGCCCGATCCGAGGAGGTCGCTGATTTTCTCCAAGACGTGTGGCCGGCAGTTGATGCGCACTTGCTCGTCGCGTCGCTGTTGAGTACGCCGAAGGCACTGGCCCGGGCCGCCGACGGAATCCTGACCACCGAGGAGCAGGCGCTGGTGCTGTGGCGGCAGCCGCCCCGATCGGCCACGTCGGCCCGCTGGTCGGCCGCCGATGCGGTGCTCGTGGACGAGGCGGCCGGACTGCTGGAGCGCACCCCGTCATACGGGCACATCATCTTGGACGAGGCGCAGGACCTGTCGCCGATGCAGTACCGCGCCGTCGCCCGACGCTCGAGCACCGGCTCGGTCACCGTCCTCGGGGACGTGGCGCAGGGGACGTCGCCGTGGTCCAGCACCGACTGGCTGACCAGCCTGCGTCATCTCGACAAGCCCGAGGCCGTGGTACAGCCGTTGACTCGCGGCTACCGCGTTCCCGGGGAGGTGCTGGCGTATGCGAACCGGCTGTTACCGCACCTGGGTGTGTCCCTGGCGGCCGTCACATCGGTGCGGCACGGCGATCATGCATTGATAGTCCACAGTGTCTCCGCAGTGGACGATGCGGCCGTCAAGGAGGTGGAACGGTTGCTCGGCTTCGAGGGTTCGGTGGGCGTGATCTGTGCCGATGCCACCGTGGCCGGGCTGACGCAGACGCTGAGCGCGGCCGGCCTGGACCCGCAGGTGCTGACCGACGAGGCGGCCGGACCGCGACTGTCCGTCGTACCGGCGACCCTGGCAAAGGGACTGGAATTCGACTCAGTCCTCGTCGTGGAGCCGGCCGAGATCGTTGCCGCTGAGCCGCGCGGGCTGAACCGCCTCTACGTCGTCTTGACCCGCGCTGTCAGCCGCCTCGTCGTCATCCACACCGAGCCATTGCCCGCCGAGCTGACGGTACCTGCGTAGCCCCAGCCTGTATCTGCACGCCCGTGCAGATTTGCTCTCTCGGACTGGCAGTCAGGTGTTAGCCTCTATAGATCTGCACGGACGTGCAGAATTTTGGGAAATGAGCCGTGCTATGCCTGCCCAGGATGGTATTTCGCACGTACATGCAGACAACCGGCTCAGCCTAGGTGCCACGGTCCGTGCGCGCCGCCGACGCCTCGGCTTGCGCCAATCCGAACTCGCGGACCTTGCTGACGTTTCCGCACGGTTCGTCTACGCCCTGGAAACCGACAAAGCCACCGTGCAGCTCGACAAGGTCCTCAATGTGCTGACCGTCCTCGGGTTGCACTTGGAACTCCGGCGTGGCACTGCAGCCAGCGTCACTACTGATGACGCCCTCCGACCTCATGGATCACCATGACGGCTTCGCTGCCGGACCTGCAGTCGTTGCGTGGAGTCGAGCGAGCCGACGTCCTCAAGCAGGGGCGCCGGGCCGCGAGTCTGACCCGAACGGAGGATGGCGTCGAGTTTCGCTACCTCCGGGAGTGGGTCCTCCGCGACGGTCCCGCCGTCGCCACGACCTTGCCAGTCGGCCCGAATCCAGTAACCCGTCCTGGTGGAGCTGTGCCTGCCTACTTCGCTGGTCTGCTGCCCGAAGGCCGCAGACTTGGCGCGTTGCGCAGGGAGGTGAAGACGTCGGCTGATGACGAGCTGTCCCTCCTTCTCGCCGTCGGCGCCGATGCGATCGGCGATGTGCAGGTCCTGCCCGCCGACACCGAACTCCAGGTCATTCCGCCGCAGGTTGTCATCGACGACATCGGGCAGATGCGGTTTGCGGACCTGCTGGCTGATCTCGGCATCCGCGCCCAGCGTGCTGCGCTGCCTGGAGTTCAGGACAAGACAAGCGCTGCAATGCTGAACCTGCCGGTCACCCGAGCCGGCGAACGCTACATTCTGAAGCTCAACCCACCCGAGTACCGGTTTCTGGTGGAGAACGAGGCATTCTTTCTCGAGGCTGCGCGCCGATCGGGCCTAGCCGTACCAAGTGCACACACTGCCGTCGACGCCGACGGGTCGGTTGGCCTGCTCGTGCGCCGGTTTGACCGCATCACCATTGACGGAGGTCCGGCAGCGCTGGCTGTCGAAGACGGGTGCCAGGTCTGCGGCCGACCGCCGGCCGACAAGTATGTGCTGGGCACCGAGCGAGTCTTCGCCGCGCTCAGCAAGGTCTGCGACGCGCGTGCTGTGGCAGCACGAACGCTGCTGATGCAACTCGCTTTCGCGTATGTGACGGGGAACGGTGACGCGCATGCGAAGAACTTCTCCGTGCTGCAGTCTTCGGACGGGGAGTGGCGTCCATCGCCGCTCTACGACGTCCCTAGTTCTCAGCCCTATGGCGACACGACAGTCGCCATGTCCATCGGCGGACGCAGCGGCGTTGACGTCACCCTGACTGACCTCATCTCACTCGGCATCTGTCTCGGGGTTCCCGAGCGGGCCACCCGCCGGGGGATCGCAGATCTGCTTGGCCGCCTCGACTCATGGCTGCCCGACCTCCATCAGCTGCCCTTCGACGTGGGTCGAACACGAAAGCTCGGCAAGGTCATCGCCTACCGACGTCGGCTGCTCAGCCAGTAGAAACCATCGCCGGCGAGCTACTTGCCCTGCCAGACCGGTGGACGCTTCTCCGCGAACGCGGCGGCGCCTTCCTTGGCGTCGGCGGAGTCGAAGACAGGACTCATCGCCGAGCGCTGGCGGTCCCACAGTTCGTCGGCGGGCCAGTACGGGGCCTCGCGGAGGATCTTCTTGGAGGCGCGTATCCCCAGCGGCCCGTTCTCGGCGATTTTCAAGGCGAGTTCGCGGGCGGCCGGGAGTGCATCACCAGGCTCGGTGAGCCGGTTCACCAGGCCCCAGCCCCGGGCTTGCTCGGCGGTGAAAGGCTCACCGGTCAGCGCGCACTCCATGGCGATGTTCACCGGGATCCGCTGTGGCAGCCGGATCAGCCCGCCGGCACCGGCGAGCAGGCCGACCCGAGTCTCGGGGATACCGAACCGCGCGTCCCTGGCGGCGACGACGAGGTCGCAGGACAGCACGATCTCGAACCCGCCGGCCAGCGCGTAGCCCTCGACGGCGGCGATCAACGGCTTCTCGGGCGGAGCCTCGGTGATGCCGCCGAAGCCGCGACCCTTGACAGTCGGGAATTCGCCCTGCAGGAACGCCTTGAGGTCCATGCCGGCACTGAAGGAGCCACCGGCCCCGGTGATGACGCCGACCTGGAGGGCGTCGTCGCCGTCCAGTTCATCGAGTGCCGCCGCGAGCGCCTCAGCCAATGCGCGGTTGACGGCGTTCTTCGCCTGCGGCCGGTTCAGCGTTATCAGCAATATGCCGCCGTCACGCTCGACCAGTACCTCGTCTGCCACGGTCACTCCTCCACCGGTCGGTTGCCTGTCGAACCTAACCGGTCGCGCGCAGCTGCAAGAAGCGGGGCGCAGCCGCTTTATCGAGGAGCGCAGCTTGGCCCGGACGTCGTCGCGGACCGTCCAGTCGGTCCGCACGTCGCGCTGCATCACGGCCACGAGGTCCTGGGCGATCTGGGCCAGCACCCGGCCTCAACAGCAGGGGCCGAACCAGCGCTCAGCCACGCCGTCGAACTCCACTCGAGGGGATTGGCGATGCCCAAAGCGGTAGTGGCAGTTCTCCCCGATCAGCGCGAGCACGGTGCCGTCACGACAATTGTGCAACGTCGTTTGCACAATTGCGACGTCGGACCAGTGCGGCTGCGAACGCCCGCAGGTACTGCAGGTTACGGCGTCGTACCGGAGCACCAGATCCTTGCCACAGCACACCCCGCGGTAGCCGATTTGGTCTACTGAGAGTAGTCTTAACGTATGTCCTCGACCACGGTGAAAGTTCCGGTTGAGCTGCGCGATCGGATCGCGGCACGCGCTCGATCCCGCCATGTTTCACAGGCGCAGGTCATTTCTATGGCACTTGAGGCGCTGGATCGCCGGGAGTTTTGGACAACGGTTCGGCACGGCTACAACTCCCTGCGCGAGAACCCCGAGGCGTGGCACGACTACGTCCTTGAACGTGATGATTGGCTGGACGCGCCGTTGATCGGCGAGCAGTAGTGCAGCCAGGGACCATCGTGATTGCCAAGCCCGACCCGGTCGTGGTGGGCCGCGAGCAGGCCGAACGACGTCCAGTCCTGGTGGTGTCCGCGCAGGACTTCTCCGAGCACATACCGGATCTGGTGATCGCCGTGCCCTTGACCACGCGTGACCGCGGGCTGCCGCATCACGTGCCAGTCCGGGGGCTGGCTCAGCCGTCTTGGGCACTGTGCGAGCAGCTCCGCGCAGTTTCCACGGCGCGCCTCGGCAAGGTTCTTGCGGTCGCTGAACCGCACACCCTGGCCGCGATCCGACGAGTCATCACCGTCTTTCTCGACCTGTAGGCAGTCGAGGCGGTAGAGCGTCGCGCGTAGACGACGCCGAGGCCGCATCGAGGGCACTCAGGCCTCGCTGTCCGATGTCATGCTCTTCGAGGTCGAGCCGAACCGAGGTGACGATTCGGATGTCCGTGAGGTCTACAACTACCTACGGGCTGTCGACCATGTCATGAATCCGAACCGGGCCCTACCCGTGAGCCTTCGTCTGCTCCGCGAGGCCCACGACATTCTGCTCAGCGGCGTCCGTGGCGGTTACGCGACCCCAGGCGAGTTCCGCCGTACACAGAACTGGATTGGCTCCCCTCGGGCGGTGATCGAGTCGGCGACCATTGTGCCGCCTCCGCCGGAGCTGCTGTGGGAGTCCCTCGACGCCTTCGAGAAGTTTCTGCATGCCGCCGCCGAACTGCCCCCTTGGCTCGCGATAGGCGCCATTCATTACCAGTTCGAAGCCGTCCATCCGTTCATCGACGGCAACGGTCGAGTGGGGCGCCTGCTGGTGGTCCTCCTTCTCGTCGAGTGGGGACTGCTACCTGCTCCGCTGCTGGACCTCTCCGCGTACCTCGAACCCCGTCGCGACCGCTACTACGACGGCCTCCTGAAAGTCTCGACGCAGGGCGACTGGACCGGCTGGTTGCTGTTCTTTCTGGAGGTCGTCGAGGAGCAGGCCCGCGACGCCCTTCAACGGGCCCGGAGCTTGCAGGACCTCTGCGAGCGCATGCGCCGACAGGTCTCCGCTGTCCGATCGTCCGGTTCTGCCGCCAAGCTGGTGGACGCGCTGTTCGACATTCCCGTCATTACGATTTCGCGGGCTCAGCTTGTCCTCGACATGACCCACCGGGCGGCGTCGCTGAACATTGCCAAGCTGGTCGATCTCGGGATCCTGACCGAGATCCACCACGAACGTCGGCGGCGGCTGTTTATCGCGTCGGAGGTGATGGCGGCCGTCGAGCGATCCGACCAGTAGAGCCGGGCGGCGTTACGGACGTAGAGGCATGGACGGGTCAGTCCAGGCCGTCGAGCGTCGCGGCGGTCACGGCGCCGTACACCACATGCGGTACGACGTCGCTGAGCCACGCGTCGAGGTCCCACTCGCGGGGGTCGGTGATGCCCAGCGCGGTCATCGGCCCGTTCGACCCGATCAGCGCCAGAACGGTGGCGGCCACGGCGCCCACAGCTGGCGACGGCCGCCAGCCGAGGCCGCGAGCCAGCCCCAGCAGCGCCCCCACACCAACGCCGGTGACGATCCCGGACAGCGGACCGAGGCCGGCCAACCGGTTCGCCCGATCCTCACCCTGCCCGGGAATCTGCAGGTGCGCCTTGTCGGCGAGTCTTTCGACGGTGTCCTCCGGCGTACTGCTGGTTGGACGCGCGCGGACCGCGACGTCCAGGTAGGTCACCGCGTTGAGCGCCGTCGTACCGGCGGCTCCTGCGGCGGCACCGGAGAGGATCGATCGCAGCCCGGACATCAGGTCGCCGGTCCGGGGCGGAAGAAACCTCGGAAGCCGGCTGGGCCAGGTCCCTGGTCCGGTGCGGGATCGTGGTCTACCAGGGCCTCTGGGGTCGCCAGATTCTGCTCTCGGGACATTTATCCTCCTTGACGGGGCAAGCACCTGAACTACCCGAG
This sequence comes from Geodermatophilaceae bacterium, assembly GCA_013812145.1. GTDB lineage: Bacteria > Actinomycetota > Actinomycetes > Mycobacteriales > Geodermatophilaceae > JACCTY01. Next base: position 2,866 of record JACCTY010000059.1, on the reverse strand, counting down.
CGGGTTGACGCTCACACCTACTGTCACACGTCAGCGGTAGCGCGTGCCAGGATGGAAGCCGACGTACCCATCCAGCAACGGCGTACGCGCACCGGCGACACCACCCTGACGCCGTCGCGTCGCCGATTGCCATCTGTACAGGCGGTGACCCCGCCGCTACAGCAGGAGCGCAAGGAGCTATCCATGTCGTCTGGTGACATCGGGGTCGGTCCGGGGGACAGCAGCTTCGCTGAGGCCGGGCCCGAGCTGATCCAACTTCTGACCCCTGAGGGCGAGCGGGTCGAGCATCCCGACTACTCGATCGAAATCAGCCCTGAAGAGTTGCGGGCGATCTACCGCGACCTCGCGCTGGTGCGCCGGATCGACGTCGAGGCAACCGCCCTGCAACGGCAGGGCGAACTGGGGATCTGGGCCAGTCTGCTGGGACAGGAGGGGGCGCAGATCGGCGCCGGCTGGGCGCTGGAAGCCGACGACATGGCCTTTCCGACGTACCGGGAGCATGGTGTCGCGTGGTGCCGCAAGGTCGACCCGTTGGACATCATCAGCCTCTTCCGCGGCTGCGACAACGGCGCCTGGGACCCGGTCGCGACGATGTTCAACCTCTACACGGTCGTCATCGGCGCGCAATGCCTGCACGCCGTCGGGTACGCGATGGGCATGCAGCGCGACGGCGGAAACGGCGCGACGCTGGCATTCTTCGGCGATGGCGCGACCAGCCAGGGCGACGTCAACGAGTCGTTCATCTGGGCCAGCGTGTTCGCCGCGCCGGTCGTGTTCTTCTGCCAGAACAACCAGTACGCGATCTCCGAGCCGATCGAGAAGCAGTCCCGGATCCCGCTGTTCCAGCGGGCTCGCGGCTTCGGCTTCCCCGGCGTGCGGGTGGACGGCAACGACGTCCTCGCCGTCCTGGCGGTGACTCGCAAGGCCCTGGATGCGGCCCGGACGGGACAGGGACCGACGTTCATCGAGGCCTACACCTACCGGATGGGTGCGCACACGACGTCGGATGACCCGAGCCGTTATCGGCTGGCGAGTGAGATGGAGGCCTGGAAGCTCAAGGATCCGATCGAGCGGGTCCGCGCCTACCTCATCAGGTCCGGGTACGCCGACGCCGACTTCTTCGCCGGAATCGACGCCGAGGCCGACGAGTTGGCCGCGCGGATCCGCCAGGGCACCGTCGAGATGCCCGATCCCGATCCCGACAGCATGTTCGCCAACGTGTACGCCGAGCAGACGCCGTACCTGACCGAGCAGGCCGCAGGCTTCGCGGAGTATCACGCCTCATTCGCCACCGCCGAACAGGAGGCCTGACATGGCGCCCGTCACCCGCCCATCAACGTCGGTGACGTTAGGCAAGGCGATCAACATGGGCCTGCGCAAGGCCATGGAGGACGACCCGAAGGTCCTGCTCATGGGCGAGGACATCGGCAAGCTCGGCGGCGTGTTCCGGGTGACGGACGGCCTGCAGAAGGACTTCGGGGAAGATCGGGTGATCGACACCCCGCTGGCCGAGTCAGGCATCCTCGGTACGGCGGTCGGCCTGGCCATGCGCGGCTTCCGGCCGGTCTGCGAGATCCAGTTCGACGGGTTCATCTTCCCGGCGTACAACCAGATCGTCACCCAGGTCGCGAAGATCCACTCCCGCTCCCGGGGCAAGCTGCCGATGCGGATCGTCATCCGGGTCCCGTTCGGCGGCGGTATCGGCGCGGTCGAGCACCACAGCGAGTCGCCCGAGGCGTACTTCTCGCACACCGCTGGCCTCAAGGTCGTCGCCTGCTCCAACCCGGTCGACGCCTACTGGATGATCCAGCAGGCGATCCGGGCCGAGGACCCCGTGCTGTTCTTCGAGCCCAAGCGGCGGTACTGGGAAAAGGCAGAGCTCGACACGTCGGCCACTCCGGGTCCGCTGTTCGTAACCAGCGTCGTCCGCCCCGGCGACGACTGCACCGTGCTGGCCTACGGACCGATGGTCAAGACGTCGCTGCAGGCGGCGTCGGCCGTCGAGGCCGAGGGACGCTCGCTCGAGGTCATCGACCTGCGCACCCTGTCGCCGCTGGACCTGGATCCGGTCTACGACTCGGTACGCCGAACCGGACGGTGCGTCGTCGTCCACGAGGCACCGACGAATCTCGGCTTGGGCGCGGAGATCGCGGCCCGGATCACCGAGCGGTGCTTCTACTCGCTCGAGGCTCCGGTACTACGGGTCGGCGGCTACGACACGCCGTACCCGCCCAGCAAGATCGAGGAGGACTACCTCCCCGACCTCGACCGCGTCCTCGACGCCGTCGACCGCACGTTCGCGTTCTGATCGGAGAGTTGTAGCAGGCATGGCACAGATCAAGCAGTTCAAGCTCCCTGACGTCGGGGAGGGGCTGACCGAGGGCGAGATCCTGCAGTGGCTGGTCGCTGTCGGCGACACGGTCACGATCAACCAGCCGATCGTCGAGGTCGAGACGGCCAAGGCCGCCGTGGAGTTGCCCTGCCCGTACGCCGGCGTCGTGACCGAACTGCATTTCGGCGAAGGGACGACGGTCGACGTCGGTGCTCCGATCATCTCGATCGACACCGATCCCTCCGGGTCCGGGGACACGGTGCCGCCGGCGGCGAAGGAGGCCGAGCCGCAGACCGGCGTCGAGCGGCAGGCAGCGGCGGCGGACGGCCCACCGCCGTCGGCGCAGACGCTCGCCGAGGTCACCGTCGCGGGCGATGACGAGGCCATCGAGCCCGGCCTGATCGGTGGCCCGGCACCCGGCGGTCGTACGTCGGTGCTCGTCGGTTACGGGCCGCGGACGGTCGAGGCGAAGCGCCGGCCGCGGGTCGGCTCCCGCCCGGCTGACACCCCGGCCGCCGCTGCAGCCGCCCGGAC
>JACCTY010000049.1 GCA_013812145.1 Geodermatophilaceae bacterium | reverse complement strand
ACTGCGTGCCGGTGATCCCGCCGGACCTGCGTCCGATGGTGCAGCTCGACGGTGGGCGGTTCGCCACGTCGGACCTGAACGACCTGTACCGCCGGGTGATCAACCGGAACAACCGGCTCAAGCGACTGCTCGACCTCGGTGCGCCGGAGATCATCGTCAACAACGAGAAGCGGATGCTGCAGGAGGCCGTCGACGCGCTGTTCGACAACGGCCGCCGCGGCCGGCCGGTCACCGGCCCGGGCAACCGCCCGTTGAAGTCACTGTCGGACATGCTCAAGGGCAAGCAGGGCAGGTTCCGCCAGAACCTGCTCGGCAAGCGCGTGGACTACTCCGGCCGTTCGGTCATCGTGGTCGGTCCGCAGCTCAAGCTGCACCAGTGCGGTCTGCCCAAGCAGATGGCGCTGGAGCTGTTCAAGCCGTTCGTCATGAAGCGGCTGGTCGACCTCAACCACGCCCAGAACATCAAGTCCGCCAAGCGGATGGTCGAGCGTGCGCGGCCGGTCGTGTGGGACGTGCTGGAGGAGGTCATCACCGACCACCCGGTGCTGCTGAACCGCGCGCCGACACTGCACCGGCTCGGGATCCAGGCCTTCGAGCCGCAGCTGGTCGAGGGCAAGGCGATCCAGATCCACCCGCTGGTCTGCACGGCGTTCAATGCCGACTTCGACGGCGACCAGATGGCAGTGCACCTTCCGCTGTCCGCCGAGGCGCAGGCCGAGGCGCGGATCCTGATGCTGTCCTCGAACAACATCCTGAGCCCGGCCGACGGTCGGCCGATCACCTCGCCCACCCAGGACATGGTGCTCGGCATCTACCACCTGACGGCGCTGGAGAACAACGCCGCCGAGCGGGACGTGGTAACCGATGACCGGACCTATTCCTCGCTGGCCGAGGCCATCATGGCCTACGACCGGGGAGTGCTCGGTCTGCGGACCAAGACTCGGATCCGCCTGCGGGACGTCCCAGCAGTGGACAACAGCACCGAGACGTGGGACGCACCCGAGGGCTGGGAGTCCGGACGGCCGCTGGTCGTGGAAACCACGTTGGGCCGGGTGCTCTTCAACGAGACGCTGCCGGAGGACTACCGGTTCGTCAACTACGAGGTGCCCAAGGGCGCTCTCGGCGCGATCGTCAACGATCTGGCCGAGCGCTACCCCAAGGTGCAGGTGGCAGCGACGCTGGACGCGCTCAAGGCGGCCGGCTTCCACTGGGCCACCCGCGCCGGCGTGACGATCGCGATCGACGACGTCGTGACGCCGCCGAACAAGCAGACGATCCTCGACCGCTACGAGAAGGACGCGGAGAAGATCGAGAAGCAGTACCTGCGCGGTGTCATCACCGACGAGGAGCGCCGGCAGGAACTCATCGAGATCTGGACCAAGGCCAGCAAGGAAGTAGCCGTCGCGATGGAGGCGAACTTCCCGCGGACCAACCCGGTCTGGGTCATGGTCAACTCCGGCGCGCGCGGCAACATGATGCAGATCCGGCAGATCGCGGGAATGCGCGGCCTGGTGGCCAACCCGAAGGGCGAGATCATCCCGCGGCCGATCAAGGCCAACTTCAGGGAGGGTCTGACCGTGCTGGAGTACTTCATCTCCACTCACGGCGCCCGAAAGGGACTGGCTGACACGGCTTTGCGGACGGCGGACTCCGGCTACCTCACCCGTCGACTGGTCGACGTCTCCCAGGACGTCATCATCCGCGAGGAGGACTGCGGGACCGAGCGCGGCGTCGTCATGGCGATCGGGTCGCGCCCCGAGGACGGGGTGCTGGTCAAGGATCCGCACGCCGAGACCAGCGTTTACGCGCGGGTGTTGGCCAACGACGTGGTGGATTCCTCCGGTGCGGTGCTGGCCACGGCCGGCAGCGACCTGGGCGACCTGCTGATCAACAGTCTGATCGAGGCCGGTGTGGCCGAGGTCCGGGTCCGCTGCGTGCTGACATGTGAGTCCGCACTCGGCACCTGCGCAGCCTGTTACGGCCGCTCACTGGCCACCGGCAAGCTCGTCGACGTCGGCGAGGCGGTCGGCATCATCGCCGCCCAGTCCATCGGCGAGCCGGGCACGCAGCTGACGATGCGCACCTTCCACACCGGCGGTGTGGCCGGGGAGGACATCACGCACGGGCTGCCCCGGGTGGGTGAACTCTTCGAGGCTCGGGTACCCAAGGGCAAGGCGCCGATCGCCGAGGTGGCGGGACGGATCCGGATCGAGGACTCCGAGAAGCTGCGCAAGATCGTCATCACGCCGGACGACGGCAGCGAGGAGATCGTCTACGACAAGATCAGTCGCCGTGCGCGGCTGCGTGTTGCCGAAGGCGATCCCGTCGAGGTGGGCCAGAAGCTCACCGAGGGTGCCGAGGACCCGCACGAGGTGCTGCGGATCATGGGCCCGCGTGAGGTGCAGTTGCACCTGGTGCGTGAGGTACAGAAGGTCTACCGCAGCCAGGGCGTGTCGATCCACGACAAGCACATCGAGGTGATCATCCGGCAGATGCTCAAGCGGGTCACCGTCATCGACTCCGGTGCCACGGACTTCCTCCCCGGTGCGCTGGCCGAGCGGGCGTTGTTCGAGGCGGAGAACCGTCGGGTGGTCGCCGAGGGCGGCGAGCCGGCCTCCGGCCGTCCGGTGCTGATGGGAATCACAAAGGCGTCGCTGGCGACGGAGTCGTGGCTGTCCGCGGCGTCGTTCCAGGAGACCACCCGGGTGCTCACTGATGCGGCCATCCAGGCCAAGAGCGATTCGCTGGTCGGCCTCAAGGAGAACGTCATCATCGGCAAGCTCATCCCGGCCGGCACCGGCATCAGCCGTTACCGCAACATCAAGGTCGAGCCGACCGAGGAAGCGCGGGCGGCGGTCTACACCATGGCCGGCTACGACGACACCGACTACTACGGGACGACGTTCGGTCAAGGCGGCGGTCAGGCGGTTCCGCTGGAGGACTACGACTACGGTCGGGACTACCGCTAACAGGCAAGTACGGCTGACGGGCCGGGCGGAGCCGCGGGCAGCGGTTCCACCCGGCCGCTGTCGCACGGCGGTAAGCGGACGTAGACTAAGTCTTATGACTAAGTCCGTTGGCGTGCACGAAGCCAAAACGCACCTGTCCCGGCTGCTGAATGCCGTTGCGCTAGGGGAGGAGGTAGTCATCACGCGCAGGGGAGAGGAAGTCGCCCGGCTGGTGCCACCAGCGCGCAAGCGATCGCGCCAGTTCGGGATCGACGAGGGTGTGTACGAGGTCCCGCCGGACTTCAACGACCCGCTGGACGAGCACACCCTGGCGGGCTTCGAGCGGTGAGGGTGCTTCTGGACACCCACGTATTCCTCTGGCTGCAGACCGCGCCGGGCCGCCTGGCACCGACTGTCCTGGCCAGACTCGCCGACCCGGCAACGCAGTTGGTGGTCTCTGCTGCCACGGCGTGGGAGGTCGCAATCAAGCATGCGCTCGGACGGCTGCCGCTGCCCGAGCCTCCGGTGAGCTATCTGCCGTCTCGGATGGCGGCGACGGGGGCGACGGCATTGTCGGTCTCACACGACGACGCGCTCGGAGTCGGCTTGCTCCCAGCACTGCATAGGGACCCGTTCGATCGGCTGCTGATCTCGCAAGCGCGCGGCCACGGGTTCGTTCTCGTCACTGCCGACCCGGCGATCACCCAGTACGACGTCGAGGTCATGCCGGCGCGCTGACGGGTGAACGGCCGTTCTCGGCATCGTCTCGGGGTCATCGGAGGTGTTTCCGGTTCCTCCGCTGCCGCGATCACCTCCGTTGGCGCGATTCGTGCGCGATGACGAACTTTCAGTAGCCCCGCATTCCGGCGTCATGCGCCCGGATGGCCGACGACTTCGGTCACCAGATGGACACCGTCCACAGTGGACGGAATCTCCTCGGCGTGCCTTCGGCACCGACAGGTTCACCTTGACCGGTAGCCGTTCTCAGTGTGGGCAATCCCGATGCCCCCGGCGTCCGCCTCGGAGCTGCCCTCGGACAGCCGGAGCGCCAGGCGTACTCGCCGTCCGTCGAGCCGGCACGGGATCTCCCGAGCCAGCCAGCATTGTTCAGGGTGGTGGCGGAATGCCGACCCGCTTTGACCATGGCGTGAGCGCTAGGTATTGTTGTCTCTTGTGCCTGGGGCAACCCGGGCCGTCCCGTGCGCCATTCGGCGCCAAGAACACTCCCTCGACGATAGCGGTGGGGGATGGCTTGTGGGCCGGGCGACACGCCCGACCTCGGGGGTCGGACAGGACGAGCACAGCAGCCAAACCGAGCACGACCGGACGGGAGACGACAGGCCTTCATGCCCACGATCCAGCAGCTGGTCCGCAAGGGCCGCGAGGACAAGATCGAGAAGACCAAGACTCCCGCGCTCAAGGGCAGCCCCCAGCGGCGCGGGGTGTGCA
>JACCTY010000033.1 GCA_013812145.1 Geodermatophilaceae bacterium | reverse complement strand
CCGCTTCAACGTGTAGAGCGAAGTAAACGTGCAGTCAGAGTCGTGTGACCCCTGTTCAGTCCGCAAGAGGGCTGCAAGAATTTCGCGGCCTTGCAACTTTCTCGCGAGGCCGGCGCACTCTTGGTCTCTGACGCCCGCGGCCGGGGCGGCTGCATCGCTCGACCCGGCGGTCCCTAACGTGGCCTCCCGCGACGTGCAGACGGCCCCTCGAGACGCTCATCGCAGAGGGCGTCACAGCAGGTCGTCGACCGCTGCGACCAACCCGTCGACCTGCTCCGGGGTGGTGACCAGGCTCGGCCCGACGCGGACGTAGCCGGTGCGGTACGGCGTCAGGCCGGCGACAAAGCCCGCCTCGCGCAAGGTCAGCACCGACTCGAAGGGGTCCAGCGAGTCGAAGGCCAGGCACACGATCCCGCTGGACAGCTCCGCGGCCATCGGCGTGACCACGCGGACGCCGGCCAGCCCGGCAAGGCCCTCCTTGAGCTGGGTGGCCTGGGTGTGCGTCCACTCCTGGACGCGGTCCTTGCCGATGGCCAGGTGGAAGCGGAGGGCTTCGGCCAGCGCCCAGCGGTACTCGAAGGTGTGGAAGCCGCCCGGTGTCCCTGCCTGGCCGGGCCGGTCGACCACCGGCGGGACCCCGTCGAGCCAGGCCTGGAAGTTGACGATGTCGAAGGACGGGATGACCGGGGCGATCAGCGACCAAGCGGACTCGTTCGCCCACACCAGACCGGTGCCGCGCGGTCCGAACAGCCACTTGTGGGTTCCCGAGACGAGCACGTCGCAGCCGAGGTCGGCCACGGTGACGTCCTCGACGCCGAACCCGTGCACGCCGTCGACGAACAGCAGCGCGCGGTCGGCCTCGGCGCGGCCGGCGTTCGCGGTGGCCACGGCGGCGGCAATGTCGGGGACCGGCAGTTTCACCCCGGTGCCCGAGTGGACCCAGGTCACCGCGACGACGCGGGTCTGTGGGGTGATCCCGGCGATGAGCCGGGCCACGATGTCCTCCGCCGAGGCCGACGCCGGGTCGTCGTACAGGCTCACCCGGTTCACCGTCGCCCCGGTCCGCTCGGCGGTCAGCCGCAGCGCCTCGTGGGTGGAGTAGAAGTCATGCTCGGTGGTGAGGACCTGCTGATCGGGTCGCAGCCGCAGCCCGCCGTAGACCATGCCCAGGCCCATGGTCGTACTGTCGGTGAGGGCGAGTTGGGCCGGGTCGGCGTCGAGGTACTCCCCGGCCGCGGCCAGGGTGTCGACGTCCAGCGTGCCTTCGTTCTCCTCCTGATACGCCAATGTGTCCGCGTCCAGACCGGCCCGGTGACGCGAGATGGCCTCACCCACCACCCGCGGCGGCGAGGCGAACACCCACGCGTTGAAGTGCGCGCTGTCGGGCGCTAGCGAGAATTGCGCACGTACCGAGGCCCAGTCGGCGGGGTCGAATGCGGCGGCCGGGTCGCCGGTCCCGCTGCCGGTAGTCGCCGCAGGCGAGCCAGCCTGGCCGTTGTCGGTGCAGCCGGCGAGCACGGCGGCCCCCGCGGCCGCCCCCGAACCGACCAGGAATCCGCGCCGGGTGAGCTTCGCCATCGCCGCAGCTTAGGCAGCCGAGAGGCGATGTGGGGCCCGACCCTGGCACCGCTGCATCTCCTCGGCGCGGACGCTCGTCGTTGCCACGGTCCGCGCGCTGATCGGCGACACGGCGAAGAGGCCCGAGTACCGGGCAACCTTGCAGGTCGTTGCGCTGCTGCAAACACATCGGCATTAGACGCCGGGTGAAGTGTTCCCTGTAGCGGGCCGGCGGGGTGATGAGCAGGATCTGGCCACCGCGCGCGGCGAGAGCGAACACGTGTACTCCCGCGGTGAGTCGGAGAAGATCGTGGGTGAGGCACTGAAGGGTCCCGCGACTGCATCGACCTCAACCAGATCCATCACCCCGACCCACGGACTGACTGTCCCTTCAGAAGTCGATCCGCATGACGACCCGCCGCTTGGACGGCCGGCTGACCTCGCGCAGCCCCGCCTTCTCGTACACGCTCAGCGCCCCGACGTGGAGCTCGCCCCAGGCGATCTCCTTGCCGGGCTCGGTGATCATCGCGTAGGCCTCGAGCGCGGCCGCCCCGCGCTCGCGCGCGAACTCGACGGCGGCTTTGGCCAGCGGGTAGGTGATACCGCGCTTGCGGTAGCCCCCGCGGGTGACGAAGCAGGTGACCGCCCAGACGCTGTCGTCGGTCTTGTCCTCCCTGCGGCCCGCCCAGGGGACGCGGTAGTTGCGCACCAGGCCCGCGTAGGCGGTGCGCGGCTCGACCGCGCACCAGCCGACGGGCTCGCCCTCGAGGTAGGCGACGAGGCCGCTCGTCGTGCCCGACCCCCGATGGCCGCAGTCGGTCTGCTGGCGCAGCCGGTCGGCGCGTTCTTCGGCGGGGAACGAGGCAAAGGACTCCCGCGGCCGCAGCTTGTACCGCTGGCACTGGCACCTGGAGGCATCGCCGCGCGTGCCGAAGACCGTCTGCAGGTCTTCCCAGCTCGCCTCGTTGGCCGGTACGACGGTGATCCCGCCCGCCGTCACCCCTCGTCCCGCCCCGGCGGATCCTCGCCCACCAGGCCGTCGATCGATTCGCGGATCAGGTCGGCGTGGCCGTTGTGGCGGGCGTACTCGTCGATCATGTCGAGCACGAGCCGGCGCCGGTTGGCGTGCTCGCCGTCGTTCCCGATGTGCACCGGCTGATTCAGGTCGCCGTGGGTCAGCGCCTCCGCGACGCTGGCCCGGGAGCGCTCGACCGCGGCCTGCCAGAGCGTGAGGAGTTCCTCCGGGGTGTCGTCGGCGGCACTGCCCCACTCCCACGCCCACTCGACGGTGTCCCACGGCGGCGTCGGCCGGGACCCGCTCAGCTTCCACAGGAAGGAATCGGCCTCGACCCGGGCCATGTGCTTGAGCAGGCCGCCGAGGGTCACGGCGGACGGGCCGAGCGTCGTGCGCAGACCCGCGGCGTCGAGCCCGCCGCACTTCCACGCGAGGACACTTCGGGTGCGGTCCAGGATGCCGAGGAGCTGTTCGGTCTCAGTGCCGACGATTGGCGGCTCTTGAAAGGTGATTGCGTCCACGTCGCTGACGGTATCGTCGTTCCCGGACGACTCCCGTCCGGGATCGAGGAGGGTTCGACAGGATGGATACTGCGAGCCCGACCGCCCGGGCACTGTTGGTCCTGCAGGTGCTCCAGGACAACCCCGGCGTCTCGGCCGAGCGGCTGGCCGGGCGGCTCGGCGTCACAGACCGGGCCGTCCGCCGCTACGTGACCGTGCTGCGCGACGCCGGCATCCCGATCGAGTCCACTACCGGCCGGTACGGCGGCTACCGACTCGGCCGCGGGACCCGGCCTCCACCGCTGATGCTGTCGGCGGCCGAGGCGATCGGCCTGGTGATGGCGGTGCTGGAGGGGCGCCCCGGCGCCGCCGACGCCGCCGAACCGGTGGGCAGCGCGATCGGCAAGATCATCCGCGTGCTGCCGACAGCGGTGGCCGAGGCGGTCGCGGCGATCCGACAAGTGACCACGGCCCAGACGGCATCCACGGCCGCGTCCCCCGACCCGGAGATCACCGCGGTCCTGGTGCGCGCGGCAGAGGCCCGGCGCCGGGTGCGCCTCACCTACCGGCTGCGGCAGGAGCGCGTCATGGACATCGACCCGTGGGCGGTGTCGGTGTGGCGCGGCCGGTGGTACCTGCTGGGCTGGTCCCACACCGCCGGCGCCCGGCGGGTGCTCCGCGTCGACCGGGTCACCTCCGTCGTCGTGCTCGAAGAGGGGTTCACCCCACCCGACGACCTCGACCCGATCGCCACGATCGAGGAGCACCTGAGCACCGGTTGGCGGTACGACGTGGAGGTCGTGATCGACGCCCCCGTGGATGCGGTGGCGCATTGGCTGCCCCGCCAGCTCGGGCGGCTGGAGCCGACCGGTGACGGCAGCACTCGGCTCGTCGGCACCACCGACGAGCCGTTCTGGTACGCCCGCCAGCTCACCGCGCTCCAGGCGCCGTACCTCATCGCGTCGTCGCCCGAGCTGCGCGAGGCCGCCGGCGACCTCGGCCGGCGCCTGACCCGAGCCGGCTCGGCCGGCTAGACCTGATCGCGATGACGCGGCGTTCCCCGGTCCGTAGCCGGCAGGACCGCCTGCACATGGCGGGCCTGATGCGCTCGGTACGTGCCTCGATGAAGCGAATTCTCCTTACTGGTATGTCGGGGGTCGGCAAGTCCACGGTGATCAGCCAGCTCGAGGCGAAGGGGTACAAGGCGATCGATGTCGACGATCTCGCGTGGTCCGAGTGGGCGGACAGTGTGGATGGCGAGGGGCCATCACCGCTCCACCAGGGCAAGGACTGGGTCTGGCGCGAAGGCCGCATTCAAAGCCTGGCCACTGAAGATGTGGACGTGCTCATCGTTAGCGGATGCGCGTCCAACCAAGCGAGGTTTCATGAACAGTTCGACTACATCGTCTTGTTGAGTGCACCTGCGGCTGTCATGGTTGAGCGCGGGATAGAGAAGGCGACCTCTACGGCAAACATCCGGAGGAGGTTGCCCGCAGTTTGCATTTCAAGGAAACAGTCGAGCCGAGGCTGAGATCTCTGGCCCACCTCGAGATCGACGCCAGCGGCCCGCTCGATGACGTCGTAGCGGCTGTCCTCAGGCTCGTGCACCACTGAGGCCACAATGCGACGGCGAGAACATGATCGTCAGGGTGGAATGGTTCGGTGGGAGCCAGAACGTCCTGACGATCACGCCAGCCTGGCGGCGAGCCCGCCGGAGCGCTCTGCCGCGCTCAAGACATCCGGATCAACCTCGTCGAGCAGCAGTTTGGCGCGCCGGAACATTGTGAACGTCGCATCCCGTCGACCGTGCGCCACGAAAGGTAGATGAAACGCCCGCCCAGGCCCAGCAACTCGGCTGGCCGACCCGACACTGGACGCCGGCATGGACGTTCCCGTAGCCGGGGAGGCTTCGCCCGGGGACGTCCGTGCCCTCGATCCGAATCTGCTCACCATGGTGAATCACCGCGCCAAGCGGGTCCACGTCCGCGTCAGAGGGTCGTTACCCCAGCGCCTGGCGTAGATGTCGCGGACGGCGTCGTTGTTCGTGGACTCGGAGGCGAACACCACCCGGCGGCCGTCGGCAGACAAGATCGGCAAGGTGCTGCTGCCGTTGCCCTTGGCGCCGGAGTAGAACGCCACCGTCGTGCCGTCGGCGGACAGGCTGGGAAGGCCATCGACGAAGCTGCCGGCGTTCTCCAGCACGGATCCGCCGCGCAGCCGCAGCGCCTCGACGCAGCCGACGTGCGCGAACGTCCCGCGGTTCAGCACCCGCGAGCCGCCGTTCGAAGGTGCGGCGCCTCGAGGACGTACCGGTCGGCCGCTGCCTGGCTGACGGACACCCCGCCCGCGGCATTGCCCAGGCGGAGCCATCGGTGCCGTCGGAGAGCAGCACCTTGGTGTCGCACTCGGTAGCGACGGTGAAGCGGCCGGCGTTCTCGATCACCGCGCCGTTGCGGAGTAGAGGTAGTCGTAGCAGCCGTTGTGGGTCAGGCTCCTGCACCAGGAGCCGTCGGCCGTTGTCCAGGATGAGGCCGTTTGTGACGGCGTCACTGCCGGCCGCGAGTGTCGTCGTACCGGGGCCGTCGAGTACGGCGTTGTCCGACAGGACGGCTGACCGGTCAAGACGTAGTCGGCGCTGCCGGTGAGGACCGATCGGGACAGCAACTGCAGGTCATGGATCACCGAGTCGTACGCGCCACCGGCCGAGCCGATCCGCAAGATGCCACCGTCGGCGGTCAGCCGCGGCTGGACATCCCCGCGTGCTGACAGGTCGATTCCGGCGATGGTCCGGCCGATGGATGTGTAGAGGATCCCCGGCCTGGTCGGGGGCGTTGGCCACCCAAACGATGTCCGTGGCCTTGGGCAGCTGGTCCGGGATGGTCCCCCCGCGGCCGTGTTTGCCCATTTCGAGCGGACGGCGTACGTCGTGCTTGTTCCTGGTCCAGTAGATCGAGAAGTGCTCGACGGCGGCTGCCGATTCGGCAGGCTACCCCAGAAGTAGACCCTCGGTATTTGGATCGCTGCTGAGGGTTGTAACGGTTCGATCACGAGGAGCAACTATCTCATCACGATACGTGTGCGGCACGGTACCGTCTCGCTGCCTTCCCCCTAGAACTGGAATCGGGCCGCCATGCCTCCGCTCCTCGCAGAACGCCCGTTAACCAGCTCCGCATCGGTTCTGTCCGACGATCCCGATCTGCACATGTTGCGCAGGGCGACGATGGGGCCGACGCCTGCCTTGCTTGCCGATATCCGCCGGCGCGGGGCAACCGCGTGGCTGGAGGATCAGCTGCACCCTGAGCGGATCGACGATGCGGCGATGAACTCACTGCTGTCGAAGTACCCGCTGATCACCGCCCCGCTGAGCCAGCTCAACGCGCTCGAGCAGCCACGAACGGCGGCCTTGCAGCTGATCGAGGCAACGCTGGCTCGGCAGATCTGGAGCCGCCGGCAGCTCTTCGAGATCATGGTCGACTTCTGGAGCAACCACCTCAACGTCCTCACCCTGCAATCGGCGGGCCACCTCACGAAGCCGATCGAGGACCGGACGGTGATTCGCACGCACGCCATGGGGCGCTTTGAGAACCTGCTGCTCGCCGACGCCAAGAGCCCGGCAATGCTGCGCTACCTGGACAACAACGACTCAAGGATCCCGACCCCGAACGAGAACTACGGGCGCGAGCTGCTGCAGCTGCACACGGTGGGGTCGTCGGCAGGCTTTACCGAGGAGGACGTCAGGAACAGCGCCCTGATCCTCACCGGTCGCTCCGTCACCCTCGAGGGCGCATTCGTGTACAAGCCCGAGTGGCACTACGTCGGGCGGGTACAGGTGATGGGCTGGTCGTCGGCGAACGCCTCTTCCTCGGCGGGGATGAGCACGGGGGACGGGTACCTGCGCTACCTCGCCCGGCACGAGCAGACCGCGCTGTCGCTGTCGCGCAAGCTGGCGATCCGTTTCGTCAGCGACACTCCGTCGCCCGCACTCATCGAGCAGCTGGCCGAGGTGTACCTAAATTCCGGTACGGCGATCGTCCCGTGGCTGAAGGCCCTGTTCGACTCACCCGAGTTCGATGCCGCCGTGGGCCAGAAGATGCGTCGGCCGCTGGAGGGCATCGTCGCCACCGTCCGGGCGCTGGGAATCCAACCTCCGACCGGGACCAACACCGATGCGATCGGGAAGCTCGCCACCGACACGATCAAGCTCGGCCACCAGCCGTTGAACGCCGCCCCTCCAACCGGCTACCCCGACGTGGCCGCCGGCTGGTGGGCGATCGGCGGCCTGCTGAGCCGGTGCAACTGGCACCGCATCATGTCCCGCGGCCATCCCGACGGTCTGCCTCGACCGGCCCTGAGTGCTCTGCTCGCCGGGCCACCCATGGCCACCCACGGCGAGATGGCCGACCGGCTCACCGTGTCGCTAACCGGTCAGATGTTTCGCCCGGACCACCGCGAGGCGCTGCTCAACTTCGCCGGCTTGACGTCCGCTGAGCCGTACAGCAAGAGAAAAGTTGACCGGTGGTTGAAGGACCTCACCGAAATGGTGTTCAACTCCCCGTACTGGGTCCTCCGGTGAGGCACGACCTGCCTCGCCAGCGCGCCATCCTGTGTACGGCCGGCGAAGTCCAGGCGCAGCTGGAGGAGCAGCGCCGACTGTGGGACAGGGGTTTCACCCGCCGGCGGTTTCTCGCCGGTGCAGGCATGGCGGCCGCGGCCTCCCTGGGCTCGCAGCTGGTGACCACAAGGCATGCCTTCGCCGCGGCGGGCACCGGCACCGGCAAGACCCTCGTCTCGATCTTCCTGCGCGGCGGCATGGACGGGTTGACCACCGTCGTACCGCGAAACGACCCGCATTACCTCGACGCCCGACCCGGCGTCGGCGTCCGGGACTCCGAGCTCCTGGCCCTGGACAGCGTGTTCGGCCTGCACCCGGCGATGGCGCCCGTACACAGGTTCTGGCAGAGCAAGCAGCTGGCATTCGTGCATGCGGTCGGCTCGCCGGATGCCAATCGCGACCATTTCGCGGCCCAGGCGCTGATCGAACGCGGGGACAAGACGTTGAGTACCCCCAGCGGATGGCTGGATCGAGTGCTCATGGCGGACGGACCGGGGACGACGTTCCGAGCGGTGTGCGAGGGTTCGACGGTCACCGCGGCCCTGCGCGCGACGCTGGACGCCATCGCGATGCGGGGCATCGACACGCTGGACTTCGCCAACCCGTCCACCAACATCGCCACCGCGCTGCGATCGCTGTATACCGGCCTGGACCATCCAATCGAGGATCTGATGGACACGACCGTGCGCGCGGTCGCCGACGCGGTGCCGATCCGAGCTCAGGACCCGAACTGGCAGCCACGGCCCGAGTACACGGCGGACCCCTTCGGTGCGGCCCTGGCTGACATCGCCCGCCTGGTCAAGGCCAACGCGGGCTTGCGGGTGGCCACCGTCGACGTCGGCGGTTGGGACCTGCACACGAACCAGGGCACCGCAGCCAGTGGTCAGATGGTCGACCACCTGACGAGCCTGGCGCAGAACCTGAACGCCATCGCCACTGATCTCGGCAGCCGGATCGCCGACGTCACTCTCGTCGCGATGTCGGAGTTCGGGCGGCGGGTGGTCGAGAACACCAGCGGGGGAACTGATCACGGGAGCGGCGGCCTGATGCTGCTGCTCGGCGGCGGTGTCCAGGGCGGCCAGATCCACGGCGGTTGGCCCGGACTGGCTCCGGGGGACCTGGACAACGGCGACCTGGCGGTACGCAACGACTGCCGAGACGTCCTCGGCGAGGTCGCCGGCAGGACCCTCAACCTCGGGTCCCTTACGAGCCTCTTTCCGGGTCATCAAGTGAGCCCGCTGGGCGTGATGAAATAGGTTCAGCGGCCGCTGAACGCCTCGAATCTCCACCCCAGCTTCACCCCGGCGGGGCCGCGGTGAATTTCGGCTTGGCAGGCGCGGTGCCGCCTCCATCCACTAGTTGACCTCATTGTTGGCGGCGGGCAGCAAGTGAAACGCCACGTTCAGTTTGGCTCATGGCTGCGTCATCGACAACGCTGCGGCAGCGGATTTGCTGCGGACGCCGCGAACTCGGCCATAGGCGAGAAGTTGCCCCGCGACCCGGTCACCGGCGGCTGGGCTCCGAGGGCCACCGCCCCGGTGGGAGCGGGCACGCCTATTGCGCCGGGACCGGCTGCTGGTAGCTACCAGTCAGGGCGGAGCGGGTAGTCCGCCGTACCTCCGACCGTCTTGACGCCGAGCAGCTGGTGCAGCTGGATGTGGTTGCGCTCGAACCCGATCCGCGAGCCCGTCATGTACAGCGACCAGATCCGGGCCCGGGCCAGGCCGACGTCGGCGACCGCCTCGTCCCAATGCTCGTCCAGGTTCGCGCACCAGGCCGCCAGCGTCATCGCGTAGTGCTCACGCAGGCACTCCATGTGCCGCAGTTCGAAGCCGCTGTCCTGCATGACCGAGGCGAGCTTGCCGACACCCATAAGTTCGCCGTCGGGGAAGACGTAGCGGGGAATGAAGCCGGATGCGCGCACCTCCTCGGTCGTCGTCGGGCGGGTGATGCAGTGGTTGAGCAGCCGACCCTGCGGGCGCAGCTTGCTGTACAGCAGCCGGAAGTATGACGGGAGCTCGCGCTCACCGACGTGCTCGGTCAACCCGATCGAGGACACCGCGTCGAACTCATCGTCCGGGGCGTCGCGGTAGTCGAGGTGCCGCACCTCGGCGAGATCGGCGAGACCCTCCTGGGCGATCCATTTCTGCGCGAACTCCGCCTGCTGCCTGGACAGCGTCACCCCGAGAGCACGCACGCCGTACCGCGCCGCCGCGTGGATCACCATGCCGCCCCACCCGCAGCCGACGTCCAGCAGCCGCATCCCCGGAGCGAGCCCGAGCTTGCGGGCCACCAGGTCGTACTTGGCCTCCTGCGCTTGCGCCAGCGTCGACTCCGCGGTCGGATAGACAGCGCAGGTGTAGGTCATCGATTCGCCCAGCACCCAGCCGTAGAACCGGTTGGACACGTCGTAGTGATGCGAGATCGCGGTACTGTCGCGGCTGTGCGAATGCCGCCACCCATGCATCCGCACCTCCTCCGGTGGCGGCGCAACCGGTCGCAGCGTGCCCAGTCCGAGCCCGCGCAACACCTCCATCCGGGCCGCCCACGACAAGGCGCCGACCTCGTCACCGGTCAGCAGCACGAGCGTGGTGTAGAGATCGCCATGAACAGTCAGATCCCCGGCCACGAACGCGCGGGCGAGGCCCAGCTCCTGCGGCGAGGTCACCAGATAGTTCAGCGCCCGCGGCGTGCGGACCTCTATTCGCACCTCCGCGTCCGGCGGTCCGGAACTGCTGCCGTCGAAGGCGTCGACCGCGATCGGCACGTTGCCGAGAGCTAGGCGGAGCACCTCGGCCACCGGTCGTCGTGGGTTGACCACCTCAGTCCCTCCTTCCTCCTCATCGTCCCCGGACGGTCTTGCTGAACAGGTCGAGCAGGCGGCCCCCGGCGTCGTAACGATCCTTGAGCTTGCGATATGCCGGGCCGTTGTAAAGGCGCCAGAACTCCTCCTCGGGGTAGCTGGAGGTCGAATAGAGGGACTTGCGTCCGCCGAGGCGGGTGACCTCGACCTCCACCCGTCGATTGTGGGTGTCCGCAGCCTCGCCCGGCCGCAACGGCACCGTCGACCAGAAGCCGACATTGATGTACAACGTGCCGGGGTCGAGCTGGTAGAGATCCCACCCGGCATCGGGATCGCGTTGGCGCAGGGGACAGATCCAGACCGGTCGGATATCGGTGTCGCGGTGCAGAAAGTCGAGGAACTCCGCCGCCCGGTCGACCGGGACCTCGATGTCCTGGACGACGCGCTCCTCGACCGGCTTGCCGCGAGCGGCCTCGAGCCGGCGCACCACGCCGTACCGTTGCTCGAGGGCGATCAGCCGCCAGTAGGTGTCGGAGCGCAGGTATCGCTTCGGGACGATCCGGCGGACCCACGGCGTTTGTACGCCGAACGCCCGCGAACACCAGAACCAGTCGGTGTCCCATCGCCACAGGTAGTCGCGGACGGTCAAGAAGTCCTCGCGCCGGTGCTGCACCGACTGGTAGTAGATGTTCATTCCGGTGTAGTCGCTGGTGTAGGGGGCGTTGGCGACGAACGTGCCGATCGTGCAGTAGAGCTCGTCCGGGGCGAACACCGTCCCGTCGACGAAGTCCACGCGCTGACCGTCGTGTCGCCCGGTGCGGCAGATCTCGGCGACGGCAGCGAAGTATGCCGCCGGCTCACGATGATGCAGGTGCCGCAGCTGAACGTAACGGCGCACCGGCTCCAACTCGATCCGCAACCTCAATGCGTAGCCGAGGGTGCCGTAGGAGTTCGGAAATCCGTAGAACAGGTCCCGGTGCTCGTTGTCGGCGCGGGCCGTGACGACCTGACCGTCACCGGTCAGTACATCGACGTCGAGCACCGATTCGTGCGGTGTGCCGTTGCGGAAGGACGCGGACTCGATTCCGAGTCCACTGACCGCGCCGCCGAGCGTGATCGTCTTGAGCTGCGGGACGACGAGCGGCATCAGGTCATGCGCGAGAGTCGCGTCGACCAGCTGCTCGTACGTCGTCATCCCCAACACGTCGGCGGTGCGGGCCACCGGATCCACATCCAGTACGCCGGCGAACGACGACACGTCAAGCAACCCGCCCGGTGCCGGCAGGCGCGGCCGGAAGAGATTGGACGTCCGCTTCGCGAGCCGGACCGGCTCCGTTGCAGGCAGCGCGGTGTAGGAGCGGCGCAAATCCTTGACCGCGTCGTCGTAGCGCTGCTGCACCACCGGAACGCTCACTGGCACGCCTCGCTCATCGCCGCTTCCCTCCGGTCCTCATCTTGGCCGATGGGCAGGTCAGGCCCTCATCAGGCGGCCGCTAGCCGCCGGTCCCGACCGCCGCCACGATCGCGTCGATGCGGGCAGCCAGATCGGTGTCCTTGCCGGTCACGCCGTTGTCCGAGTGGGTGGAGCAGGCAAAGTGCAGGGTGCGCCATCGGATGTCGATGTCGGGGTGATGGTCCAGCTCTTCGGCGGCGCCCCCGACCTGGCGGACGACCTCGATCGCGGCCTCGAAGCTGGGCAATACCGCTGTCCGCCGGATCGCCGTGGTGTCACCCTCCCAGCCGTCGAGCTGCACCAAGGCGGTTCTGACCTGGTCATCGCTCAGCAGCTGCGGCATCGCCTGCTCCTCTTCACTCGACCCTGGCCACAGTCTGGCAGGGTGTCCGGGGTGGCTGCCGCCGGTGTCGTCGGGGCGGCGATCCTGGATGGTGATGGACGGGTGCTCGCCGCGCAACGGGCGGCACCGCCCGAACTGGCCGGCCGTTGGGAGTTTCCGGGCGGCAAGCTGCACCCGGGCGAGACCGAGCACGAGGGACTCGTCCGCGAGTGCGTCGAGGAACTCGGCGTGGTCGTCGTGCCGCAGCAGTTCGTCGGTGAGGTGCCCATCCCCGGCGATCGTCGACTGCGCGTGTGGACGGCGCGCATCACCCACGGCGAGCCGATCGCGACCGAGCACCGGGCACTGCGCTGGGTGACCGCCGGTGAGCTGCACGACCTCGATTGGCTTGACGCCGACCGCCCCCTCCTTGAACCGCTGAGTCGGATACTCCTTCATGAGTAAGGCATACTCAGAGGATGAGTAAGCGACTGCAGGTGATCATGCCTGACGGTGAGTTCGACGAGCTGCGCCGCACAGCGGCCCGACATGGAACGACCGTGTCCGAGTGGGTGCGTCAAGTACTCCGCCGGGCGGGTAAGGACGATGCATCTGGGGATGTCGAACGGCAGCTCGCCGCCGTCCGCGCCGCGGCACAATATTCGTTCCCCACGGGAGACATCGACGTCATGCTCAGTGACATCGAGCGGGGATACCTCGGCGAGTGATCTTCGTCGACTCCAACATCCCCATGTACCTCGTAGGTGGCGAGCACCCGAACAAGCATCGGGCCCGATTGCTGCTGGATACCGCGATCTCGAGGAAGCAAAGGCGGGTCACCTCGTCGGAAGTTCTGCAAGAGATCCTGCATCGCTACGGCTCGATCGGTCGGCTGGAAGCCGTCCAGCCAGCATTCGATGTCCTTCTCTCGGTTGTTCTAGAGGTACTACCCGTCGACCTGGAGGCGGTGCAGATCGCGAAACGCATCATGATGGGACGGCCGGGCCTGTCTGCTCGGGACGCGGTTCATCTAGCGGTCATGGAGCAGGCCGGGATCACTCGAATCATGAGTTTCGACGCCGGCTTCGACGCGTATCCGCACGCTGAGCGGCTCAGCTGAGTGCCGTGGGGCGGCGAGGCTAGCCGGCGGCCCCCCCGGTGATGTTCCACGACGCCAGGCGCAGCGACGGCACGACGAGAGAGCCGCAACCCCAGGCGACCGGCGCAATGATCGTCGGCGGGCTCTCGGTGGCTCGCGAGACTCCCAGTACCGCCCCGGGCCGCAGCGCGTCCACATAGGACTGCGTGAACCGCAGCGTGCTCACCGCGGCACCGAGCCGGCCGTCCTCGATCAGCCAGACGCCATTGCGGGTGAGACCGGTGTAGACCAGCGTCTTGGGGTCCAGAGCGCGGGTGTACCAGAGGTCGCTGATCAGCAGGCCGCGCTCGACCTCGGCCACCAGATCCTCAGCTGAACCGGCGGCCAGCCGGACGTCGTTGGGGAATGCACCCAATTGTTGGCCCCCCGCCACGGCGTGCCCTGTCGTCTCCGCGCCGCAGGCGGCCGCCGTACGTCGGTCGTGCGGGATCCCGGTGGTGACACCGTCGGTCACCAGGTCGACCCGGTGCTTCGGCGTTCCCTCGGCATCGAAGGGCAGGCCGGTTGCGCGCTCATCTGTGCTGTCGTCCCACATCGAGACCGCAGGGTCGAACTGCTGCTCACCGAGCTGCGCGAACGAGCGGCCCTCGACGACGGCCTTGCCGTTCAGGCCATGCCAGAACAGGCCGGCGACGAGGTCGGAGACGGCGCCGGGCTCCAGCACTACCTCGTACCGGCCGGGATCGAGCTCGACCTGCTCTTCGCCGGCGCGAGCCTTTGCCGCCGCGGCGGCACCCAACGCGGCTCCGTCCACCTCGGACAGTGCGCAGGACGCGGTCCGGGCGGCACCATCCGAGCGACCGGTCCGGGCAATGGCGTCCATGCTGGCCTGCGTCGACCGACCGGTGACCGCCTGCCCTGCCGAGTTCGCGAATGCAGCCTGCATGCTCAACGTCTGGCAGTAGCCGGCACAGGCCAACCCGGTGGCAGCGTCCACGAACGCCCGTACGGCCCGTGCACGCGCATCCGGATCTGCCGTTCCCGTTGCCTCGTCCCAGTTTCCTGCACTGTGGACACCCGCCGGCGGGGTCAAACCTGCCCAGCGCGAGTCGACCGGGCACATGGCAATGGCGGCAAGGACTGAGGACACCAAAGCCGACAAGGCCTCTGGTGACGTGCGGTTCGTGGTCGCGGACGCCGTACGCCCGTCGACGTGGATCTGCAGGGCGACCCGGTCGGACTCGTCGGCGACGTTCTGGTGGATGAAGGACTCGGCGAATCGGGTCAGCGCAAGGGATGTCCGGGAGACGGTCACCGCGGCCACCGCGGCGGGATTCGACTTGCCGACCAGCTCAACGACCTGAGCAGCCACATCGCTCGATGTCATCCGCGGACACCGACCCGGACGTTGCGGAATCGGGCCGGCATGGCCGGGTGCCCGGTGTGACCGGTCTGCCCGGGCTGACCCTTGCCGCAGTTCGGCGTACCCCAGAATCGGCGCTCGGCCTCGCCTGCCAGCATGTCCATGGACGCCCAGAAATCCGGGCCGATCCCGGTGTACGTCGGATTGCGCAGCAGCCGCCCACGGGTGCCGTTCTTGACTTCCCAGGAGATCTCACAGCCGAACTGGAAGTTGCGGCGCTTGTCGTCGATCGACCAGGACCGGTTGTGCTCCATGAAGATGCCGTCGTCGGTCGCGGCGATCATCGACTCCAGACTGTCCGGTCCCGGCAGCAAACCGACGTTCGTCATCCGCACCATCGGGATCCGCGCATAGCCGTCGGCGCGCACCGCGCCGGCGTAGTCCAGTCCGGCCATCGCGGCGGAGTCCCGTCCGGCGAGCACGCCCACCCACGTGCCGTCTCGCACGATGTCGTGTGCGGTGGCCGGCGTTCCCTCGTCGTCGTACCCGAACGACCCGAGGGCCCCTGGCAGCGTCGGATCGGCGGTGACGGTCATCAGGTCGGAGCCGTAGCGCAACGCGCCGAGCTTGGACAGGTCCAGCCAGGAAGTGCCCGCGTAGCCGGCCTCCCAGCCGAGGATCCGGTCGAGTTCGACCGCGTGCCCGACCGACTCGTGGATCTGCAGCGACATCTGCTCTCCGCCGAGGATCAGGTCGGTCGTCCCGGCCGGACACTCCGGTGCGGTGAGCAACGCGGTCGCCTCCGCGGCGATCCGCTCGGCGTGCGCGGGCAGGTCGATCGAGCGGATCAGCTCCCATCCGGCGGTCCCGTACTGACCGCGGAAGCTGGGATACGAGCGGCGCTGGGTGAAGCCGTCGCCGTACGTCATGCAGTGCATCCCGGCGCCGCACTCACGGATCCGCTGGTCGATCCGGTGCCCCTCGGAGGATACGAACCACTTCTCGGTGTCCCAGATCTGATAGAGCGCAGATGCGAGCGCAACTCCGGCCGCCCGCATGGTGGCGGTGACGCCGACGAGCAGGTCCGCCTTGTCTGCCAGCGACACCGACAGCGGGTCCTCTTCGCAGCCGCTGGCCCAGCTGCCCTGCCGGACCTCGGTGGTGACCAGCTCGAGATCCGAACCGGGCACCACCGCGGACGCCCGGGCGATCTCGGTGGCCCGCTCGCCGGCCCGGCGGACGGCGGCGTCATCGAGGTCGGACGCGGCGAAGAAACCCCACGACGACCCGACCAGCGCCCGGACACCCACACCGACCGTGTCCAGCTGGGAGAGGTCCTCCACCTCGCCGTTCTGCGCCGTCATCGACTCGTACCGGCTGTGCATCACCCGGGCGTCGGCGTACCGCGCACCTGCGCCGACGGCCGCCTCGACCGCCCGCGTCGCCGCGTCAAACACCGGTCACACGTTCTCGCGGCGACGGATCCTGCTGCCCAGCCACACCAGCGGGTCGAACTTGCGGTCGACCACGCGTTCCTTCATCGGGATCAGTGCGTTGTCGGTGATCTTGATGTGCTCGGGACAGACCTCGGTGCAGCACTTGGTGATGTTGCAGTAGCCGAGTCCGTGCTCGTCCTGCGCCTGCTTCGTGCGGTCCATCTCGTCGAGGGGGTGCATGTCCAGTTCGGCGATGCGCATCAGGTAGCGCGGTCCGGCGAAGGAATCCTTGTTGTCCTCGTGATCCCGGACGACGTGGCACACGTTCTGGCACAGGAAGCACTCGATGCACTTGCGGAACTCCTGTGAACGCTCGACGTCGATCTGTTCCATCCGGTAATCACCCGCGGCGACCCCCTTCGGGGGCGCGAACGCGGGGATCTCACGAGCCTTGACGTAGTTGAACGACACGTCGGTCACCAGGTCGCGGATGACCGGGAACGCCCGCAGCGGGGTGACCGTGATCGTGTCGGCCTCGGTGAACGTGCTCATCCGGGTCATGCACAGCAGCCGTGGCCGCCCGTTGATCTCCGCGCTGCAGGAACCGCACTTGCCGGCCTTGCAGTTCCACCGCACCGCCAGATCGCCGGCTTGGGTGGCCTGCAGCCGGTGGATGATGTCGAGGACGACTTCGCCCTCGTTCACCTCGACGGAGAAGTCCTGCAGTTCCCCGCCGCCCGCGTCGCCACGCCAGACCCGGAAGTGCGCTGCATAACTCATGTCGTCAGATCCCCTTCCGGTAACCCGGCCATCTCCTCGTCGGTGAGATACTTGGCCAGCTCACCTCGGTCGAACAGCGCGATCAGATCCACCCGGATGGCCGGCACCGGCTGCTGCTTCACCTCGACCTCGACCGAACCGGCGGGGTGCGAACAGATCAGGTTGACCTGGCGCCAAACGGCGTCCATGGCCGGGTAGTCGTCGCGGGTGTGTCCACCGCGGCTCTCCTGGCGCTCGAGCGCCGACTTCGCGACGCACTCGCTGACGATGACCATGTTGCGCAGGTCCAGCGCGAGGTGCCAACCGGGGTTGAACTGGCGGCGGCCCTCGACCTTGACCTTGGTGGCGCGCTCACGGAACTTCTCCAGCCGGGCCAGCGCGTCCTCGATCTCTTCGGGCCGCCGGATGATGCCGACCAGATCCTGCATCGCCTGCTGCAGCTCCTGGTGGATCTCGTACGGGTTCTCGCCCACGTCGGTCTCGAACGGCTGCAGGGCGAACCCCATCACGTCGTCCAGATCCGACTCCCGTACGGCGGGGCGCTGGCGGCTGAGCGAGTCGACGTACTGTGCCGCGCCCAGGCCGGCCCGACGGCCGAACACGAGCAGGTCGGACAGCGAGTTGCCGCCGAGCCGGTTCGAGCCGTGCATCCCGCCGGCCACCTCACCGGCGGCGAAGAGGCCAGGAACCGACGCCGCGGCGGTGTCCGGGTCGACCTCGACGCCGCCCATCACGTAGTGGCAGGTGGGGCCAACCTCCATCGGTTCCTTGGTGATGTCGACGTCGGCGAGTTCCTTGAACTGGTGCCACATCGACGGCAGCCGCCGCTTGATCTCCTCGGCGGGAAGCCGGGTGGACACGTCGAGGAAGACACCCCCGTGCGGCGAGCCGCGGTCGGCCTTGACCTCGCTGTTGATCGCTCGGGCGACCTCGTCGCGGGGGAGCAGCTCCGGCGGGCGCTTGTTGTTCTCCGGGTCGGTGTACCAGCGGTCGCCCTCGTCCTCGGTCTCGGCGTACTGCTTCTTGAAGACGTCCGGGATGTAGTCGAACATGAAGCGCTTGCCCTCGGAGTTGCGCAGCACGCCGCCGTCTCCGCGCACCGACTCGGTGACCAGGATGCCCTTCACCGAGGGAGGCCAGACCATGCCGGTCGGGTGGAACTGGACGAACTCCATGTTGAGCAGCGAGGCGCCCGCGCGCATCGCGAGCGCGTGGCCGTCGCCGGTGTACTCCCAGGAGTTGCTGGTCACCTTGAAGGACTTGCCGATGCCGCCGGTCGCCAGTACGACGGCCGGGGCCTCGAACAGGACGAAGTCCCCGGTTTCGCGGAAGTAGCCGAAGGCGCCGGCGATGCGCGGTCCGTCCAGCAGCAGGTCGGTGATCGCGCACTCGGCGAAGACCCGGATCATCGCCTCGTAGTCACCGTGGTCGCGCTGGTCTTCCTGCTGCATCGACACGATTTTCTGCTGCAGGGTGCGGATCAGCTCCAGGCCGGTCCGGTCGCCGACGTGGGCCAGCCGCGGGTACTCGTGGCCACCGAAGTTGCGCTGGCTGATCTTGCCTTCCTTGGTGCGGTCGAAGAGGGCGCCGTACGTCTCCAGCTCCCAGACCCGGTCCGGCGCCTCCTTGGCGTGAAGTTCGGCCATCCGCGGGTTGTTGAGGAACTTGCCCCCCCGCATCGTGTCGCGGAAGTGCACCTGCCAGTTGTCGCGTGGGTTTGCGTTTCCCATGGAGGCGGCGATGCCACCCTCGGCCATGACCGTGTGCGCCTTGCCGAACAGCGACTTGCTGATGATGGCCGTACGCATACCGAGCTCGCGCGCCTCGATCGCCGCCCGGAGCCCGGCGCCACCGGCACCGATGACGACGACGTCGTACTCGTGCCTGTGCATTGTCAGATCAGTCATGAGACCGCCTCCGTCCGGGAGCACACACTGAGCACACCCTGTGCGGAGCACACGAGAGCGGACTGGACGGAGGCGGGCGGGGTCTCGGTCACTGCGTGCCCCTAGCCGACGATCCGGAGGTCGGAGATCCAGCCGGCGGAGACGGCGAGGATGTAGAGGTCGGTGACCATCACGGACACCAACGATATCCACGCGAACTGCATGTGCCGGGCGTTGAGCTTGCTGATGATCGTCCAGGCCTTGTACCGCAGCGGATGCTTCGAGAAGTGCTTGAGCCGGCCCCCGGTGATGTGGCGGCAGCTGTGGCAGGACAGCGAATAGCCCCAGAGCAGGGCGACGTTCGCGACCAGGATCAGGGAGCCCAGCCCGATGCCGAAGCCGGTGTCGGGGAAAAAGGCCAGGATCGCGTCGTAGGTGTTGATCAGCAGCAGGAGGCTTGCGGCGAAGAAGAAGTAGCGGTGTGCGTTCTGCACGAGCAGTGGGAAGCGGGTCTCGCCGGAATAGCGCGTGTGCGGCTCGGCGACGGCGCACGCGGGCGGGGAGAGCCAGAAGGACCGGTAGTACGCCTTGCGGTAGTAGTAGCAGGTCGCCCGGAACCCGGCCAGGATCGGGAAGATCAGGAACGGCAAGGGGATGAAGAACGGCAGCTCCGGCAGCGGCGTCCCCAGGTGCGAGGAACCGGGAGCGCACGAGTCGCTCAGGCACGGCGAGAACAGCGGCGTGAGGTAGCTGTACTCCTCGACCCAGTAGTAGTCGCGCATGAAGATGCGGACGCCGGTGTAGAGGATGAAGATCCCCAGCACCGTGACGGTGACGAGCGGCTGCAACCACCAACGGTCCGTTCGCAGCGTGCGCTCGCCGATCCGCGCCCGCCCGGGAAAGTCGGTGCCGGCCCGCTGCGGAGCCGAGGCATCGACCGACGGCAGGGTGGGAGCAGAGTCGCCGCGCAGCGGTGGCGTGGAAGACACAGTTGACAACGAGACCTCCGGATGGCTGCGCGCAGGTTGCGCCCAGGTGTCCTAGCCTGAGTCTCGTCGTCACACGCGGCACAGGCAAAGCTGGGGGTCGGTGTCGTTGGGCACATCATCGAGGGCGTGTCGCAGATGCCTGGCGTGATCCTCGTCGGAGCCAATCCGGGATTGCTCCTCCGCCAAGCCGGCCGGCCCACGGCGTTCGCCTCGGTGTGGCAGGTCGACTGGTCCGTCGCCGGCCCCGGCCACGCCCTGATCGTCTGCCGGGACGGCCGGACATTGGCCTACGGCACGGACGAGCGGCTCTGCCGTTGGCTGCTCGAGCGGTTCACCCGCCACTTCCCGGAAAGCGCCGAAACCGGCGGTGCAGAAGAGTACGTCGAGGCGGCCGTCGAGATTCGCATCGACCTGGGTGCTGGAATGCGGGCGAGCGCCGCGGATGTCGTGGTCGAGTTGGCTCGGCCGCTGGACCTGCGCATCTTCCGCGCCGATCGGATCGACCTGGCGGGTATCGCCCACGAGCTGTCCAACGTCTTCGTCCCGTGCGCGGAGGGATCCATCACCGTTGACGGTCTGCGGCTACCCGGCGCCCCGTCCCTGAGCGACGACGACGGCCGACCCGGCTCCTCCGGATTCCTCGCCGTGGCCGAGGTCTGGTCCGAACTGGATTGATCGACCAAGCAAGCACGGGCGCCTCCCCGTGGGAGAGACGCCCGTGACCTTGCACCGGAGCCGCTACTTGAAGGCGTCCTTGACCTTCTCGCCGGCCTGCTTCAGATTGCTCCCAGCCTGCTCGTTGCGGCCTTCCTGAGCCAGCGACTCGTCGTCGGTGGCCTCGCCGGTCTTCTCCTTGCCCTTGCCGAGCATCTCCTCGGCCTTGTTCTTGATCTTGTCCTCCGCGCTCATGGTGAGCCTCCTTCGCTGGATAGACCTCTATCTTAGTCCGGTCAGCGCCGGATACCCAGGGTGCTGTGGCTGAGCAGCTGTCGTCGGCCCGTGAGCTGCGCTCCGACGTGGCGCTGGCCACGTTCGCCGTACCATGGGCTTGCCGTCCCCGTGCACATGCCCACGGCGCCCCTCGTTCCTGGAGTTGTCTGTCTTGTCTGTGTCCAGCCGCGACGACTTGCGCAATGTCGCGATCGTCGCCCACGTCGACCACGGCAAGACGACCCTGGTGGACGCGATGCTGTGGCAGTCGGGCGCATTTCGCGACAACGCCGACATCGCTGACCGGGTCATGGACTCGATGGATCTGGAGCGCGAGAAGGGCATCACAATCCTCGCCAAGAACACCGCGGTCCGTCACGGCGGCCTCACCATCAACATCATCGACACACCCGGTCACGCCGACTTCGGTGGGGAGGTGGAGCGGGGATTGTCCATGGTGGACGGCGTACTGCTGCTCGTCGATGCCAGCGAGGGCCCGCTTCCGCAGACCCGGTTCGTGCTGCGCAAGGCGCTGGAGGCCCGGCTCCCGGTCGTACTCGTCATCAACAAGGTGGATCGATCGGACGCGCGCATAGCCGAGGTGGTCGACGAGACGTACGAGCTGTTCCTGGACCTCGACGCCGACGAGCAGCAGATCGACTTCCCGATCGTCTACTGCCAGGCCAGGACCGGTCAGGCGTCCGTGACCCGGCCGGACAACGGACAAAGCCCCGACTCGCCGAACCTCGAGCCGCTCTTCGACGTACTCCGGAACACCGTCCCGGCGCCGACCTTCGACCCGGATTCCCCCCTGCAGGCCCACGTCACCAACCTCGACGCCTCGCCGTACCTCGGCCGGCTGGCCCTGTTGCGGATCCACAACGGGTATCTCAAGAAGGGCCAGACGGTCGCCTGGTGCAAGACCGACGGGAGCGTCGAGCGGGTCCGCCTGACCGAGTTGCTCGGCACCGAGGCGTTGACCAGGGTGCCGATCGACGAGGCCGGGCCGGGGGACATCGTGGCCATCGCGGGGATCCCCGGCATCACCATCGGCGAGACGCTGACCGACCCGGAACGGCCCCGGCCGCTACCGGTCATCACGATCGACGAGCCCTCGATCAGCATGACGATCGGCATCAACACCTCGCCGCTGGCCGGTCAGAGCGGTTCCAAGCTCACCGCCCGTCTCGTCCAGTCCCGCTTGGACAGCGAGCTGGTCGGCAACATCTCGATCCGGGTGGGTCCGACCGAGCGGCCCGACACGTGGGAGGTCCAGGGCCGAGGTGAGCTGCAACTCGCGATCCTGGTCGAGATCATGCGCCGGGAGGGCTTCGAGCTGACCGTGGGCAAGCCCCAGGTCGTGACGAGGACGATCGACGGGAAGCTGCACGAGCCCATGGAGCGGCTGACCATCGACGCGCCGGCGGACTACCAGGGTGTGCTGATCCAGCTGCTCGCACTTCGCAAGGGTCGGCTGGAGCAGATGGTCGATCACGGCAGCGGCTGGCTGCGAATGGAGTACGTCGTGCCGGCTCGTGGGTTGATCGGATTCCGCACCGAGTTCCTCACCGAGACCCGCGGCACCGGACTGCTGCACCACGTCCACGAGCGGTACGAGCCGTGGCACGGTGAGCTGCGGACCCGGCCAACGGGTTCCCTGGTGGCCGACCGAAAGGGCCCGACTACCGGCTTCGCGCTGGCCAATCTGCAAGAACGCGGGACGATGTTCGTCGGTCCGGGCACGGAGGTCTACGAGGGGATGATCGTCGGCGAGAACTCCCGCTCGGACGACATGGACGTCAACCCGACCAAGGAGAAGAAGCTGACGAACATGCGTCAGTCCTCCGGGGACGTCCTCGTGCCGCTGATCCCGCATCGGCTGCTGTCACTCGAGCAGGCGCTGGAGTTCTGCCGCGAGGACGAATGTGTCGAGGTCACCCCCGCGACCGTGCGGATGCGCAAGGTGGTGCTGGCTGGGCACCAGCGCGACAAGCAACGCAGCCGGCGGGCCAAAGCCGGCAGCTGACTACGCAGATCCCGGTAGTCCGCAGGCGCCCCGGCGGCCGGTACCTGTCCGGTCCGCAGCGGAGGCTGGTGCTCGTCACGCACATCATGGCCGCGGCCGGCTGGCTGGGGATAACGGTCGCCCAGCTGGTGGTGGCGGCGACCGCCGCAGTCACCGCCACCGAGGCGTCCAGGGCCATGTACGCCACCCTCGACGCCGAAGCCCGGCTGACCTCCGGTGGCTCGTCGCATCACGGGCGGATAACCCGCCGGTAACAGGGCGATTCCGTCAGTCGCGGACCGGTCAAGCTTCGGTCTCCTGCCCGTCACGATTGGCCGCGCGCGCTCGCGCGGGCTGCTTTCCTCCCTACGTTCGAGCTGCTCGGGGCCGGTCATTGGGCTCCCATCCGCCACCGAGATCAAGGAGGCGCAGCACCATGAAAGCGACGAGGCGCACAGTCACCATCACCGCATCGATTGCCGCGCTGGCGGTGGTGTTGGCCGCCTGCGGTGGCGGTGGCGGTGGTCAACCGACGACCGCGGGCGGGGAGCGGAACGGTCAGCTGATATTCGGTGAGGGGACGGCGTTTCCGGAGAATCTGTACCCGCTGATCGCGCGGGCAACTCCACGGCCACGGCGAACCTGCTGATCAGGATCTTCCCGTCCCCGTTCATCACCATGCCAGACTTCAGCATCGGCCTGGACGAGGATCTGATGGCTTCCGAGCCGAAGCTCGAGGAGACCGGCACCGGTCAGGTCGTCACGTACGAGATCAATCCCGACGCGGTCTGGAGCGACGGTACCCCGATCACCGCCGACGACTTCAACTTCGTCTGGCGGCTGCAACGCTCCTCCGATCCGGCCGACGGCGGCTGCGGGTCGCTCCTCGGCACCACCGGATTTGACCTGATCGAGTCGGTGGAAGGCAGCGACGAGGGTAGGACGGTCACGGTGACCTTTGGCTCGCCCTTCCCGGACTGGAAGCAGCTGTTCACCCTGTTCCCGGCGCACTTGCTGGACCAGGGTGACGATGCCGCGAACTGCGAGTCCACGACCGCGGGTTGGCCGATCGCTGACGGAATCCCCGAGGACATCTCCGGTGGCCCGTGGCAGCTCAAGGCCGAGAACATCGATGTCGGCCAGCAGGTGATCACGTTGACGCCGAACCCGCAGTGGTACGGCGAGGGCCCGCTGTTGGACGGGTTGATCTACCAGACGATCGGCGACGAAACGAGCGTGGTCGTCGCGGCTGTCCAGGCCGGTGATGTGCAGCTCGTCCAGCCGCAGCCGCAGCTGGACCTGGTCGGCCAGATCCAGGACCTCGAGCCGAACGTGACCAGCGAGATCACGTTCGGATTGTCCTTCGAGCACTTCGACATGAACACGGCGAACGTGCACCTGGCCAAGCCCGAGGTGCGTCAGGCCCTCGGGCTAGCGCTGAACCGGCCCGAACTGGTGGCCTCAACGGTGGGGGCGTTCGACGACCGGGCGCAGGTGTTGAACAACCGGTTTTACGTCAACAACCAGCCGGAGTACGCCGACACCGCTCCCGCGGAGTACAACGCGCAGGACATCGAGGGTGCGATCGCGCTGCTGGAGGGCGTGGGCTACACGATCGGCCCCGACGGCGTCGCGACGCACCCGCAGGACGGGCCGCTGGCGTTGAAGATGTCGACAACGCAGAACAACCCGCTGCGGGAGCAGACGATCGACCTGGCCTCCGCGCAGGTTGCCGAGGCGGGGTTCGCGATCGAGAAGTTCCTCGACCCGGACATCTTCGAGGGACCTGACTCACCGACCAGCCTGGAGGCTCGCGGCTTTGAAATCGCCCTGTTCGCGTGGGTGTCCTCGCCGTACGTCTCGGGCAACGTCTCGCTGTACGAGACCGGCGGCGGGCAGAACTACGCCGGTGTCACGAACGCTGAGGTCGACGACCTGCTGGGTCAGCTCGCCGTCGAGGTGGACCCCGACACCGCTGCTCAGCTGGCAAACGACGCCGACACCATTCTGTGGGAGGAGCTGGCGACGATCCCGCTGTACCAGAAGCCGGACTTCACGGCGTGGAGCAGCGAGTACGAAGGCATCGTGCCGAACGCCACCAACGCCGGCCCGCTGTGGAACTCCGACTCGTACTCGCTCGTCCAGTAACCGGTCACCGTGGGGGCAGCCGTCGCCGGCCGACGCGGCTGCCCCCGCGGATCACCGCCGCCAGCTCGATGGAGG
>JACCTY010000029.1 GCA_013812145.1 Geodermatophilaceae bacterium | reverse complement strand
CATCAGGCCGACGGCGAGGATCGAGTCCTGCAGCACGTTCTCGCTGACCAGCGTGAGACCGACGTAGAAGATGATGGACAGCGCACCCATCCACAGCGTGGAAACCGTCGGGGTCAGGTAGCGCGGGTGCACCCTCGCGAAGCTGACCGGCAGTGCGCGATACGCACCCATCGACAGCCCCGCTCGTGCGGTGGGCAGGATGGTGGTCTGCGTTGACGCCGATGCCGACGTCAGTACCGAGATGATGAGCAACGCGGCGAAGATGGACCCGAACAGGTCGTCGCCGAAGACGGTCTCACCGAGGGCGTTGAAGACGTCTTCGGCGTTCTCCTCGTTGCCCAGGCCGATGCCTTCCTCCCCGGTGCCCGCGAACGCGACGGTCGCGATGCTGACGATGGCGTACGTCGCCAGCAGCAGCACCGTCGAGATGACCGCCGCCCGTCCCGGGATCCGGTCCGGGTCCTTGGTCTCCTCGTTGACCGCGACCGCGGTGTCCCAGCCCCAGTAGATGAAGATGGCGAGCAGCAGCGCCTCGGTGAGTTCGGCGACGGACATCCCCGAGGGCCACAGCCAGGACAGGCTCGGCGTGAGCGAGCCCTCCGGCGCCGTACCGGCGTAGACCTTGACCAGCGCGTAGATGGCGAAGGCGGCGAGGACGATCAGCTCGATGCCGAGCAGGCCGTACTGCATGCGGGCCGAGACCTCTATGCCGCGGTAGCAGATGTAGGTCATCACCGCGATCCAGGCGACGCCGGCGACCGTGGTCCAGAACGTGCTCTCGGCCAGCCCGTCCGCGCCCACCAGCAGGAAGCCGTAGATACCGGCGATCTGGGCCAGGTTGGACATCACGATGACGTCGGCGGCGATGATGCCCCAGCCGCCCATCCAGCCCGCCCGCGGGCCAAAGGCGCGGGTGGCCCAGGTGAACGTCGTACCGCAGTCGGGTTCGCGCTTGTTCAATTCGGCATACGCAACCGCGATGAAGTACATCGGGATGAACGCCAGCAGCATGATCGCCGGCGCCTTGACGCCCACCACGATCACGACGAAGCCGAGCGTCGCCGCCAGGCTGTACGCCGGCGCGGTGGACGACATCCCGATGACGACGCTCGATGCCAGACCCAGCGCACCCGGCTTCAGCCCCTTGTCCGGGGTGTATCCGTCGCTCGTTCGTTCATGTGCCTCGGCGGCCATCGGCAGTGTCCTCCGTCAAACGTGGCTACGACGATTATCGCAGCTTCCCCCGCTGCCGACGGAGGTTACCGCACAGATGTCGCTACTCTGCTGCGGAACTCGTCGTGTGGAGGTCGGTATGAGAGTGCTTCTCGTCGGTGCCGGCGGAGTCGGCGGCGCCATCACCGCGATTGCCGCCCGCCGGGACTTCTTCGAGGCGATGGTGGTCGCCGACTACGACGAGGGCCGGGCCCGGCGTGCCGTCGAGCGCGTCGCGGACGATCGGTTCCTGGCCGTCCAGGTCGATGCATCCGACTCCGCCGCCGTGGGGGCGCTGCTCACGAAGCACCGCTGCGACGTGCTGATGAACGCCACCGACCCGCGCTTCGTCATGCCACTGTTCTCCGCCGCCCTCACCTGTCAGGTCCACTACCTGGACATGGCGATGTCGCTGTCGAGGCCGCATCCGGACCGGCCGTACGCCGAGTGTGGCGTCAAGCTGGGCGACGAGCAGTTCGCGCTTGCCGCCGACTGGGAGGCGGCCGAGCGGCTCGCCCTGGTGGGCATCGGGGTGGAGCCGGGGCTGTCCGACGTCTTCGCGCGGTACGCCGCCGACCACCTCTTCTCCTCCATCGAGGAGGTCGGCATCCGAGACGGCGCGAACCTGACCGTCGAAGGCTACGACTTCGCTCCGACGTTCTCGATCTGGACCACGATCGAGGAGTGCCTCAATCCGCCGGTGATCTGGGAACGTAGCCGCGGTTGGTTCACCACGGAGCGGTTCAGCGAGCCGGAGACCTTCGAGTTTCCCGAGGGCATCGGAGCGGTCGAGTGCGTGAACGTCGAGCACGAGGAGGTACTGCTGGTCCCGCGCTGGGTCGACACCCAGCGGGTCACCTTCAAGTACGGGTTGGGCGAGGAGTTCATCGGAGTGCTGCAGACGCTGCACAAGCTCGGGCTGGACTCGACCACAGCGGTCCGGGTCGGGGCGGCCGAGGTCTCGCCGCGTGACGTGATTGCCGCGTGCCTGCCGAACCCTGCGACGCTGGGTGACCGGATGCGTGGCAAGACCTGCGCGGGCACCTGGGTCACCGGTGTCGGGGTGGACGGTTCACCACGGGAGACCTACCTGTATCACGTGGTCGACAACGAGTGGTCGATGGCCGAGTACGGCGCCCAGGCCGTGGTCTGGCAGACCGCGGTCAACCCGGTCGTGGCGCTGGAGCTGATGGCCGCGGGTACCTGGAGCGGGACCGGCGTGCTGGGTCCGGAAGCCTTTGACGCGGTCCCGTACCTCGATCTGCTGACAGCCTACGGCTCGAAGTGGGGCCAGCGCGACAGCTGAGTCACCTCACCGCGCCTCAGCCCCTCCCTTCCCGCCGATCTCGTCGTCAGTCATCGGGTGAGCCTCCGGATGTGGTCGGCGTGCGCCGGCCAACGGTGGGTGAGTTCGGTGCGGTCGCCCAGCTCGAAGTCCTCATCACGGTACGGCGGGGCCATCGTCGTACCCACCAATGACCAGTCGCCGGTCGACGTGGCGCCCTGCCAGACGCCACCGGGGACGACCAGCTGCGGCCGCTGGAGCGGGTCCAGAACTGCGGTCTGAGCACTACCGTCAGGGTGCAGCAGCAGCATCTCCAGCGGGGCGCCGGCGTGGAAGTGCCACAGTTCGGGACCCGGCAGGCGATGCAGCGCGGAGAAGTCCGTGCCGGCCAGCAGGTAAAGGATCGCGCTGGAGCGCTCGTCGGCGTACGTCCGGCGGAACAGGCCACCCTCGCCCGGCAGCGGGCTGAGCTGGAGCCGGGCGGCCAGCTGGGCGGCGTCCACTAGGCCTGGCCCAGCCGAGCTGCCCGCTTGCGCACCTCGGTCCGGGCTTCGGGCTCGTCGACGGTCAGGCACACCCCGTCGGCGACCACCTGCCGTCCGGCTACCCAGGTGTCGCGGACGTGCTGCGAGCCGGCCGACCACACCAGATGGGTGAGCAGGTCGGCGCCGCTCTCGACCGGGATGAATGCCACGTCGTCGGTGTCGATCTGACAGAAGTCGGCCCACCGGCCGGGCTCGAGCAGCCCGATGTCGTCGCGGCCGAGCGCCGCCGCGCCGCCCCCGGTGGCCAGCCAGAATGCATCGGCGGCGGACAGCGCGTTCGGATCCAGCGCCCGCAGTCGGGCCAGCTGGGCGGCCAGCCGAATCTCCTCCCACAGATCGAGGTTGTTGTTCGACGCCGGGCCGTCGGTGCCCAGGCCGACCCTGATGCCGCGCTCCAGCATCCCGGTCAGCGGGGCGATCCCGGCGGCGAGCTTGGCGTTGCTCTGCGGGCAGTGCGCCACGCTCACGTCGTGTTCGGCCCACACGTCGAGGTCGGCGTCGCTCATCCAGACGCAGTGCGCGGCCAGCATCCGGCCGCCGAGAATGCCGTGGTCGGCCAGGATCCGCGGTACCGAGGCGCCGTGCTCGTCCTCCAACTCGGCCGCCTCGCCCTGCGTCTCAGCGACGTGGATGTGCAGCAGCATCCGGTGCTCGCGGGTCAGCTCTGCCGCCCTGCGCAGGATGTCCAACGGGACGGTGTACGCCGCATGCGGCCCGATGCCGACCTCGACGTACGGATCCTTGCCGACGCTGTCGGCGTGGCGGACGGCCCGCTCCAGCTGCTCGTCGAGCGTCCCAAGGTGTTCCCAGCCCGGCGCCGCCAGCAGAGGTGACATCACCACTGCCCGTGCGCCCGATTCGCGCACGGCTTCGACCACAGCGTCGGCGTACATGTACATCTCGACGCTCGTCGTGATCCCGTGGCGCAGCATCTCGGCGCTGGCCAACCGCATGGCCGCGCGCACGTCGTCGGCGGTGAGCCGGCCTTCCCGCGGCCACATGACCTCGCTCAGCCAGCGGTTCAGCGGCAGCCCCTCCCCGATTCCCCGAAACAGCGTCATGGGCGAGTGGCAGTGCGCGTTCAGCAGACCCGGGCTGATCAGCCCGGGCAGCCGGGTCTCCGGCGCATTCGACGGCGGCGCGTCAGCCACCGGTCCGATCCAGGTGATGCGTCCCTCGGCGACATCCAGTACGGCGTCACGGAGCACGGTCCCCGCACGGTCGCCGAGCACCACCGCCCCGGCCCGATATCGCCTCGCGGTCACTTCGAGCGGCCGGGTCATGGGCGGTCGCCACGGTCGATCCGGATGACTCGGGTGTCGGTCACGATCGCCGTGACCAGCGTGTGGGGCGTGACGTCAAAGGCCGGGTTGAGGGTCACGGTGCCGCTGGGCGCCGTACGACGGCCCCCGAATCCCGACAACTCGTTGGCATCACGGTCCTCGATGTCGACGTCGGCACCGCTCTTCGTCTCACAGTCCACAGTGGACTCGGGTGCTACCACGACGAACGGGATGCCCGCGGCCTGTGCACCCAAGGCGTGTGCATACGTGCCGATCTTGTTGACCACGTCGCCGTTTGCGCAGATCCGGTCCGCGCCGAGCACGACCGCGTCGACGAGTCCCTGAGCCATCAAATACGGTCCAGCCGAGTCCGCGATCAGCCGGTGCGCGACACCGCTCTCGCGGAGTTCCCAAGTCGTCAGTCGGGCACCCTGCAGCAGCGGGCGAGTCTCGGACACCAGGACCTCGGCCAGACCGCCGCGTTCATGCAGGCTGCGTACGGCGGCGAGCGCGGTGCCGTACTCCACTGTCGCCAGACCGCCGGTGTTGCAGTGCGTCAGGATTCGCATCCGCTCGCCGGCCAGTTCCTGCAGCAGGTCCGCGCCACGGCGGCCCATCTCGTGCGACGCGATGAGTTCCGCGTCGCGGATCGCCAGCGCCTCGGCCAGCACGGCAGCGGGACCCTCGGCAAGGTGCGCCGCCGCCCGGTCGACGCCCCACGCCAGGTTGACGGCTGTCGGCCTGGCGCTGCGGATCCTGCGTACCGCGTCGTCGACATCTCCTCCGAGCCGAGCGGCCAGCGCGACGCCCATCGCGCCGGCGACGCCGAGCGCCGGGGCGCCGCGCACGGCCAGCCGCCGGATCGCGGTGACGACTTCCTCCACTGTGGACAGTGATATGAAGTGCACGTCGTCCGGCAGCAGCGTCTGGTCGATGATCAGCGGGCATCCGTCGACCCAGTCGATGGTCCGCATAGCGCCACCCTAGGCGGCGGACGAGGATGGCGACATGCCAACCGCACTGCGGCCCTATGTGGTCGCGTTCGACGTGAACGAGACGATCGTGTCCCTGGAGCCGGTGCGGGATCGGCTGGTGGCGGCAGGGGAACCGCCCGGGACGCTCGAACTCTTCTTCGCCCGAACGCTGCAGCACTGCTTCGTGCTGGCCACCCTCGATCAATGGCGACCCTTCCGCGACGTCGCTCGGGCGGCGCTACAGCAGAGCACCGCCCTTTCCGGCGACCAGATCGCTCATGTGCTGGCCGCCTTCGCCGAGTTGCCGCCGCAGCCGGACGTCGAGCCGGCATTCGAGCGGCTCCATGCAGCCGGGATCAGGATCGTGGCACTCACCCATGGGCCGGCTTCGACCGCGACGGCGATGCTCAGCCGGACAGGCTTGGACCGCTACGTCGAGCACGTCATCACCGGCGAGACGGTCAGGTCATTCAAGCCGGCGCGGGCACCGTACCTCTATGCCTGTGCGGTATGCGGGGTCGAACCGGCACGGATGGCCCTGGTCGCGGCGCACGCGTGGGACTGCCACGGCGCCCGGACGGCCGGGCTCAGCACCGGGTGGGTGTCGAGGCTTGAAGGCGCCGTGTCGACCCTCTACGTGCCGGCGGACATCACCGGCGACACGCTGGCGGACGTCGCCGAGGGGCTGCTCGGGTTGCCCGACTGAACCGGCCCCATGGCGCCCGTGAACGGCTACGGTAACGTAACCTACGTGACCGTAACCTGCCGTCGAGTGGAGAGTCGTGAGCCCCACACCCGCTGACACCGCCCTGCTGTACGAACTGGAGCCCGTCGTCGCCCAGAACCTGGAGCGCCACTTCGGGCTGGCCAAGGAGTGGCACCCGCACGATTACGTTCCGTGGAGCGAAGGCCGCGACTTCGCTTTCCTGGGCGGCGAGAACTGGGCGCCGGAGCAGTCCCGGCTCGACCCGGTGGCCAAGGTCGCCATGATCACGAACCTGCTGACCGAGGACAATCTCCCGTCGTACCACCGGGAAATCGCCACCCGGTTCGGGCGGGACGGTGCCTGGGGCACATGGGTGGGCCGGTGGACCGCGGAGGAGGGCAGGCACGCCATTGCGTTGCGCGACTACCTCGTGGTGACGCGCGGGGTCGACCCGGTCGAGCTGGAGCGGGCCCGGATGGACTACATGACCGCGGGTTACGACTCCGGTGACAAGACCGCCCTCGAGGCCGTCGTATACGTCTCCTTCCAGGAGCTGGCGACCCGGGTGTCCCACCGCAACACCGGCAAGGCGACCGGGTGCCCGATCGCCGAGCAGCTGCTGTCGCGGATCGCGACCGACGAGAACCTGCACATGGTCTTCTACCGGAACATCGTCGCGGCGGCGCTGGACCGGGCGCCGAACGATGCGATGAAGGCGGTCGCGAACGAGGTGATGAACTTCTCCATGCCCGGCGCGAACATGGCCGGGTTCACCCGCAACGCGGTCACCATCGCCAAGGCCGGCATCTACGACCAGCGGCTGCACCACGACGAGGTCATCATGCCGATCTTGCGGCACTGGGACATCTTCGAGCGCGACGACTTCAGCGGCGACGGTGCCCGCGCCCGCGACGAGCTCGCCGTGTTCTTGAAGGGCCTGGACGAGCAGGCGGCGCGGTTCGTCGAGCGCCGCGACCAGCAGCGCGCCCGGACGGCGGCGAAACCGGAGCAGGCCTCCGGCTGACCGGTCCGGACCTGAACCGGGCATTGTAGTACCGTTCGTAGTACGCTGCTGACATGCGTCAGGTCGCGGTGCGAGAACTCAACCACGACACCGCCGGCGTGTTGGCGTCGGTCGAACGCGGCGAAGCGGTGGAGATCACCCGGAACGGCGTGCCGATCGCGCGTCTGGCACCAGTCTCGCCGCACCCGCTCGCCGCGCTGATCGAGCGTGGTGAGGTGCGTCCGGCGCGCCACTCGCTTCCTCTGGACCGGTTGCCGTCCGGATCGGGCAGCGACCGCAATCTGTCCGACCAGATCGTCGCCGACCGCGCCGAGCGATTGTGATCTACCTCGACTCGTCCGCGCTCGTGAAGTTGGTCCATGTGGAGGAGCACACCGACGAGTTGCGTGGCTGGCTTGCCGTTGAGATGCCGGCGTTGCTGGTCGCCTCCGTCCTGGCCGAGGTGGAGGTCAGTCGAGCCGTGCGCAGGCACGCTCCTGATCGGCTCGAGCACGTTCCCACCGTGCTCGACAGCCTCGACCTGGTGAAGATCACCGGCAGCGTGCGAGCGAAGGCGGCCGGCTACCCAGATCCGTTGCTGCGCAGTCTCGATGCCCTCCATCTCGCCACCGCGCACAGCATCGCGTCAACAGCGGGGGCGGCCGTCACGGCGCTGGTCACCTACGACGAACGGCTGGCCAAGGCGGCCTCCGAGGTGGGTCTCCCGGTCGTCATGCCGGGGGTCGAAGCTCAGGAGGATTCCCCGGACCGGTAGAGCATCGATCCGCGCTCCAGGCCTCGTGCTTGTCAAACGGGCGGATAGCCCGGTTCGAGGAGTGGTTCTACGCGCCGTAGGACGAACGCCCTGGAGTCCAGGCGTGAGGTGTCTGCGGCATGCTCGGGCGCGGGCGGTGCTCCTGAGTCAGCCATCCGCCGTTGGATGAGCTTCTCGAGCCGCAGGGCCGCATGCTGGCTATCTTGGAAGGATGCGGCGGGTCGGACGCTCCGGTTTGTGCGTCGCGGCGGCGGCGACGGTGGCGGTGACCGGTTGCAGCGCTCCGCTGGGTGAGGGGACCCCGTGCGCGGCCCTTCTGGGATATCACTACGAAGGCGGCGAGGGGGCGGTGTATCTCCTGGGCGCCGACCTTGAGCCGCTCGGCCAATTCACCGACAGCGACGTTTCGGAGCCGGCGTTCTCGACGGACGGGGCGATGGTGGCCTTCAGCCGGGGTGAGGGGGCTGTCTCCCGGCAGTGGTCCGATGGATCCGCTGGTCGACGTCCTCGTCCACGGACAGGACACCGAAGCTGCGGCCGCGGCACTGGCGTACGTGGCGACGAACCCGTTCTTCGGCGCACCCGCCGGCCTCGCCCAGCTCAGACTCGTCGCCACCGACACAGGAGCGACGCTGGGA
Organism: Geodermatophilaceae bacterium; assembly: GCA_013812145.1. Classification (GTDB taxonomy): domain Bacteria; phylum Actinomycetota; class Actinomycetes; order Mycobacteriales; family Geodermatophilaceae; genus JACCTY01. The sequence goes on along the minus strand of JACCTY010000029.1, from coordinate 3,700 downwards.
GAGGGGTCGGAGGAGGTGCGCGGGACGACGGACGACCTGCTGCTGGTCGCGACCGGACGGTCAGCCGGGCTCACCCACCTCGCTGGAGCCGGGGTTGACCGCCTCACCGGTCGTTTCCCCGCCGTCGCGTGCTGAACGGCCGGCCGCCGGCCGCGCTCGTATGTGGGCCTCGGTAGCGCCCTGACGGACGGCGCGGACCCGGACCGCTGGTCCGCCGTCGCAGCAGGATGGGCCAACTTGTGGGGCGACCCAGCGCTGCCGGCCTGGCGCACTGTCATTGCCGCTACCGAGATCGACGCAGGCTCCCGGGTGCTCGACGTGGGATGCGGAAGCGGGACTTCCTCGCCCACACCGACCAGCTCGGTGCCTCTACCGCTGGCATCGATCCGGCCGTCAGCATGGTCGATGCCACCCGTTCCCGCGTGACCAGCGCCGACATACGACTCGGTTCGGCCGAGCACCTCTCCTGGCGCGACTGCGAGTTCGACGCCGTGACAGCGTTCAACGCCCTGCAGTTCGCCGTCCACGATCTCGACGCCCTCTTCGACATGGTGCGCGTCTCGGGTACCCAGCCGGATTCGTCGCCATCGCCAACTGGACCGAGGACGCTCTCAACGACTTGGCCGCGATCGAAGCCGCGGTGGCGCAGGCCGCTGGCGACGAAGTTCCTTCAGGCGGCCCGCTGCGGCAACCAGGTGGTCTGGAGGAACTACTGCCCCGCGGTGGTCTCGACATGCATCGCACGAGGCCTGAGCCGGATCAGACGTCAGCCTTGCCTACCCCGCTTGCCCCGGAGCGGTGCGCTGCGTGGCCGCCGCCGAACCGGCACGGTGTCCGGCTGCAGGAGGACAGCAAGACCGCTTTGATGATCGGCTACGCCCGCGTCTCCACCGACGAGCAGGATCTCACCGCGCAGCAGGACGGTCCCGCTAGCCTCGGAGTCGCACCTGAACGGATCTACGTCGACCACGGGCTGACTGGCACCAACCGCGAGCGACCCGGGCTGCGCGAAGCGATGGCGGCATGCCGCGACGGAGACACCCTGGTCGTCACCAAGCTAGATCGCCTCGCCCGCTCGCTGCCCGCGAGATCATCGACGACCTCACCCGCCGGCAGGTCAAGCTCAGCATCGGCGGCTCCGTGCACGACCCGACCGACCCGGTTGGCCGCCCGTTGTTCAACGTCCGCCTACGGATCATCCCCCTCGCCGCCTTCGACCCTGCGCGCTACCTCTGACCTGCCCGTCACACCCAAGATCCTCTAGTGGGGACAGGCCAGTGGAGGAGAGCCAGCGCAGTCGCGCTACTACTCCGACGCGCGGCCGATGAGCTGTCGACGGTTGCAGAACTGGAGCTGTTGGCCGCCGACCGCGCAGGCGGTGACCCCAAGCCCGGACATGGCGGTTGCGATACCGCGTTGCCCCTCGGCGCTTTGAGCCGGTTGATGCTCATCCTCGAGTACAGGCACGGCGCTGTATGGCCTATCCGTGGCAAAACACGGGCAGTGGTCTTTGCCCATAGTTCTGGCTACGATGACGGTATGGCTGCTGTACCGCTGGGCGAGGTCCGTGACCGGCTCTCCGAGTACGTCGCCGATGTCGAGCGCACCCACGAACGGGTCACCATCACCCGACATGGCCGCCCGGCCGCCGTACTGATCTCCGCGGATGACCTCGCCTCCATCGAGGAAACACTGGAGATCCTTGGCACCCCCGGTGCCGCGCAGGCGATCCGGGAGGGTCAGGCCGACGCCGCATCCGGTCGATTCGCCGACAACGCCGAAATCAAGGCCCGCTACGGAGTCGCGTGACCGAGCCGTACCAGATTCGGCTTACCGCCCGCGCCGCGCGTGACCTACAGCGACTACCGGAAAAGATCGCGACGGCATGCGTCGAGTTCATCTTTGGCCCACTCGTCGAGAACCCCCGACGGGTCGGGGGTTCTCTCCGTGATGAATTGTGTGGCCTGCACTCTGCCCGCCGCGGCGACTACCGCGTCATCTACGCCATCGTCGAGGACACCCGCGTGATAAAGATCGTGCACATCGACAGGCGCAGCGACGTCTACCGATAGCGACACGGACACCCGCAGGTCGCGTTCATCGACGGCTGCCGCGGCACGCGCCCGCTGGCGGATCGGGTTTCGGGACGCACGTGCCGGCGTCGCGACGGATTCAGCCTGAGACGGGAGCCCGGCTTCTCACGTACGATGCCCAGTCATGTCGTCCGCTTCGTGGCCCAAGACCCGTGAGGCCTTCGACCAGGCTGCGGCCTGGTTCGTCAGCACCGCAGCCAAGGGACGTGGCCGGTGGGAAGAAACCGCTCTCGATGAGTGGACGGTGCGCGACCTCGTCGGCCACACCAGCCGGGCGCTGCTGACCGTCGAGACCTACCTGGGCAAGCCGGTCGCCGCGGTTGAGGTGACCTCCCCGGTCGACTACTTTCGGCTGAGCCTCGCCTCGGTCGGGGACCCCGCGGCGGTGGCCCAGCGGGGACGCGACGCTGGAACCGTCCTGGGCGACGAGGTCCCCCAGGCGATCGGCGCCATCGCCGATCGGGTGCGGGCCCGGGTTCGCGCCGCCTCGGAGGATGACCTAGTGGCCACGCCCGTCGGTGGCATGCGGCTGGCCGACTACTTGCCGATGCGCATCTTCGTGCACACCTGCGACCTCGCCACCGCCCTGGGTGAGCAGTTCGAGGTGCCTCAGGCCGCCGGGGTGGAGAGCCTCTCCTAGGTTGGAGAGCTTGCTGCTCGAGCTGGTCGGGCCGGACCCCTGCTTCGAGCGGCGACCGGACGCGGTGGTCTGCCGAACGGCTTCACCGTCCTCTAACGCCGGCCAAGGATCTTCAGCTGACACGGCTCAGACCGGTCGCCGGGGATGGTGCAGAACTGGCGACACGCGTCCGATGGGCTCCCGCTTACGGATTCGTGCGCGAGGCGTCGATGTGGATGATGGGAGACTTCAGCCCAGCCCGTCACCTGCTCAGTCGGCGGCGAGAACGCGCGCCGCTGCCCTCGCCCCCTCAACGACCTCGGAGGCCTCCGTTGCGCATCGACCGGCTTGACCACCTCGTGCTCACTGTGGCCGATGTCGACCGCACCGTCGACTTCTACAGTCGCGTGCTCGGCATGGATCCGGTCTCCTTCGGGAGCGGTCGGCGGGCACTGACGTTCGGCACCAGCAAGATCAACCTGCACCAAGTCGGCCATGAGTTCGAGCCGAAGGCCGCCGAACCTACCCCGGGGAGCGCCGACCTCTGCATGATCAGCGTCGACTCCCTCGATGCAGTGCTCGCGCACCTCGCCGAGTGTGGCGTTTCGGTCGAGGAAGGGCCCGTGCATCGGACCGGCGCCACCGGCCCCATCATGAGCGTGTACTTCCGCGATCCCGACGGAAACCTTGTCGAGCTCAGCAACTATTGACGCCCGAGAAGAGCAACTGGTCCCCGCTGATCGATCCTCTACCGGACGCTCCTCATTGCTAGAGTGGCATGCTGATGGCATGAACCGCACACGATTGAGTACGACCGTGGATCCGGAGCTCCTTGACAGTGCGCGGAGCGTGCGTCCGGGAGGCACCGACGCCGCCCTTATTGATGAGGCCCTCGGAGCATTTCTCGTTCGTCACCGATCTGCCGAGGTGGACGCGAGCTACGCCGCCTACGACGAGCACCCGGCCGACGAGCCGGACGAGTGGGGCG
>JACCTY010000023.1 GCA_013812145.1 Geodermatophilaceae bacterium | reverse complement strand
GGTCCATCGGGATCGGCTTCTCCATGTCCGCCTTGACCTCGTTGATCGCCTCTTGCTGGTCCGGCGTCTCGACGTACGGGAAGGCGTCCTCCAGCTCGCGCTGCCAGGGGGTGTCCGGGCTGAACTGAAACCCGGGCTGGGCCATCCGCGCGGAATACAACCGGATCAGCTCGGCGGCGATCTCCTTGACCGCCTTGCGGGCGCGGCCCTTTGCCTTTTGCCAGTCCGAGCCGCCGAGCCGGTGCAGGGAGGGGTTCTCGCCGCCGACGTATCTCGTGATCTGGTCAAGCGCGTCGGTCGGAACGAACAGCCGGTCGGGCGGCTGACCACGCCGGGCCGGCGCGTAGTCGAGCGTCAGGTACTCCCGCTCGCCCCCGTTGATCGTCCGGCGCACCATCTCGACGTACCGCCCGACGCCGTGCTGCTCGTGGACGACGAGATCGCCGGGCCGCAACTGCAGCGGATCAACGGCGTTTCGCCGCCGCGACGGCATCCGGCGCATGTCCTTAGTGGACTGTCCACGTTGGCCGGTCAGGTCGGATTCGCTGAGCACCGCCACTTTCAGCGGCTCGCTGGTGAATCCGTGCTCCAGGCGTCCGGTCGTGACCTGGACCACGCCCGGCTCGGGAGTGCCGCGGATGTCCGGGACGAGCCGGGCGGGGACGTCGGCCTGACCCAGCCGCTCGACCGCGCGCTGCGCCGTACCGTGCCCCTCGAAGACGAGCGCCACCCGCCAGCCGTCGTGCGTCCAGGACCGCAGATCCTCGATCGCCTTGTCCGTGTCGCCGTGATAGCTCGGCGCGGCCAACATGCTCACCGTGAGCGCCGTCGCTTCCAGCTCGTCGTCCACCCCGAACGGCGAGACCGTCCACCACGGCAGTCCGGCCGCCGCCACCGTGCCGCGCATCTCCTCCAGGGACCGGTACGCCGCAGCGCCCAAGTCGATCGGCGCTCCCCCGCCGACCGCCGCGCTGGCCCAGGATGCCTCGAGGAACTCCTCGCTGGTCCGGACCAGCTCCGCCGCCCGCGTACGCACCCGCTCCGGGTCACAGACGATCAGGTGCGTGCCGGCCGGCATTTCCGCCGGCAGCAGCCGCAGCTCGGTCCCCTCGACGAGCAGCGGGATCAGCGACTCCATCCCCTCGACCGGCGTACCGTCCGCGATCCGGTCGAGCATCTCGGCCAGCTCCGGGTGCCGCTTCGCCAACTCTGCTGCCCGCGCCCGGATCTCCGGGGTCAGCAGCAGCTCCCGACAGGGGGGCGCCCACAGGCCGGTCTCGACCATCTCCAGGGAGCGCTGGTCGGCCACCTTGAACCAACGCACCTCCTCGACCGTGTCGCCCCAGAACTCGACCCGGACGGGGTGCTCCTCGGTCGGCGGGAACACGTCGACGATGCCGCCGCGAACGGCGAACTCCCCACGCTTTTCCACCAGATCTATCCGCGCGTAGCCGATCAGCACGAGCCGCTCGACGAGCTCGTCGAGGACCACTTCGTCCCCCGGCCGCAGCACGACCGGCTCCAGCTCACCGAGGCCCGGCAATTGCGGCTGCAGCAGGCTGCGTACGGCGGCAACGACCACCCGAAGGGGGCCGGTCGCGGCGTCGTCGGCTCGCGGGTGCGCCAGCCGCCGCAGCACGGCAAGGCGCCGCCCGACGGTGTCGGCCCGGGGAGACAACCGCTCGTGCGGCAGCGTCTCCCAGCTGGGGTAGAACGCCACGGAGGACGGTGGCAGGAAACAGTGCAGCGCGCTGACGAGGTCCTCCGCCTCCCGGCCGGTCGCGGTCACAGCCAGCACGGGCCGGCCGGCTCCCCCGCGTGCTGTCTCGGTGGCCATCGCCGCGACGACGAACGGTCGCAGCGCGGTCGGTGCGGCCAGCTCCAGCACCGGAACACCCGCCGAATCGAGTGCGCCACGCACCGCTGGATCGGCCACGACGATGTCGAGCAGGCCGGTGAGGCTCATTCGGGGATCTCCTCCTGACCGGGGCTGTCAGTCACCGAAAACAGCACAAGAGCCCCGAATCCGGCCGGCTTCGGGGTTGCCGATCGAGCGTACGCCGGTGTTCTGACGGCACGGGGTTCGCTTCTCCGGTAGGGTTCAGCTACTTTGTTGGTCGTCAATACCGGGTTCAACGGGATTTGACGTTCACACCTTCTCCTCGATATCCGGCGGAACCGCGCGAGCGCAGTTCGAGACCCCAAAGGCGGTTCGGTGGACCTCTTGCTGACCCTGGCTGGCTTCTTCGTCGGCATCGTCGTCGGATTGACCGGGATGGGCGGCGGCGCACTCATGACGCCGGTGCTCGTGCTGTTCTTCGGTATCCCACCGCTGGCCGCGGTCTCCAACGACCTTGTGGTGTCGGCGGTGATGAAGCCGGTCGGGGCACTGGTTCACCTGCGCCGCGGCACGGTCTACCTCCCCATCGTGGGGTGGCTGTGCGTCGGCTCGGTTCCCTGTGCCTTTGCCGGGGTCCTGATCTCCCGGCAACTCGGGGAAAGCGGCGACGTACAGGAAGTCACAAAATTCGCGCTGGGGGTGGCCCTGGTCATCGCCGCGGCCGGCCTGGTCTACCGCTCCTATCTGCGGATGGTGACAAAGGCCAAACGCCGAGCCGGAACCTTGCCCCCGGAGCCGCCGGGCGAGGTCGTGATCCGCCCACGCCCGCTGCCGACAGTCGCCGTCGGCGCCCTCGGCGGGGTGGTCGTCGGCATGACCTCGGTCGGTTCCGGCTCTCTGATCATCATCGCGATGCTGTCGCTGTATCCGGCCATGAAGGCCGCCGGCCTGGTCGGCACCGACCTCGTGCAAGCCGTTCCGTTGGTCATCTCGGCGGCGATCGGACACATTCTCTTCGGCGACTTCGAACTGAACCTGACGGTCTCGCTGCTGATCGGCTGCCTGCCCGGCGTCTACCTCGGCGCACGGCTGTCGGCCCACGCCCCAGACGGCATCGTCCGGAGGGCGCTGACCGTCGTGCTCCTGGCGTCGGCACTCAAGCTGCTCGGCGCCAGCAACGTCATGATGGTCGTCATCCTGGTTGCGGTGGCCGTACTGCTCTCGGTGCTGTGGATGTACCTGCGCACGAGGCAGGGACTGCCGGCCCGTTCGCGGATCTTCACCCAGGCTCGCGATCAACGGGCCGCCCGCAGGGCGACGGCGGACTCGAACCAGGGACCGTCCTAGTCCGAGCGCGCGTCGCCCTGCGAGGAGATTGCAACGCTATTTCTCCCGGCCGCTCTGGGCAACGTCTCGCCAGGCCTGCTGCGACACGTCATCGTTGAGCCGCCAGTCGCCCTTCTCGCCCATGGCGTCCCAATACAGCCACATTGAGATGGTGCCCTCTCGGGCCAGCCACGCTGCGTCCTGGGCAATGATGTCGGCCCGGTCTATCAGCTTCTGCGGATCAGCCACCTGCCCCGGCTTGACGACGTACTGGCCGTACTCGGAGATCAGCA
>JACCTY010000057.1 GCA_013812145.1 Geodermatophilaceae bacterium | reverse complement strand
CTAGTTGAGGCAGAACTCGTTGCCCTCGGGATCCTGCAGTGTCACGCCGTAGTGGTCCAAGCCCTCCAGCTCGCCGACGTACATGCGGGTGGCGCCCTCCCCGACCAACCGCTCGGCTTCGGCCTCGATCCGCTGCCGGCGGGTTTCGATCGGGACCGAACGTCCGCCGCTGACGGTGATGTCCAGGTGCAGCCGGTTCTTCCCCCGCTTGCCCTCCGGCACGACCTGGAACCAGATCCGGGGTCCGGCGCCGGTCGGGTCGATCAGCGAGTCGCTGGCGTCGCGCTCGTCGTCCAGTTCCTCCTCCGGTACGCCGACGCTGCGCCAATACGCGTTCCAGGACTCGAACCCCCCGGGTGGCGGCTGGATCTGGTAATCCAGGGCGGTGGCCCAGAACCGGGTCAGCCGCCCCGGGTCGGCGCAGTCGACGGTCAGCTGGAGCGTTTTCGCCATCGTGGTCCCCTCCAGGATCAGAACAGGTGCCGCAGCCAGCGCTCCGGTGCGGCGAGGAAGTCTTGCCAGTCGCGCACGAGTTCCAGATCGGCCCACTCCCGGCTGGTCATGCCGGCTTCGTCCAGCTCCAGGAGCAGGGCGCCGGGCAGCGCGGCCAGCACAGGGGAGTGCGTCGCGAGCAGGACCTGCGAGCCCTGCCCGCGAAGGGCGTCGAGCAGGGACAGCAGCCGCAGGCAGGACCGGAAGGACAGCGCCGACTCGGGTTCGTCCAGGACCCACAACCCGCGCTCGGTGAGCCGCGAATCGACAAAAGCCAGGAAGCTCTCGCCGTGCGACCGGGCGTTCAGCTCGCGATTCTCAAAGGCCCGCAGTTCCTGTGCCGCGTTGTCCAGCTCCGCGAAGTGCCCGTGCATCGACTCCGCCCGCAGAAAACAGCCGCCGTCCGCGCGGGGCCAGGTGTCCGCCAAGGACAGATGTCGAAACAGGTCGGTGTCCTCGCGGCTCGGGTCCGGACCCCAGTGGTGTACGGCGGAGGCCAGCCCGCGCTTCCAGGACGCTGCTATCGCCTCCACCAGAGTGGACGTGCCGCTGCCGTTCGCCCCGACCAGGACCGTGACCGGCGCAAGGTCGAGACCTTCCTCTCGCAGCTGCGCGATCGCCGGCAGCTGCCAGTACCACGCGCCGTCGTCGTACCCGCTCCGGCGTTCGACGCCGACCCGAGACAGGATCGGGCCTCTCACGTCGGGTCGTCGTCCCGAGCCAGCCAGCTGGCCAGCCGGTCGATCGCGACCTCGAAATCAGCTTGAGCAGGCCGTCGATCGGGAGCACACCACCGGAGCGGACTGGTCGGCGGCTTGCGGGGGGCCCAGTTCAGGTCGACGAAGTCCCGCAGCCGGTCGGCCAGCCACTCGACGGTGACCTCCTCGCCGCCGCGACGCTCGACGAGTTCCTCGATCCCGCGGTCGGTGAAGTACACGCGCGCGGGATTCAGTGCTCGAACGCTGCCGTGACCAGGCCGGCCTGCTCGCTCTCATGCACCCGCGTCGATCCCGCGGCCGGGCTCGCCGAGGTCCGCCTGGAGATCCGGCGCAGCGTCGGCCGGCCCGGCAGGTGCTCCGGCAGCGCCAGCGCCATGAACGACCAGGCGCCCATGTTGGCCGGCTCCTCCTGCACCCACACGTACTCGATGCCCTCGGGGTACGCCGACAGCGCGCCGGTCAATGCGGCGACGTTCAGGGGATACAGCTGCTCGAGTCGGACCACGCCGACATCGGTTATCCCGTTGTCGCTGCGATGCGCCAGCAGGTCGTAGGCGACCTTGCCGCTGCACAGGAGCACCCGGCGGATGCCAGTCGGGTCGACGGCGGCACCGCCGACACCGGGGTCGGCCAGCACCGGCTGGAAGGTTCCCGACGTGAACTCGTCGACTCCGGATGTCGCCGCGCGCAACCGCAACAGCGACTTCGGGGTGAAGGCGATCAGCGGGCGGTGCGTGACCCCGAGGGCCTGCCGGCGCAGCAGGTGGAAGTAGTTCGCCGGCGTACTGCAGTTGGCGATCGTCATGTTGTCCTCGGCGCACATCTGCAGGTAGCGCTCGAGCCGGCCGCTGGAGTGGTCCGGCCCCTGCCCTTCGTTGCCGTGTGGCAGCAACAGCACCACCCCGGAGCGCTGCCCCCACTTGGCCTCGCCGGAGGAGATGAACTCGTCGACGATGATCTGCGCGCCGTCGGCGAAGTCTCCGAACTGCGCCTCCCAGAGCACCAGCGCCTTGGGGTTGGCCACCGAGTAGCCGTACTCGAAGCCCATCGCGGCGTACTCGCTGAGCAGCGAGTCGTACGCCCAGAACCGGGCCTGCTGCTCGTCGAGGCTGGCGACGGGCGTGTACTCGGCGCCGGTCCTGCGGTCGATCAGCACGGCGTGGCGCTGGACGAATGTGCCGCGCCTGCTGTCCTGCCCCGCCAGCCGGACCGGTACGCCGTCGAGCAGGGCCGAGCCGAAGGCCAGGATCTCGGCGAAGGACCAGTCGATGCCGCCGGAGCTGGCCATCGCCACCCGCCGGTCGAGCAGCCGCTTGAGCCGGGGATGCACGGTGAACCCGTCCGGGAGGGAGACGTGCGCGTCCGCGATGCGCTTGATCGTCTCCTCGGTGATCGCGGTGGGCACGGAGTCCTGCGAGGTCTCGGCCATCACCGGTTCGGGCTTCGCGGCACCCGTGGTGTGCCGGGTCTCGGCGAATACCCGCTCGAGCTGGCCTTGGTAGTCGCGCAGGGCGTCCTCGGCGTCGGCGATCGTGAGGTCCCCTCGGCCGATCAGCGCCTCGGTGTAGAGCTTGCGGACCGAGCGCTTCTTGTCGATCACGTCGTACATCAGCGGTTGTGTCATCGACGGGTCGTCGCCCTCGTTGTGGCCGCGCCGCCGGTAGCAGACCAGGTCGACCACGACGTCCTTGCGGAAGGATTGGCGGTACTCCACGGCCAGCCGGGCGACGCGCACGCAGGCCTCGGGGTCGTCGCCGTTCACATGGAAGATCGGAGCCTGGATCATCCGGGCAACGTCGGTGGAGTACAGGCTGGACCGGGCGGCGGCGGGGCTCGTCGTGAAGCCGACCTGGTTGTTCACCACGAGATGCACGGTCCCGCCGGTGCGGTAGCCGCGCAACTGGGACAGGTTCAGGGTTTCGGCTACCACGCCCTGCCCGGCAAAAGCGGAGTCGCCGTGCATCAGCACCGGCATCACGGTGAAGCCCTGCTCGCCCTTGTCGATCAGGTCCTGCTTGGCCCGCACGATCCCTTCGAGGACGGGGTTGACCGCCTCGAGATGGCTGGGATTGCTCGTCAGGCTGACCTTGACCGTCCGCTCGCAGGCGGGGTGTCGGAACGTGCCGCTGGCGCCCAGGTGGTACTTGACGTCACCGGAGCCGTGCATCGTCCCCGGGTCGATGTTGCCCTCGAACTCGCCGAAGATCCGGGCGTAGCTCTTCCCGAGGATGTTGGCGAGCACGTTGAGCCGGCCGCGGTGCGGCATCCCGATCGCCACCTCGTCCAGGTGGTGCTCGGCGGCGGTCTGCAGCACGGCGTCCAGCATCGGGATCGTCGATTCGGCGCCTTCGAGGGAGAACCGCTTCTGTCCGACGTACTTAGTCTGCAGGAAGTTCTCGAACGCCTCGGCGGCGTTGAGCCGGCCCAGGATGTGCTTTTGCTCGGTGCTGTCGGCCTGGTCCTGCTTGGTCTCGATCCGCTCCTGCAGCCAGCGCCGCTCCTGCGGGTCGGTGATGTGCATGTACTCCACGCCGACGGTGCGGCAGTAGGAGTTGCGCAGCACGCCGAGGATGTCGCGCAGCTTCATCACCCGCTCGCCGGCGAACCCGCCGACCGGGAACGTCCGGTCGAGATCCCACAGCGTCAAGCCGTGCCGGATGATGTCGAGGTCTGGATGAGTCCGCACCCGCGAGTCTAGCGGGTCGGTGTCGGCCATCAGGTGGCCGTTCGTGCGATACGCATTGACCAGCTCGATGACGCGGGCTTCCTTGTCGATCTGCCCCTCGTGGCTGATCGTGACGTCGGAGACCCACCGCACCGGCTCGTACGGGATCCGCAGCGAGCGGAAGACCCGGTCGTAGAAGTCGTCCTCGCCGAGCAGCAACTGGTGCAGCGTCCGGAGGAAGTCACCGGAGACCGCGCCCTGGATGATCCGATGGTCGTACGTCGACGTGAGCGTGATCGTCTTCGAGACCGCCAGATTGGCGAGATTCTCCTCGCTCATCCCGAGGAACTCCGCGGGATATTCCATCGCACCGACGCCGACGATCGTGCCCTGGCCCTGCATCAGCCGGGGGACCGAGTGGTTCGTGCCGATCGTCCCGGGATTGGTCAGGCTGATCGTGGTGCCGGCGAAGTCGTCCGCGCCGAGTTTGTTCTGCCGGGCTCGTCGAATGACATCTTCGTACGCCGACCAGAACTGGCTGAAGTCCATGCGCTGGCAGCCCTTGATGCTGGCCACCACGAGCTGGCGGGAGCCGTCGTCCTTGTGCAGGTCGATCGCCAACCCGAGGTTGACGTCCTCGGGCGTGATCAGGGTCGGCTTGCCGTCGACGACGGCGAAGCTGCGGTTCATCTCCGGGAACGTCTCGAGCGCCTTGACCAGCGCGTAGCCGATCAGGTGGGTGAAGGAGACCTTGCCGCCGCGGGAACGGCGCAGGTGGTTGTTGATGACGATCCGGTTGTCGGCCAGCAGCTTGGCTGGGAACGCGCGCACGCTCGTGGCGGTGGGCACCGTCAGGGACGCGTCCATGTTGGACACGACGCGGGCGGCGGCGCCACGCAGCTGCATGCTCTCGGCACCCGCCGACGCCGGCTTGGTCGGCGCGGTCTTGGTCGGTGCTTGCTTGGTCGGCGCGGTCTTGGTCGGCGCGGTCTTGGTCGGCGCGGTCTTGGCCGGGGCGCCGGCAGACCGCGGCGCACCGGAGTCGGTCACGGGCTTCCTCGCGGCTGGCGCCGCGGCGGGCGATGCCGGTGGACCGGGCGCCTGCTTGGCCGGCGCCGGCCGGTCAGGTGCGGGGGCGGTGGGCGTTACGGTCGGCGAGGTCACGCTGGACTGCTTGGCGGCAGCGGGGTTTCCGTTGGGCGACGGTGTCGGCTCGCGGTGCTGTGCCGCCCCGTCGCTGGATCGTCCCTGGGTCGTCCGGTAGTCGTCGAAGAACTCATGCCACGCGGCGTCGACGCTGGTGGGATCGGTGAGGTACTGCTGGTACATCTCCTCGACCAGCCACTCGTTGGGTCCGAAGTCGGCCAAGGGATTGCTCTGCGTCGCCACGTGCGCTGTCGCCTTCTTGGTGAGATGTGGCCTTTGAGATTACGCGGTCGGTGCGGGCGGCGGCCATCTGGCGCTGGGCGCCGTCAGTCGCGGGCGCCGTACTCCAGGAGCAGCGCCACCATGTCGTCGTACGCCGTCTTGCCCTCGGAGTCCTCGCCGGTCTGCCGGGCGGCGCCGATCCGGGCGATGTCGACGGCCGTCACACCGTCGCTGGAGACCATGTCGACATCGGCGCCGGCCGCCAGCAGCACCCGCGCGACGTCGGTGTTGTCCGGTCGGGAGTTGTGACGGGCGGCGACGTGCAGCGGCGTCTCGCCGGTGTCCGGATCGCTCCAGGAGGGATCCGCGCCCGCCTCCAGCAACAACGTGGCCACGGCGACTCCGTTGACCTCGGCGGCGGCCGACAGTGCGCCGTCCAGTTTCGCGCCACGCTCGATGAGCAGCCGCGTCACCGAATCCGCCGCACCGTACGCCGCCCAGCACAGCGGGGTCATCCCGGTCGTCTCGTCGTCCAACGCCGACGGATCCCGGTCCAGGTGATCGCGCAGCAGGTCCGCCTCGTCGAAGTACGCGGCGACGGCGTTGTCCACCTCGGCGCCCGCAGCCAGCAGAACGCCCCGCAGCAGTCGGTTGAACTGCAGGCAGATGTGCAGCGGCGTACGGCCGTGCTCGGTACGTGCGGACAGGTCCGCTCCGGCGGCGATCAGGGTTCCGACGATGGCCGCGTGACCTCTGCGCAGCGCGAGGTGCAGCGGTGTCCACCCAGCCAGGTGATCGCGCTCGACGGCGCTGTTCAGCAGCTGCGGGTGGGTATCCAAAGCTTCCACGACCGCCTGGTTGTCGCCGGCCTCGACCAAGCCGGCGAACCGCTCCGGGGTCATCATCCGGTTGTCAGTGGTGCTGCCCGCCGTACGCCGCTGGTCAGTGGTCTCGGTCATACATCACCCCTGTCCCGGTTCGCTCAGTGCACGTCCCGCCGCAACGTGAGCGCCATGGCCAAGCCGGCCGCGACCAGACCGTAGCCGATCAGCAACAGCCCGCCCTGCCACCGCTCCAGCAGATCAGGACCATCCTGGGCGGTCGCGGCCAGGGCCTCCTGCGCCCCACCCGGGAGCCAACGGTAGAACGGCGCCGTCGCCGGGATGCCCCGGATGATGGGTTCAGCCACGAACAGATACACCAGTACACCGACGATCGCTCCGACCTGGTTGCGGACGAGGGCTCCGATCCCGACACCAAGTAACGAGTAGATGGCCACGGCAGCCGCACTGCCGAGCAGCACTGACCGGTTCTCGCCCGCCAGGGAGACCTCGCCTCCCGCGGAACCGATCCATGGGATGGCGATCGCGAGGACCACAAGGGTCGTCACCACGGCGTATCCCAGACCGGCGACGAGGTAGGTGACGAGCTTGGCGATGACCACCCGGCCGCGGTGCGGCGTGGTGAGGAATGTCGGTGTAGCGGTGCGGTGTCGGAACTCCTGGGTGATGCCGATGATGGACAGGATGACGACGAAGATCACCGCCGCCCCCGCCGCCGACAGCACGATCGGCACGATGGCCGGGTCGTCGCGCCGGGGCAGCCCGGAGTCCGGGTTGCCGGCGAACCCCAGCGTGAGGCAGGTGAACCCGGCGGAGAGCGCAGCGGCTCCGATGAGCAGCCACACCCACACCTTGGTCGAGAACAGCTTTCGGAACTCCGAGCGGATCAGCCTGACCATGCGACACTCTCCGCTGCCGGCTCGGTTCCGGGTTGGCGCCCGGCGGCGAATTGCTCCTCGCCTGCGGTGAGCCTGAAGTAGATCTCCTCCAGGTCCGAGCGGGCGGTGCTCAGTTCGTGCAGCTCGATCCCCGCTGCGTACGCCGCCCGGCCGACGGCTACGGTGTCCGACCCAGAGACGGTCAGGGCGTCCGGGCCGGTGGTCTCGACCGCGCGGCCCTGTCCGGTCAGCGCCTGCATGAGAGCCGGGGCCTGCGGGCTGCGCACCAGCACGCGGTCCGCGCCGGCCAGCTCCTCGATAGTTCCTTCCCGCACCAGCCGACCCGCCGCGAGAATGACTACCCGGTCGACGGTCTGCTGCACCTCGGCCAGCAGGTGGCTGGACACCAGGATCGTGCGCCCCTCTCCTCGGGCCAGGTGCCGTAGGAAGCCGCGCAACCAGGTGATTCCCTCGGGGTCGAGGCCATTTGCGGGCTCGTCGAGGATCAGCACCCGCGGATTGCCGAGCAGCGCCGTGGCCAGCCCCAGCCGCTGGCGCATACCGAGGGAGTAGCCGCCGGCCTTACGGCGCCCCGCCGTACCCAGTCCGACCTGATCGAGAACCTCGTCGGCCCGCTTGTCCGGGATACCTGCGGCGGCGGAATAGGAGCGCAGGTGGTTCCGGCCGCTGCGGCCGGGATGGAAGGTCGGGTCGAGCACAGCTCCTACCTGCCTGGTCGGTTGGCGCAGGCCGACGTACCGGCTCCCCCCGATCGTCGCCTGCCCCCCGTCGGGTCCGACGAGGCCGAGGATCATCCGCAGCGTCGTCGTCTTGCCGGCGCCGTTCGGGCCGAGGAAACCGGTCACCGATCCGGGTTCGACGGTGAAGGAAAGGTCGTCCACCGCTCGAACCGTGCCGAAGCTCTTGGTCAGGCCGGACACGACGATCCGCCCGTCTTCCTCACCCACGGCCTCCTCCTTTGCAGTGTCGGGTTCGCGGCTGATCCAACACCGTTCCGGTGAACTGCGAATCAACCAGGTGGTTGAGTGAGGTGGTGCGGGCGCGCTGGGTGCTGACCGTTGTTTTCGCAGCCAACGGGCTGCTCTTCGGATCCTGGGTTCCGCGCATTCCCGACGTCAGCGCCGACCTGGCGCTGACTCCGGGGCAGCTCGGCTTCGCCTTGCTCGCGCCGGCGGCCGGCTCGCTCCTGTCGATGCCGCTGGCCGGAGCCGCGTCGAGCAGGTACGGGAGCGCCCGGACTACCCGGATCTCCTTTTCTGTGTTCAGCCTGGTCCCGTTCCTCACCGGACTCGCCTCGAACCTGCTGCTGCTCTGGGTTGCACTCTTTCTCTGGGGGCTTGGCTTCGGCGCCCTCGACGTATCGATGAACGCTCAGGGGGTGACGGTGCAGCGGGCGCGTGGCCGCCCCACCCTGTCCTCGCTGCACGCCGCCTTCAGCTTCGGGGGTCTGCTTGGCGCAGCGCTCGGCAGCGTCGGTGCCGCTACCGC
The DNA here is from genome assembly GCA_013812145.1 of Geodermatophilaceae bacterium. Classification (GTDB taxonomy): domain Bacteria; phylum Actinomycetota; class Actinomycetes; order Mycobacteriales; family Geodermatophilaceae; genus JACCTY01. The sequence continues at coordinate 13,652 of JACCTY010000057.1, read as the reverse complement.
CGTACCGGTCGCCGTACAGCTGGCCGGCACCGGTGTCGTGCTGCTCGCAGTAGTCCTGCCGCTGACCCAGTGGTTGCTGCCCGATGCGGCGACCGGCGGAACGCCCGCCCCGCTGTTCGCCAGGCCCAGCGGACGGCTCCTGATCCTCGGTGCGGCCGCCTTTGCCGCGCTGGTCTGCGAAGGTGCCGCAGCCGACTGGAGTGCGGTTTACCTTCGTCAGGATCTCGGCAGTTCAGCCGGCCTGGCCGGAGTCGGCTTCGTCGCGTTCAGCATCACCATGACGATCGGCCGGCTGCTGGGAGACCGGCTGACCGACCGCTGGGGCGAAAGCCGGATCCTCGGGATCCTGGCGGCAGTGGGCTGCGTGGGCGTCGCGGCTGGGATGTTCATCGCCACCCCGGCCGCTGCGGCCGTGGGATTCGGACTGTTGGGTCTGGGCCTGTCCTGCATGGTGCCCGTCCTGTTCAGCGCCGCGGGGGACGGGCCCGGTCCGTCCGGTCCGTCCATTGCGGCGGTTTCCACCTGCGGGTACGTCGGATTCATCGCCGGCCCGGCGCTGATCGGTGGCCTGGCCGAACTGTCCAGCCTCCCGGCGGCGCTGTGGGTGCTGCCGACCCTGACGGCGGCGGCCGGGGTGCTCGGCCGGCTGGGCACCGTCGGGGTCTCGTCCGGATCCCTTGGGCCCTCAACCGCTTCCCGGCCCTCAACCGCTTCCAGGCCCTCAACCGCTTCCAGGCGATCATGACGATTCGGGCGCTCAGAAACGGGCAAACCCGTGCAAACCGGACCACACATCGTCATGATCGTCGGCGGGAGGGAGGATGAGCGGCGACAGTCGAGGGAGGCAACGGGATGGGACTTTCCGGGTTGACCGGGCCACTGCTGTTGGGCGTCGCGACGGGGTGTCGCAGCACGCTGGGGCTGGCCGGGGTGTCGTTCGGTGAGCGACGACGCGGAGGACCGCGGCCGGTCGGCGCGCTGCAGTCTGGCAAGGGGCGGTTCGCGACCGGTGCGCTCGTGTTGGGCGAGCTGGTTGCGGACAAGATGCCCGGAGCGCCGAGCCGGATGGCGACGCAGGCGCTGATACCGCGGCTCGTGCTCGGTGCCACCGGTGGTGCGGCGCTGGCGTGGAGAGACGCGAACAACCGGCCAGCCGCCGCGCTGACCGGTGTCGCAGGTGCCGCCCTCGGCAGCTGGGCCGGCCTGCGGTACCGGGATACCGTGAAGCAGCGCCGCCTGCCCGACCTGCCGGCGGCATTGGCGGAGGACGCCGCGGCCCTCGCCCTCGCCGTGTCGGCGGGACGCTCGCGGCGCTGATGCTCGACCGCTCGCTGGTGGCAGCGGTCAAGGACGGGCTGGCCGATGTCGCCGACCCGGCCAAGGCGACCGGCATGCGGGCCTACATGAAGTCGGCCATGCCCTATCGCGGCGTGCCTGCGCCGGGGCAGGACAAGCTCTTCCGGCGGCTGTTTGCCGAGCACCCACTGGAGGGTGTGGCTGTCTGGCGGGCGACCGTGCTGGCGCTGTGGAGGGAAGCGGAGTACCGCGAGGAGCGTTACGCCGCGATCTCCCTGTCGGGTCACCGGCGCTACCGCGGGTACCAGACGCCGGCGACTGTGCAGATGTACGAGGAGATGGTCGTCGACGGCGCATGGTGGGACTACGTGGACGCGGTGGCGATCCACCGCATCGGCCCGCTCGTGTCGGCCTACCCAGGGCGGCTGAAGCCGCTGATGCGACGGTGGAGCGGGGATGCCGACCGTTGGCGTCGGCGTACGTCGATCATCTGCCAGGTCGGCGCACGGGGTGCCGCCGACCTGGAGCTGCTCTATGACTGCATCGAGCCCAATCTGGACGACCGGGACTTCTTCATCCGAAAGGCGATCGGGTGGGCGCTGCGCCAGTACGCCTGGACCGACCCTGACGAGATCGAACGCTACGTGGCCGAGCAGGGCGACCGGCTGAGCGGACTCAGCCGGCGCGAGGCGCTGAAGAACATCGCGAAGATCCGCCACCAGGCCGCCGGCTAGGGAGTCGGGTCACAGCGGCGCTCGTCGAGCTGAGGGCGGCGGGTGGCGGGGCCGTCCGCGGGCAGCACGTCAGCCAGCACCGCAGCGATCTTTCCGACCACCGCCGCCGGGTGATGGGCCGCGGTCATCGCCCGCAACTCGGCGGCTACCGCGCGCCGGCGTTCCGGGTTGTCCAGGAAGTAACGCAGCCGCTCTTCCAGCGGCCCGGCGCCGTAGTCGTAGAGGACGTCGGGATGGTCGTGGCAGATCTCGGGGTAGCTGCCCAGCCGGGGCAGGATGCAGCAGTTGCCGGTGTACATCGCCTCGAGGGTGGACACGCCGAGGCTCTCATGGGTCGCCGTCGAAACCTGCAGATCGGCGGCCCACAGCGCCGCGTAGTAGTCGTCCAGCGGCATGTCGCGGCCCAGCACCACCTGCTCGGGGAACCGGTCCGCGAGCTCGGCTATCGCCGTACCGCCGGCATGGTGGGGCAGGAAGTTCCGGGTGATGAGGACCGCTGCGTCGTACCGGGGGAGCACGCGCGCCATCACCTGGGCGAAGAGGGCCGGGTTCTTGCTCGACACCGGGGAGTGGTTGAACACCACGGTCGGGCGCGGCAGGACCGAACCGGTGCGACAGCGGTCGATCCGGGTGACGTCGAGCGGCAACCCGACCACGACGGTCTTGGCGTCCAGCTGCCGGGCCAGCGTGGTGTTCAGGGCTCCGATGTTCGTCAGCAGCGTCGATCGCATGTAGTCCGAGACCAGCAAGACGCGGTCCAGCACGTGCAAGTTCGCCAGGTCCACCATCTCCATCCCGGGGTAGTTCTCGAACCGGCTGGCGTCGGTGGGGTCCCAGTGACTTCCATGGGTGTAGCCGACCAGGGGGATCGACAGACCGAGGTCGAGGGCCATCCGCCTGATTTCCAGCGGAAATGTCGAAAAGGCATGGAAGGAGAAGATGACGTCGGGGCGGTCCTCGATCAGGGCTGCCAGTACGCCGCGGTAGTTCGCCAGCAGCCACACCAGGCGGTCCGCGGGTTGGCTGCCCGATGAGCCGCAGGAATCCACGCGGGGCAGGCGCAGATCGAATCCCAGGGCGGCTAACCCGTCGCGGATGGCGCTCGAGGCGGTGACGCCGTAGCCGATCGCGTCGCTGGACGGTACGCCGGTCTTCGGATCGGCCACCGTGTAGCCGTCCAGGTAGAGCAGCCGGCGAGACATCAGCGCCCCGTCACGCAGCCGAGCTGGGCGGCTTGTAGCCGAGTACTGCGTAGTCCTGCGGCCCGAACAGCCGCCGCCAGACCGGCTCGGGCAGCTGAGCCGCCGCGGGGTCGGCCTGCACCGATGGCAGGGTGGGGTGCAGCGGGCGCACCTCGACCTCCACGAAACCTTGCGATGACACCAGATACTCGACCAGGGCAGGCGGCAACGGCGAGCGGTGCGTCGGGTCGTTGTAGAAGTCGCACGCGGCCATCACCAGGTTTGTCGGGTTCGGCGTCTCCAGCAGCAGGCAGCCCCCGGCGCGCAGCGCGGTCAGGGCCGCCTCCATCAGCGCCAGCAGCTCCTCGGTGTCGAGGTGCTCGATGACATGGAACGCGGTGAGCAGGTCCACCGAGTCCGGGGGCAGGTCCTGGAGATGGCCCACCGCATCGCCCAGTGACACCTCGAGCCCCCGCTCGCGGGCAGCGCCCACAAACGCCGGATTCGGGTCCACTCCGGACGCCTTGAGTCCGGCATCGCGCAGCAACATCAGCCACTCGCCCCGACCGGAGCCGAGGTCCACCGCACCGCCGGCTCCGACCAGGCGATGCACCTCGGGCAGATAACCCCGCAGTTTCGCGGTGACGTCCGCGGTTGAACCGCGGAAGCGGTCGGTGAAGTCGTCGTACAGGGCAGCGAAGCGATCGCCGGCACCGTTGGGCGGGCGGCTGCTCTGCTCACGCAGCGCAGCGAGTTCGGCCTCCAGCGCCTTCACCCTGCCGTTGACGCCCTCGACCAGCCGGTGCGTCTCGGCAAGAGCCTGGACCGCGGTGCGGAGCTGCTCCGCCAAGTCGCCGGTAACCGTCATCCCCCGGCCACTGGGCCGCCCGCTCCTGGCCTGGGTTCGGCCGGTGCCGCAGCCGATTCGTCCGGTCTGGGGATGCTGCGCAGGACCCTGGCCGGGCTGCCCGCCACGACGGTGTAGGGCTCGATGTCTCCGAGCACCAGTGACCCCACGCCTACCACCGAGTGCGCGCCGATCCGGCACGGCGCCACGACGACGACGTTGCTGGAGACCCATACCCCCTCCCCGATGACGACGTCTCGGCCGGTCTTGGGTACCGCCACCTGGCGCTCGGCGCCGAACTTCGTGAAGTCGTGGGTGCCGGTGAGAATCGAGACGTTGTGACCGAAGAAGGCGTGTTTGGCGACGGTGATCTCACCGGAGGACAGGTTGAAGAGCGCATTGTTGACAACGGCCGTCGGATGGATGTGCAGCCGCTCCGGGTCGCCGTAGATGAGCGGCCGGAACAGCGCCTCGTCCTCGGTGTCCCGTGCCGTGCGCGGCCTGCGGTCTCGGACCTTGATTCGGGCGAGCGTCGCCGATGCCACTCGCCGCGCCTGCCCGCCCACCTGCTCCAGCAGTGACATGCGTGCACGCTACCGGCGGGGCAGCCGCCCCAGCACCTCGGCGTACACCTCCTCGTGGATGGCGGCGACGGCTTGCCATGTCCGCCCCGCCGCGTTCGCGCGCCCGGCTGTGACCAGCCGGGCGGCCAAGTCGCTGTCGGACAGGACATCGTGCAGCGCCTGTTCGAGCGCGGCGGTGTCCCGCGGGGGCACCCGAAGGACACCGTCGATTTCGCTCGGCGCACGTACGGCGCCGGTGGGTGCGGTGGCGATGGTGGGTACGCCGTGGCTGAGGGCGGCGAGCAGGGAGCTGGACTTGCTGGTCACGCCCGCGTTGAACGGGAACACGGCCACGTCGGCAGCCTGCAGCAGAGCGGAGATGGCGCGCTCCGGCAGGTAACCGGTGAACCTGACGGCGTGCTCGACTCCGTGCCGTTCGGCGACCTGCTCGAGCGAACGGCGCAGTGCGGTGGCCGCGCCGCCGACGACGGAGTGACTCTGCTCGCCGCCGGCCAGAACCAGCTCGAGGCGGGGGTGTGTCCTACGGACCTGCGCGACGGCCTCGATGAGCCGCTCCAGTCCCTTCTCCTGATGGAGGAACCCGAAGAAGACGGCCAATCGGGCATCGCCCGGCAGGCCCAGCTCGGCGCGGACCGCCGCCACGGCCCGGTCTTCGATGGCCGCGAGCGGGATGTTCGCGCCGATCGGCGAGTACGTGGCCGGGATGGTGCGGCCGGGGAAGCGGGCGCGCAGCACCTGCTCGTGCTCGGGTGCGGTGAACAGCAACTGCGACGCCCGCAACGTGAGCAGCAGCGTCTCCCGATCCAGGACGCCGCGCCGCTCCACTGCCGACCAGCCTGCCTCGCGCAGCCGCCCGGCCGGGCCCTCGGCCGTCCAGACGCCGTACTCGTGCAGCGTGGCCAGCAGGGGCGTGCCGGACCCGAGCAGACCGGGCAGCAGCCCCACCGCGCGGTGGAATCCGAACGCGGAGGGCGCGAACTGCACATGGATCAGGTCGAGGCGAAGTCGCCCCATCGCCCGCGCTGCTCGGACGACCCCGGCTGCGTCCCAGCGGTCGGTCACACCGACGACATCGCCACCGGAGTAAGTGTGTGCCGTGCAGATCAGTCCCCGCACCCCGCGTGATCGCAGCTGGCGGCTGAGCTGGCGGGTGTAGTCGGCCACCCCATCGCGGGCCGGATCAAAGTGACCGCAGACCAGCCCGACCCGATACCTGTCCCTGTCGGGCTCCCGGTGACCCCGTGCAGCAGGTCGATCGGCCACGAGGGGACGTTAGCGGCTCAGGCGCCGAGGTCGGTCGTGTACACCTCGTCGTAGTCACGGCGCTCGACGTCGAGTTCCAGGCGGGGTTCTCGACCGTCACGTGGGTCATCGCCTGGGTCGGATGGGCGCCATGCCAGTGCCAGGCGCCGGGCGGGTTGCTGATGACGTCGCCCGCGCGTACGACGCGGACGCCGGTTTCGTCTCCCCCCACGCCGACGCCGTGGGTGACGACGATGTGCTGGCCCTGGGGGTGCAGGTGCGGGTTGGTTCGCACGCCGGCCGGGAAGTGCACGGCCTTGGAGTTCAGGCCCTCCAGAGCGCACGGCAGTGCCTGGACCCGGACCTGCTCAGGGGCGTTGAACAGCGCCTGCAGTTTCTCGGGGGCGGGCTGCCCTGGTTAGCGTGCGCAGCGCCGGCGAGGAGTCAGCCGGCGGTGGTCTGGACAACAACGATCCTGCCCGCTCGTAGGGTGCGTGGGGACCCCCTGCTGGCGGATAGTGAAGGCCCCGCCCAACAGCCTAGGAGTGCTCGGTGAGCAACGACATTGACAAGGTTCTGCAGGACGCCGTCGATTCCGGCGCCGTCCCGAACGCGGTCGCGATCGCGGCCGACCGCAACGGCGTGATCTACGAGGGCGCGGCCGGTCCGCGGGTCGCCGGTGAGTCCGAGCCGGTCACTGTGGACACCCACTTCCGGATCATGTCGATGACGAAAATGGTGGCGACCGTCGCAGCGCTGCAGCAGATGGAGAAGGGCGACCTCGACCTCGACGCGACGGTGGAGAGCTACTGCCCCGAGTTCGCCGACGTACAGGTTCTGGACGGCTGGGACGGCGACACGCCGAAGCTCCGCGCGCCCGCCAGCAAAGCCACCGTGAAGCACCTGATCACCCACACGTCGGGGCTGGCCTACTGGTTCTGGAACGCGGACATCGTCCGCTGGGAAGCCGCCACCGGTACGCCGAACGTGTTGTCCGGGTCCAACGTCGTCTTCGGCGCTCCGATGGTGGCCGACCCCGGCACCCAGTTGGTGTACGGCATCAACACCGACTGGTTGGGCAAGGTCGTGGAGGCCGCCAGCGGGGTCACCCTCGACGTGGCCATCAAGGAGGGGATCACCGGCCCGCTGGGCATGAACGAGACGTCGTTCCGGATGAATGACGACCAGCGGTCGACGTCGGTGCCGGTGCACCTAAAGGGCGAGGACGGCACCTGGGCGCCGAGTGAGATCGAGCTGAACCAGGAGCCGGAGTACTGGGCCGGCGGGCACGGCCTGCACTCCACCCCGCGCGACTACCTGAAGTTCCAGCGGGCGCTGCTCGATGGCGGTGAGTTCGAGGGCAACCGGATCCTGTCGGAGGCGACCGTCGCCGCGGCGTTCCAGAACCAGATCGGCGACCTGGACTTCCCGGAGTCGATCCCGACCGCGGATCCGGCGACGACCTTCTCGTTCAATCCCGGGCCTGGCTACAAGTGGGGTTTAGGCCTGCTGCTCAACACCGAAGACGTGCCGGGCATGCGCCGGGCCGGATCCGGCGCGTGGGCCGGCCTGCTCAACACGCACTTCTGGGTCGACCCGACCGCCGGCGTCACCGGTGCGATCTACACCCAGTTCCTGCCGTTCGTGCCCGAAGAGGCCATGACGATGTACGCCGACTTCGAGAAGGGGATCTACGCCTCGTTGTGAGGCGGAGGTGGGGTGCCGTCAGCGACTAGCCTGACGGCAGCCGAGCAGACGGGCCGCCGTGATCATCGACTGCGACGTACACAACAGCTGGAACTCCTCGCAGGAGCTGCTGCCCTATCTCCCGCCGTACTGGCGTGACGTACTGGCGCGGGGCGAGTTGCCCGGCGGTCGTGACTCGTTCCCGCACGCGCACCGGCCCTGGTTGCATCCCGAGGGCTTCATGCGCACCGACGCGATCCCGCCCGGAGGGGGGACCCCGGGCTCGGACTACGAGCTCATGCGAACCCAACTGCTGGACCGCTACGACGTCGAGTACGCCATCCTCGGCGGAGACGAGGGCATCGAGGTCTCCACGCTGGCCAACCCGCACCTTGCCTCGGCCCTCGCCCGCGCCGCAAACGACTGGATGGTGCAGGAATGGTTGGGGCGAGATCCGCGGCTCAAGGGCTCGATCGTCGTCGCCCCGCAGGACCCCGCGGGTGCCGCCGAGGAGATCCGGCGGATCGGCGAGCACCCCGACATGGTGCAGGTCATCGTCTCCTCAGGCTCGCAGCGACCGTACGGGGATCCCTTCTACTGGCCGATCTTCCAGGCGGCCGCCGAGATGGGGCTCCCGGTCGCCGCGCACCTCGGGGGCCAGGGCGGCGTCAACGCCAACCCCACCGGAACCGGCCCGCCCAGCTATTTCTGGGAGGCGCATGCGCTGTTGTGCGAGACGGGCATGGGCCATGTCGCCAGCCTCATCGCCCACGGGGTCTTCGAGAAGTTGCCGGAGCTGCGGTTCCTGCTCATCGAGTGCGGGGTGGCATGGCTGCCGGCGATCCTGTGGCGCCTGGATGCGGACTACAAGGCGCTGCGCAAGGAAACGCCGTGGCTGGATCGCCTCCCCAGCGACGTCGCCCGCGAGCACATCCGGCTCACCACCCAGCCGCTGGAGCAGCCCAAGGACGTCCGCCACCTCTGGAGTGCGCTGGAGGCGATCGACGGCGAGCGGACGTTGCTGTTCGCCACCGACTACCCGCACTGGGACTTCGATGATCCCGATCGGGTGCGCATTCCGCCCGCGTGGCGGGATCGGGTCCTGCGCGAGAACGCTCGCGAGCTGTACCGGCTGCCGCCGCCCAGAGCGGCAGCACCGCAGACGCAGGCGAGCACTTCGTGACGCCACCAGCCGGTGAGCACCGGCCCGGCTTCTACGCCTGCCGCAGCGACGAGATCGAACCCGGCGGGCGGGTGATCCGCGAGCTGAACGGCCGCAGCGTCGGCGTCTTCAACGTCGACGGCCGCTTCTACGCACTGCGCAACCGTTGCCCCCACGCCGGTGGTGCCCTATGCCTCGGACCGGTTACCGGTACGACGCTGCCGGCGCGTGACTTCTCTTTCGTCTACGGCATGCAGGGTCGGATCCTGCGCTGCGCCTGGCACGGCTGGGAGTTCGAGATCGCGACCGGCCGCTGCCTCCCCGACCCCCGCATGCGCGCAAAGACCTATCCGGTGGTCGTCGAGGACGGCGCGGTCTACGTGATGATCTGAGGCTCTGGATGCAGGATGGGACGAGCCCGTCCTGCCGCGCGAGGGACTCGTCGGCCTCGGTCGCATCGGGCTCAGTTCTCATGGGCGTGTCTCCTTGTCGCGGGGTCCCAGTTGGCTGAAAGCTGGATGCGATGGGCTGCCACGGCGTGCGCGGTGTCCTCGGCGATCAGGTCGGCGTTGATGGCCGCGCCGGTGTTCAGACCTGCGGCGGCGGCGCCAATGACCTGGGCGAGCAAGTCCGCGACGTTCCCGGCCACCCACACGCCCGGGACCGCGGTGGCCCCGGCGGCGTCGGCGGCGATGTGGCTGCCGATGACGTGGCCGTAGACCTGCTGCTCGGTCGCCTCCAGTCCCAAGGTGGTGAGTACGTCGGCGCGAGCGGTGAAGCGGGGGGCGACCACGACAGCCTGGCGGGGGATGACGTCGCCAGAGCGCAGCCGAACGCCGGTGAGCTGGTCGTCGACCACTTCCAAGGCCGCGACCTCGCCCTCGATAACGGCGATGCCGCGGGCGGTGAGCTGCTCGGTCTGCTCCTCGCTCGGCGCCGGTGCGGTGTGCAGGAACAGGGCGATGTCGGGGCTCCACTGCCGGAACAGCAGGGCTCCGTGGACTCCGAACGGCCCGGTGGCCAGGACGCCGATCGCCTGGTCGCGGACCTCCCAGCCGTGGCAGTAGGGGCAGTGCAGGACATCGCGGCCCCAGCGCTCAGCCAGCCCGGGGACGTCGGGCAACTCATCAACCAGGCCGGTGGTCACCAGCAGCCGGCGCGCCCGGACAGACCGGCCGTCGGCGAGCACCACGCGGAAGCGCGCACCGTCAGCCGGGTTCTCGGCCTCCGAGCCGTCCAGGTGCTCGGCCGAGGCGACGGTGCCTGTGATGACGTGGCCGCCGTAACCGGCGACCTCGGCGCGCCCGGCGGCCAGCAGGTCCGCCGGTTTGACTCCGTCGCGGGCAAGGTAGTTGTGCACGTGCCCGGCCGTTGCATTGCGCGGGGCGCCGGCGTCGACCACCAACACCGTCCGGCGCGCCCGCCCGAGGGCCAGAGCCGCGCTGAGACCCGCCGCGCCACCCCCCACGACCACCACGTCGTACGAGGAATCGATCCGCTCGCCGAATGTTTCTTCCACTATCTCCTCCACCGCCTGCTCTCCTGTGCGTCTGTGCGGCCGCGATCCGGCCACGCCGAGGTAACGACGACCTTCGCGCAGGACCTGTGCGTCAGTGATGGCGAGCTTGACAAGCGATGTTGCGATAACGGCAAATAGTCGGCGTGGACGACGACGCGCCGACCCTCCCCCACTCCGCCGACGGCTCTGTCGACGCCTCCCTGGACCAGGTCCTGAGGGCGGTCGGTCCGCGGCTGCGTGCCCTGCGCCAGCAGCGCGGAAGCACGCTGGCCCAGCTGTCGGCCGCCACGGGGACCTCGGTGAGCACGCTCTCGCGGTTGGAGTCCGGTCAACGCCGACCAACTCTCGAGCTCCTGCTGCCCCTGGCCCGAATCCACCAGGTGGCTTTGGAGGAACTGGTGGGCGCGCCGGGGACCGGCGACCCGCGCATCCACCCGCGCCCCGTCGTTCGCAACGAGATGACGCTCATCCCCCTGACCCGCCGCCCCGGGGGGTTGCAGGCGTACAAGCTCCTCATCCCGGCGCACGTACCAGCGGGTGAGCCCGAGCAGCAGGTCCACGAGGGGTACGACTGGCTCTACGTCCTGTCCGGGCGACTGCGCCTGCTGCTCGGCGAGCACGATCTAACCCTGACCGCCGGTGAGGTCGCGGAATTCGACACCCGCACCCCGCACTGGTTCGGCAACCCCGGCCCGAGACCGGTGGAGGTTCTAGGCCTCTTCGGCCCCCAGGGCGAACGTCTCCACGTGCGCGCCCGCCCCTCCACGAAGTGAGCGGAGTCGCGGGGCGCACGCTGGGCGTTGGCGCCGGTTGGCCGAGGTTCTGCGCAACCGCGTCTGTCGCCGGGCTGGCTTCGATCAGCTGCCAGGACGGTCCGGCCGTTCCGCGGCCTTGACATGGACTCTCAGGTGGTGCCCCCGGCAGGAGTCCAGTCGTGGTGCGTACCCGATGTGTACCCGCGAAGATCAACTTCGGCGTGTCCTGGGCGGCAGAGCGTTCGATTCTCTCGTAGGGATACGGTCAGAGGGCGTCGCGGACGACGTCGACGATGGCTTGTGCGTGGCCGAGGTCGGCGGCGAGGTCGGCTTGACCGATAACGATGTCGTCGTACTCCGCCTTGTTACGTAGCCGCCGCATCCGCTGGAACTCGAAGGCGCTCGGACTGCTGATCATCGCCTCGGCGTACGTGCCAACTGCCTCGTGCGCCCGAGCTATGGCGCGGACGCGGTAGCCGATCGACAGCATGTGCGCGGTCACCGTGATGCGGGTTGCGTCGTAAGCGGTCACGTAAGCGATCTCGATGTCGATGGTGGCGATCCTGCGCGCGGCCGCGAGCTTGTCTTCAGCACGCGAAAGGCGCGCCTGCGCGCTGGGAAGATCGGCCGGCACCCGTTCCAGCCGTTGCGCCGTGATGAGCGCGGTAACGGCGTTCGGCAGCGTCATGGCTTCAGGTCCAGCTCGACGAGTGGTCCGTCCTTGACGTGCGCGATGAATCCGCTGTCGGCCGCGTCCCATTCCGCCGGCGTCAGGACCGTGACGTTCACGTCGCGACCGAGCTTCCGGGTGGCGATGTCAGCTTCATCGCGGATCTCGCTCACGTTGCCTGACCCGATGACCAACAGGTCGATGTCCTCCGGCAATGGCCCCGCCTCGCCGTGGTAGCGCCGCGCCCAGGACCCGTAGATCATCGCTCGGCCGACGCCGCGCAGTCCCGCGAAGCGCGCTTCGAGTACGGCTTTAGGGCCGATGGTCTTGAGCAAGATCGAGCGCAGCTCATCGAAGATCGGCGAGCTGGACGCTGCCCACACCGTTCGCCGGCCGCTTCGCAGCTCGGACTCGATCAGCCCCGCTTCGTTCAGGCGCTCCACCTCTCGCGCCACCGTAGGCTGGGGTCGGCTTGACCGCTCCACGAGCTCGGGGATCGTGAACTGCCGCTCCGGCTCGAGGTACGTCGCGCCGAGGATCTGCAGCTGGGTGTCGCTGCGAAAGATCGGCGCGAGTCGTGCTCGCTGGGTACTCACACAACGCATTGTTCCATGCGTTGTACGTATAGATCAATCTCGTACGCAATGTCCCTGGCTACAGTGCAGGCCTTTCTACATGTGCCCCCGGCAGGATTCGAACCTGCGCCACCGCCTCCGGAGGGCGGTGCTCTATCCCCTGAGCTACGGGGGCCCGGGCGGCTCCGAGATTATCAGGGCGGCGGCAGTACCGAGCCGCCCCGCTCGCGCAGCATCTGCTCCATCGTCAGCACCTCCGCCGACTGCGATTCGATGACCTTCTGCGCGAGCCGGCGTACCACATCGGTGTCCGCGTGGGCGAGGGCGTAGTCGGCCATCGGAACCGCGCCCTGGTGGTGTCGGATCATCAGCTGCAGGAAGCGGACACCCAGCTCATCGCCGGACAGCCCGCGCAACTCATCGAGTTTGTCAGGCGTGGCCATTCCGGGCATCACACCGCCCGACATGCCCATTCCCTGATGGCCGGACATCCACGCCATCTGCTCCGCCGACGTGTTCACCGACAGCCCCCAGACTTGCAGCCAGCCCTGCATCATGCCGATCTGGTTGTTCTGCGTGGACTCGACGTCGTACCCGAGCACCTGGATCTCGGAATCGTCGGAACGGTCGCGGACCAGCCCGGCCACCGTGACGGCCTGTCGATGGTGAGTGCTCATGTCCCGGGCGAATCCGGCATCGACCGACCCCTCTGCCGGGACTGTCGGAGCGCCGACGCCCGTGACCACCGCCACCGCACCACCGGCCACCAGGAGCGCCACAGCGATGACAGTCGCCGGTACGGCGACCAGCCAGCGCGGTTGCTGCCGGTTGACCGGCGTCACGGCGCCGTCGTGGCCGCGGGATCCGTCGTCGCGGCGGGATCGGTCGTCGCGGCCGGGTCGGTCGACGGCGGGGCGCTCGGCTCGCTCGAGTCGTCGGACTCCTCGGGAATCGGGTTCAACGCGAAGTCCGGCCGGTCGCAGGTCGCTCCCGGCTCGGGGGTGTTGCTCGGGTTCTGCCGGAGCGCGGTGACGAACTGCTCGATCCGAGGGTCATCTGCGGAGTCCACGAACAGCTGGTTCCCCCACGCCTGCAGCGAGATCGGACTGGACAGTTCGGGGTACGGACTCATCAACATGAAGGGCACCCCCTGCACCAGTCCCGCGAGCGTGTCCACCTGGTCCGGCGGCAGCTCGGGATCGTAGGTGATCCAGATCGCACCGTGCTCCAGTGAGTGGACCGCGTTCTCGCTGCGGATCTGGATCGGATAGACGGTGCCCGTGCAGTCGGCCCACACGTTGTCGTGCTCGCCCCCGAACGGCGGGGACTCCTCATAGTCGATCTGCTGGTCAATGTGCTGGCTGGCCACGAAGGATTTCGTCTGCAGGCCCTCGATGTTGT
>JACCTY010000183.1 GCA_013812145.1 Geodermatophilaceae bacterium | reverse complement strand
GCCTATCCCGCTGTACGCCCCCGCCGGTGTCCTGGTGATGGTCGCGGACTTGGAGGCCGGCGACACGGCCGCGGTGGCAACGGTGTTCGACGCCTACCCGCTGCCCGCCTTACCGTATCGGGTCGGGCCGTTCTTGCTTGAGTCCTGGGCGCTGCCGCACTACGTGCCCAACGCCGGAGTCCGCCTGACCGCACCCGGCCTGACTGTCGCCTACACCGGTGACACTGGTCCCGACGCAAGCCTGGCCGACGTTGGCCGCGACGCCGACGTCTACATCATCGATTCGACCGATCGGCACCAGCAGTCCGGCACCGCCCCGCCTCCATCAGACCTGCGGCGTAACCTGACCGCCCGGGAAGCCGCAGCCGCAGCCACCGCTGCTGGGGCCCGCCGGCTCTTGCTCACCCACTTCTGGCCGGGCAACGACCGCGAGGCATCACTGACCGCGGCCGCCGAGATGTTCTCCGGCGAGATCCTTCTCGCCGACGAAGGCCTGGAGGTCACCCTTCCATGAACCACGCGACAGCCGCGCAGTCTCGTAGTCCGATCCTCTGCTGGGACCGCGGGAGCCGCCCGATCTGGCCCCGGCGCCGTGCGGAGCTCCTCCTCATCGTCGGCCGGTCCGGTGTCGGGACGTCTTCGGCCGGCGAACCCAACCAGAAGCGCGCCCGGTGCCACAGTCGCGTGCGGGAGACCACACCAGCATTCCCGGCAGCGCTGACCTTCCGTCAACATTGGGAGACGCGCAGCCACATGTGCTTAGACGAGACGCGGCGACGTCCCCCGGGCTAGGGCAACTGCCGTCTACGCAATCCGCGGACCCGCCCGAAGTCGAGGTCATTCCTGGTCACCAGGCTCAGCCGGTGTTCCAGGGCGGTGGCAGCGATGAGTGCATCGGGCAGCCGAATTCCGGTCTCGCGGCGAACCCGGCCGGCTCGTTCGGCGACGGCGCGGTCGATGGGAAGTTCCCGGTACGGCGACAACAGCTCCGTGATCACGTTGCTGGCCGATGTGCCGGCAAGGAGCTCAGCTCGGGTGATGACGGAAACGTGTACACGGTTGCGGCCTGGGCCGAACACAGTGTGGCCGCGCAGGTGATCGACGAAGACATCGGTGTCGACGAGCAGGTCAGCCACGATCCCACTCGTCCCGGCTGGGAGCTGTCATTTCCGGCAGGACCCCGAACGTGCCGGCTAGGGAGGCGACCGGATCAATCCGCTGGCCCTCGAGATAGCTGTCCAGCGCACGCCGGATCACGTTCGCCATCGTGACACCCTCGGCCGCGGCTATTTCGTCCACCTGACGCCGCTGCTCGGCGGTCAGATACACCTGAGTTCTCGTGGCTGACATACGGCGCAGTATACAGCGCGTTATAAGTCGCTCATCGACCCGGAGACGTTGCGCGACGTTGCTGACGACCAGGCGCTGCTGACCGAGGCTTTGGGCACGGCGGAAGCTCTCGACCAGATCGGGCTGCTGCGGCTTCTCGGCCGGCTGGATGAGGCGCTGGCCGAAGGCGTACGCACAGAAACACATCGGCAAGCGGTTGTTCGACCAGGGCGTGTACGCCGACGCTGCTGAGTAGTTCGCGCTGGCGCCGGATCGGCGGCGCTCATATGGCGCCGACCCCTCGCTCGTCGAGTCATCGGTCATGGCTCTTCGGCGCGCGCAGCTGACCGGTTCTGGGTGATCCGGCGAAGCAGGATCCCGGACACGTCTCCATTCAGCTGATGTCCACGTCGTACAGCACCCTGACGGTCCAGCGCCGTACACCCGCCGCGGGATCATCGACGATGTCGCTGGTCACACACCGAGCCGGACCCACGGTGACGTCGGTTCCGAGCGCTGCCCAGGCCCGGACGACGGCCGCGGCTGGGTCTTCCCCCGGACGGACGGTGCTGCCGTGCGCAACCCGCCGCGCCGACTCATCAGTTGCCGCAGCCGTTCCGCTGGCGACCAGTCTCGTCACACCCCGCAGCTCAGACCGGCCGGTGGCGGCCAGGCCGTCGTACGGCGGCACCGGTGATCCACCATGCAGCGGCAATGCGAGTGCTCTCTCGACCAGCTGGCCGGTGTTCACCGTGGTCAGCCGCTCGGGATTGACCCAGGCGGCGAAATCGGTGCTGCCATCGGCCTCCGGGGTGAGTTTTCCGCCCGTCACCCGAGCGCGATAGATGATCCACACGAGTTCCCAGGCGATGCCGTCCGGATCCGCAAGGCGGAGCACCTCGACCCCGAGCAACGCGTCCAACTCGCCGATATAGCCGGTCTCCTCGCGCAGTTCGCGGAGGGCACCGACCTGCGGATGCTCGCCGAAGTCCAGGCCACCGCCGGGCAAGTACCACATGCGCGCCGGTCCGACACTCGCCCTCGCGAGCAACACGCGAGCCGCATCGTCGCGGCACACCACGTAGGCGCGCCGATCCGCCGCCGCGGCTCTCCCACGAACGAGACGCTAGCGGTCGTACGTGTCGGTCATGGGCCGTACCGTGCTGCTGGGTGAGCCACCGAACGTACTTGCGGAGTGGCTGGAGCGACGGCGGGCGCTGGGCCAGGACCGCTTCGACGAGGTGTGGGAGGGGGACTACCACGTCTCGCCGGAGGCCCGCGCAAGCCATGGCGACGTCCAGGACCAGGTTTCAGGGCGGCTTCGACCGCTGGCCAGACAGCGCAGGCTGTGGCCCAGCGGGCCGGTCAACATCGGTACGCCGGACAACTTCCGCGTACCCGACCTCGTCCTACTCCGTCAGCGCTCGGATGCGGTGTTCCTGAGCACCGCGGCGATCGTCGTGGAGGTCGTTTCCCCGGGAGACGAGTCGTACCGAAAGTTCGCCTTTTACTTCGCCCAGGGCGTGGAGGAGGTGCTGATGGTCGATCCCGTGAAGCGGTCGGTTCAGTGGCACGCCCGTGGTGTGGCTGCGTTCGAACGAGCTGCAGCCAGCGCCGTACTGGAGCTGTCGGGGCAGGCACTCGGCGCGGGGATCGACTGGCCGCCAACCGCGGAGTAACGCTCGCCGCTATTCTCGCGAGTTCAGCCACACAACGGCGTAGGGCGGTGATTCGGCATGGAGTTCTTCCGGCCGACCAGCCTGGCCGAGGCCTGCCAGCTCAAGTCCGAACATCCCGACGCGGTTCCGCTCTGCGGCGGTACGGACGTCATGGTCGATATCAACTTCGACCGTCGCCGGCCCGATGCGTTGCTGGATCTGACCGGTGTCCGAGAGCTGTACGAATGGAGCCGATACGACAGCCACGTCCGAGTTGGTGCGGCCGTGCCCTACACGACGATCATCAAGGAGCTGTCGGCCGATGCGCCGGGTCTGGCGATCGCCAGCCGCACGGTCGGCTCGCCACAGATCCGCAACCGCGGCAGCGTCGGAGGCAATCTCGGGTCGGCGTCCCCGGCCGGGGATGCGTTGCCGCCGCTGTTGGCTGTCGACGCCGTTGTCGAGACGGTGTCGGCGACCAACAGGCGCCGGATCCCCATCCACGAGTTCTTCCTCGGCCCCAAGCGCAACGCCCTGCAGCCGGACGAGCTGATCGCTGCCGTGCACGCCCCCGTCGCGGGCGGCCCGCAGCAGTTCGCCAAGGTTGGGACCCGCAACGCCATGGTGATCGCGGTGTGCTCGTTTTCCCTCGCGTTGCACCCGGACACCGGGCGGGTCGGCACGGGTATCGGCTCGGCCGCCCCGACTCCGCTCGCCGCTACGCAGGCCGAGGACTTCCTCAGCGCCGAACTCGCGGACCGCTGGACCGGGCCGGCCGAGCTGCCCGACGACGTCGTACGCCGCTTCGGTGAACTGGTCGCGGGGGCGGCCTCGCCGATCGACGACGTACGGGGTACGGCCGACTACCGCCGACACGCCTTGGCGATTCTGGCCCGCCGCACGCTGACGTGGACCTGGGCAGAGCACATCAGGCGGGCCCAGTGACGATGACCCCGCCCGGCTCCCGGACGGAGCCCGGCTCATGACGATGACCCCGCCCGGCTCCGTCCAGTCCGCTCCTGTTGTGTGCTCCCGGACGGAGCCGGGCTCGTGACGATCCGGGTGACGATGACTGTGAACGGCGAGCCGCTCACCGCCGACGACGTGTGGGAGGGCGAAAGCTTGCTCCATGTCCTGCGCGAGCGGCTCGGTCTGCCCGGCTCGAAGAACGCCTGCGAGCAGGGCGAGTGCGGATCGTGCACGGTTCTGCTCGGCGGCGAGGTGGTCTGCGCCTGCCTTGTCGGCGCCGGGCAGGCCGAGGGAGCCGACATCGTCACCGTCGAGGGGCTCGGAGACGGCGAGCAGCTGGCCACGATCCAGCAGACGTTCGTGGCGGCCGGTGCGGTGCAGTGCGGCTTCTGTACGCCGGGACTGCTGATCACGGCGTTCGACCTGCTCAACCGCGATCCCGACCCCTCGGATGCGACGATCCGGGAGGCGCTGGCCGGAAACCTCTGCCGCTGCACCGGCTACGAGAAGATCCTCGACGCCGTCCGACTGGCGGCGGAGCGAGCCCGATGACCTTGACCGTCATCGAGGGGTGCGCGGTCGCGACCGTCGACGCGACCGGGACGGAGTACGCCGAGGGCCACGTGGTCGCCGAGGACGGCGTGCTGATCGCGGTCGGACCCGGTCCCGCCCAGGGGTACGACGAGGCGCGTCGAGTCGACGGCCGCGGCTGCCTGGCCACGCCCGGGCTGGTCAACACGCATCACCACCTCTACCAATGGCTGACCCGCGGCTGCGCACCGGACAGCACGCTGTTCGAGTGGCTCGTCGAGCTGTACCCGATGTGGGCGCGGATCGATGCCCAGGCCGTGCACAGCGCAGCCGCCGCCGGGCTCGGCTGGCTCGCGCTGTCCGGGTGCACCACCTCGATGGACCACCACTATGTCTTTCCGGCCGGCCGCGGTGACCTGTTCGCCGCCGAGGTCGAGGCGGCACGCACCATCGGCATCCGCTTCCATCCGGCCCGCGGCTCGATGGACCTCGGCGAGTCCCAGGGCGGCCTGCCGCCCGACCACATCGTGGAGAACATTGACACGATTCTCGAAGCCACCACCACGGCGATCGACGAGCATCACGACCCGTCCCCGGCGTCGATGACGCGGGTCGTGGTGGCTCCGTGCTCCCCGTTCAGCGTGACCGCGGACCTGCTCCGGCAGACGGCGGACCTGGCCCGCGAGCGCGGGGTGCGGCTGCACACCCACCTGTGCGAGACGCTGGACGAGGAGGCGTTCTGCCGGGAGAGGTTCGGCACCTCCCCGACCGAGTACGTCGAGCAGCTGGGCTGGCTCGGACTCGACGTCTGGCTGGCCCACGGCGTCCATCTCGACGACGCCGCCGTACGACGGCTGGCCGACAGCGGTACCGGCGTGGCGCACTGCCCGTCGTCGAACGCTCGGCTGGGCGCGGGCATCGCGCGGGTCAAGGACCTGCTGGCGGCCGGCGTACCGGTCGGTCTGGGCGTCGACGGGCCAGCTTCCAACGAGCACGGTGGTCTCGGCTCGGAGCTGCGGATCGCGCTGCTGGTCGCCCGGCTGCGCGGCGGCGCGGCGGATCTGGACGGACGGGATGTGCTGCGGATGGCGACCATGGGCGGTGCGCGCTGCCTCGGGCGGGACAAGGACATCGGCAGTCTCGAGGTGGGCAAGCGGGCCGATGTGGCGCTGTGGGATCTGACCGGACTCGGACACGTCGACCTGGCCGACGACCCGGTCATCGCGCTCGTCATGGGGCCGCCTGCGCCGCTGCGGCTGATGCTCGTGGAGGGCCGGACCGTCGTCGCGGGCGGCGCACTCGTCACCGCCGACGCCGCGGCGCTGGGGGCCGCGGCCCGCGGGGCACGCAGATCGCTGCTGGGGGTGGGCGCGTGACAGTTTCGACCGAGGTCCGGAACCGAACGGCCGGCGGCATCGGCGAGTCGCCGGTCCGGCCGGACGGGACGTTCAAGGTCACCGGCCAGTTCGCCTACAGCTCCGACCTCTGGATGGACGGCATGCTGTGGGGCGCGACGCTGCGCAGTCCGCATCCGCGGGCTCGGATCACCTCGATCGACGTCGGTCCGGCGCTGAAGCTCGCCGGGGTGTCCGCGGTGCTGACGCACGACGACGTACCGGGGGAGAAGGTCTACGGGCTGGAGATCGCCGACCAGCCGGTGCTCGCCTTCGACGAGGTGCGGTACCAGGGCGAGCCGGTCGTGATAGTCGCCGCAGACCATCCGGAGACCGCCCGCCGGGCGGCGGCCCTGGTCGTCGTCGACTACGAGGTCGTCGAGCCGGTGACCGACCCGCGGGAGGCCGTCGGCCATCCCGACTGGAAGCCGGTGCACGACGAACCCGGTGAGCGTACGGCGATGAGCCGGGACAGGGCGCCCGTCCACCCCCACGGCAACATCGTGCGGCACCAGCGGATTCGCTTCGGCGACCCGGATGCCGTGACCGCCGACGTCGTCGTACAGGGTGACTACGAGGTCGGGATGCAGGACCAGGCGTTCCTGGGTCCCGAGTCGGGACTTGCCGTCCCGGCTGACGACGGGGGCGTCGACCTCTACGTCGCGACCCAGTGGCTGCACGTCGACCGGCGACAGATGTCCGGCGCGCTCGCGCTGCCCGAGGAGAAGATCCGCCTGACCCTGGCCGGGGTGGGCGGCGCGTTCGGGGCGCGGGAGGACCTGTCGATGCAGGTCCACGCCTGCATGCTCGCGTTGCGCACCGGCCGCCCGGTGAAGATGGTCTACTCGCGCGAGGAGTCCTTTTTCGGGCACGTGCACCGGCATCCGGCGCTGATGCGCTACGAGCACGGGGCCGACCGGGATGGCCGGCTGGTCTACGTGCGGGCGCACATCCTGCTGGACGGTGGGGCATACACCTCGAGCACGCCGGCCGTCGTCGGCAACGCGTCCACGCTCGGCGTCGGACCTTACGACGTCCCGAACGTCGGCATGGACTGCTGGGGCGTCTACACCAACAACCCGCCGTGCGGGGCGATGCGCGGTTTCGGGGCGGTGCAAGCGGCGTTCGGCTACGAGTCGCAGATGGACAAGCTGGCCGCTGCCGTCGGTCTCTCACCGGTGGAGATCCGGACACTGAACGCGGTGTCGGAGGGCTCGATCCTCCCGACCGGGCAGCGGATCGACAGCCCCGCCCCCGTCGCGGAGCTGATGCATCGGTTGGACGCGATGCCACTGCCGGGGTCGGTCGACCAGGACATCCGGCTGCTGCCCGGCGGTGTCTCGAACACGACGCACGGCGAAGGGGTACGCCGGGGAGTCGGCTACGCCGTCGGGATCAAGAACGTCGGGTTCTCCGAGGGGTTCGACGACTACTCCACCGCGCGGGTGCGGATCGAGCTGGTCGGCGACGAGCCGTCGGTGCTGGTACACACCGCCGCGGTCGAGGTCGGCCAGGGCCTGGTCACCGTGCAGGCGCAGATCGCCCGGTCGGAACTCGGCGTCGAGCGGGTGACGGTCGCCGCCGCCGACACACAGGTAGGAAGCGGCGGGTCGACATCAGCGTCCCGGCAGACCTACGTCACCGGGGGTGCGGTCCGGGCCGGTTGTGCGGCGGTGCGGTCCTCGCTGTTCGAGCGAGCCGCTGCACGGTACGGCCCGGGGGAGTTCAGGCTGGTCGCCGGCAAGGTCGAGTCCCTCGTCGACGGTGTGGTCGGTGACATCGCGTCACTGCTCTTGGACGGCCCGGTGGAACACACCGTGCAGTGGCGGCATCGGCCGACCCAGCCCCTGGACGAGGCGACCGGCCGCGGCAATGCGCACGTGCAGTGGGCGTTCTGCGCGCACCGCGCGGTGGTCGACGTCGACGTGGAGCTCGGCCTGATCCGGGTGGTCGAGTTGGCCTGCGTCCAGGATGTCGGCAAGGCGATGAACCCCGACGCCGTGCTCGGCCAGATCCATGGAGGTAGTGCCCAGGGCCTGGGTCTGGCGGTCATGGAGGAGGTGCAGGTGGTGGACGGAAAGCTCCGCAACCCGTCGTTCACCGACTACCTGATGCCGACGATCATGGACATGCCGCCGATGCGGGTGGAGGTGCTCGAACTAGCCGACCCACATTCGCCGTACGGCCTGCGTGGCGTCGGCGAGCCTCCGACGATCTCGTCCACTCCGGCAATCGTGGCCGCCGTACGGGCGGCGAGCGGCGTCGACCTCAAGCGTGTCCCGATCCGCCCGGAGCACCTCGTCGCCGCCGCCCTCTGCCACTAACCGAAGAGGCGAGGTGCTTCGCGCACCGGCGCTACGACACAATCGGCTACGGCGCCGGGAGCGAGTTCAGCCGGCGCTCCAGGAGCCGGCGTTCGGCATCGTTGCCGACCAGCTCCAGGGCCCGCTGGCAGGCGGCTCGAGCGCCCACGAAGTCGCCGGACTGGCGGAGCAGCTCGCGACCTCACCGCGGCGGACCATTGACCGCCCGCGCACGGCACGCCCGCGTCGAGTCGCGGAGCCGTGGTCGCTGTTGCGCACCGAACTGGCCCGACTGGCCGCCCACCGGTTCATCCAGGTGCTCGTCGGCCTGGCCGTCCTCGGCTTCGGGGTGCTGTCCGTGGTCACCTACACGCAGTACGCCCGGCCCAGCCCCGAACTTCTGGCCCAGGCCGAGTCGCGCCGGGCCGCTGACATCGAACTGTCCGAGCAGTTCCGCCAGGAATGCCTGGCCGATGACGCCATTGCCGAGGAGGACAAGAAGCTGTTCTGCGGGCCACCGTTGGACGCCGACGACATCCCGATCGACCAGTACGTCGACAAGTCACCGTTCACGCTGACCGACGACCTGCCAGACGGCGGGCTGGCCGTGGCCGCCGCCTCCGCCATGCTCGGCTTCGTGATCGGGGCGACGTACGTCGGCGCCGAGTGGTCGACCCGCTCCATCGTGGCGCTGCTGTTCTGGGAACCCCGCCGGCTGAAGGTGATCGGCGTCAAGACCGGCGTTGGCGCGCTGGCGGGCGCGGTCCTCGGCCTGGTCGGGCAGCTGGCCTGGTTCGGGGTCGCCCAAGTGCTCGCTCGCACTCGCGGGACCACTGACGTCCGCGAGGGCTTCTGGGCGGACATCCTCGGGCAGGGCGGCCGGTCGGTGCTGCTCGTAGTGATCGCCACGCTGCTCGGCTTCGGCCTGGCCAACCTGACCCGCAACACCGGCGCGGCGCTGGGCATCGGCTTCGCCTACTTCGCCGTCGTCGAGACCGCCCTGGGGACGTTGGTTGCGAGCACCCAGCCCTTTCTGTTCACCGCCAGCGCGGTGGCGTTGATCCAGCAGGGCGGCGTGACCTTCTTCCGCCCGGGGCCGACAGTGGACGACGAGACCGGCAGCTTCACCGAGTTCTCCGAGATCGTGGTGTCCAACCTCAGGGGAGGGCTAACGCTGTCGGCGTACCTGCTGGTCCTCTTGGCCCTGGGTACCTGGCTGTTCCGCCGCCGCGACCTGCACTGAGCTTCGGTAGGGTCGGCCGACAGCACTGCGCCGTACCAGAGGAGAGACCCAGTGACGGTCCGGGTAGGAATCAACGGCTTCGGCCGGATCGGCCGCAACTTCTGGCGGGCCGCGCAGGCCAGCGGTCAGGACATCGAGATCGTGGCCGCGAACGACCTCGGCGACGTCAAGACGATGGCCCATCTGCTTCGCTACGACAGCGTGCTGGGCCGGCTCCCGAACACCGTGACCGACACGGACGAAGGCATCGACATCGACGGAAAGCTGCTGAGAATTCTCGCCGAACGGGAGCCCGGCGACCTGCCGTGGGGCGACCTCGGCGTCGACGTGGTGATCGAGTCGACCGGCTTCTTCACCGACGCCGACAAGGCCCGCCAGCACGTCGAGAAGGGCGGCGCGAAGAAGGTGCTCATCTCCGCGCCGGCCACTGGCGAGGATCTCACCGTCGTTCCCGGTGTCAACGACGACCGCTACGACGGCAGCCAGACGGTCATCTCGTGCGCCTCCTGTACGACGAACTGCCTGGCGCCGCTGGCCAAGGTGCTGCACGACTCGTTCGAGATCCGGCAAGCCCTGATGACCACGATCCACGCCTACACGGGGGACCAGAACCTGCAGGACGGCCCGCACAAGGACCTTCGGCGCGCCCGCGCCGCCGCGATCAACGTCGTACCCACGAGCACCGGCGCGGCCAAGGCGATCGGGCTGGTGCTGCCGGAGCTGAAGGGCAGGTTGGACGGCTACGCCCTGCGGGTGCCGGTGCCGACCGGTTCGGCCACCGACCTGACCGCGTCGGTCGGCCGCGATACCAGCGTCGAGGAGGTCAACTCCGCGTTCAAGGCCGCCGCCGACGGGCCGCTCACCGGCATCCTGCGCTACACCGCCGATCCGATCGTGTCCTCCGACATCGTCGGAGACCCGGCCTCGTGCATCTTCGACGCCGGGCTGACCAAGGTGATCGGGGACCAGGTGAAGGTCGTGGGCTGGTACGACAACGAGTGGGGCTACTCCAACCGGCTGGTCGACCTGACCGTGCTCGTCGCGGCCAAGATCTGAGACGGCGCGGACCTGATGCGATCCCTGGACGACCTGCTGGCCGAGGGTGTCACCGGCACCCATGTGCTGGTCCGCGCCGACCTGAACGTGCCGCTGGACAACTCCACCGGCGAGGCCCTGATCACCGACGACGGCCGGATCCAGGCCAGCCTGCCGACCATCCGAGCGCTCACCCAGGCCGGTGCCCGCGTCGTCCTGTGCGCCCATCTCGGGCGGCCCAAGGGGCGGCCTGATCCGGTGTACTCGCTGGCTCCTGTCGCGGAGCGGCTCGCGGACCTGCTCGGCGCCCCGGTCGCGATGGCGGCCGATGTCGTGGGCACCGGGGCCCGGCAGGCCGTCCAACGACTGGCCGACGGGCAGGTCGCCCTGCTGGAGAACGTCCGCTTCGACGGCCGCGAGACCAGCAAGGACGACGCGGAACGGGGCCGCCTCGCCGACGACCTCGCCGGCCTCGCTCAGGCCTATGTTGACGACGCGTTCGGCGCGGTCCACCGCAAACACGCCAGCGTGTACGACGTCGCGCAGCGGCTGCCGCACTGTGCCGGCGGCCTGGTACTCCGTGAGGTGGAGGTGTTGCGCCGGCTCGTAGAGGACCCCGAACGCCCCTACGTCGTCGTACTGGGCGGCAGCAAGGTCTCGGACAAGCTCGGGGTCATCGAGGCGCTGCTGCCCAGCGTCGACCGGCTCCTGGTCGGCGGCGGGATGTGCTTCACTTTCCTCGCCGCGCAGGGGCACGAAGTAGGCGGGTCGCTGCTCGAGGAGGATCAGGTCGACACCTGCCGGCGGCTGCTGGCCGACGCCGGTGACCGGATAGTGATGCCGGTCGACATCGTCTGCGCCGAGTCCGTCGTCGCCGACGCCCAGGTGACTGTGGTCGCGGCCAATGCCATCCCGGCCGGCCTCAAGGGGCTGGACATCGGTCCGAACTCGGTTCAGCTGTTCACCGAGGCGCTGAACGGCGCCAGGACGGTGTTCTGGAATGGGCCGATGGGCGTCTTCGAGCTGGCGCCGTTCGGCGGCGGCACCAAGGGCGTCGGCAAGGCGGTGGCGGCCGCGGCCGGGCTGTCGGTCGTGGGCGGCGGAGACTCCGCGGCCGCGGTCCGGACACTGGGGCTGGAGGAGTCGGCGTACGGGCACATCTCCACCGGCGGTGGGGCCGCACTGGAGTACCTCGAAGGAAAGACGCTGCCGGGGCTGGCCGTGCTGGAGGACTGACGTGGTGGTCCGGCGCCCACTGATCGCGGGCAACTGGAAGATGAACCTCACCCATCGTGAGGCAATCGCGCTGGTGCAGAAGCTGGCGTTCAGCCTCGACGCCCGGCAGCTGCAGGCGGTCGAGGTCGTCGTACTGCCGCCGTTCGTGGCCATCCGCAGCGTGCAGACGCTCGTCGACGGCGACCAGCTGTCTTTCGGCTACGGCGCGCAGGACCTTTCTGCACGGCCGAACGGCGCCTACACCGGTGACGTCAGCGGATCGATGCTGGCCGCGCTGGGCTGCCAGTACGTCGTCGTCGGCCACTCCGAGCGGCGCGAGCACCACGGCGAGGATGACGCTGCGGTCAACGCCAAGCTGACTGCCGCCCTCGACAACGGACTGGCACCGATCCTCTGCGTCGGAGAAGGGCTGCCCGTCCGCGAGGCCAGAGGCCACGTCGCGCACTGCCTGAGCCAGCTCGACGCCGCCCTTGCCGGGGTGGGCACGGACCGGCTCGGCGGACTGGTGATCGCCTACGAGCCGGTCTGGGCGATCGGGACCGGCGAGGTCGCGACCCCGGAGGACGCGCAGGAGATGTGCCTGGCGGTGCGTGGCCGGTTGCGCGAGACGCGTTCCGCGGCGCTCGCCGACGGCATGCGTATCCTCTACGGAGGGTCGGTCAAGGTGTCGAACACCGAAGGAATCGTGGCGCAGCCCGATGTCGACGGCGCCCTGGTCGGGGGAGCGAGCCTCGACGCCGATGAGTTCGCTGGGATCTGCCGCCTCAGCGCGGGGGGCTAGACCGGCCGCAGGCACATTGCCGATCAGGGAGGAAGGCCGCCCGCTGATGTACCAGCGCCGCACGACCGTGCTTGCCGCGGTCGGACTGGCGCTCCTCATGCTCACCGCTTGTACCGAAACCGTCACGCAGTCGCGGTCGTCGAGCGTGCCGAGCGGCGCCGCCGCCGACCGCGGGGTCAGTGCGCAACGGTCACCGTCGCTGCGCGCGGGCGGCACGCTGCGCGTCGTCGCCGGTACGCCGGACAGCCTCGACCCCGCCCGCTCGTACTTCCCGTGGGTCTGGAACATCATGCGGCTGTACACCCGCACGCTCGTGACGTACGCCGCCGCGCCGGGGGAGGAGGGAAGCGGGCTGGTACCGGACCTGGCCACCGACCTCGGCGTCCCGTCAGACGGCGGGCGGACGTGGACCTACACGCTGAAGCCGGACCAGCACTTCGAGGACGGCCGGGTGATCACATCGGCGGCGGTGAAGTACGGCATCGAGCGCTCGTTCGCCTCCGACGTCGTGGTCGGCGGGCCGACGTACGTAGTCGACCTGCTTGACGACCCCGCCAACGTGTACGGCGGCCCCTACACCGACGCCCATCCGCAGAACCTCGGCCTGGCCACCGTCGAGACTCCCGACGACCTGACCCTGGTGTTCCGGCTCAACCGGCCGTACGCCGACTTCGACCACATCATGGCGCTGCCCTCCAGCAGCCCGGTGCCGCAGGTCGCGGACACCGGCGCCGACTACGGCGAGGACCCGGTGTCCTCCGGGCCGTACATGATCACGGCGGTGGACGAGGTTCTCGGGATAACGCTGGAGCGCAATCCGCGCTGGGACCGGGAGTCGGATCCGGTCCGCACCGCGCTGCCGGACCGGGTCGAGATCCGCACCGGCCTGACCGGCCCCGCTCGCGACCAGCGGGTGATCGGGGGCAGCGCCGACGTCGACGTGATGGCCGCGGGGGTGCAGCCGGAGACGCTCCCGCGCATCGATGCCGATGGCGGGTTGCAGGCACGCACCGATCGGACCACCAGCGGGACGATGCGGCTGCTGGCCCTGCCCGTCTCCGTGCCTCCGATGGACAACGTGCACTGTCGGCGCGCCGTGGCATCGGCCATCGAACGAGCCGCCCTGGTCGATGCACTCGGTGGGCCGCAGGCCGTCACCGCCGCCCATAGTCTGTGGCCACAGTCGCTGCCCGGTTTCCTCCCGCCCGCCTCGACCGCCTCCGCCGGCGAACCGCTGCTGACGGAGGCGAGAGCTGAGTTGGCCGCCTGCGGTCGCCCGGGGGGCTTCACCATCCGGATCGCCGCGCCGAACGACCAGCGGCCGCTCCTCCTTGCCGAGGCGGTGGCCGACGACCTGCGCGAGATCGGCGTCGAGGGGATCGTGGTGGACCTGGACCCGGCGACCTACTACACCTCCGACATCGGCCGACCGGGCAACGTGACGGCTCAGCAGTACGGGATTCTGGTCACCGCTTGGACGGGTGACCTGCCCACGCCGTCGACGTACTACCCGCCCCTGGTGGGCGTGGTGCAGCCGACCGGCAACTCCAACTACGCGCAGATCGCCGATCCCGATCTGCTCACCCTGGTCGACACCGCCCTCTCGGCGCCGGATCCCGCCGTCGCCGTCCAGAGCTGGCAGGCCCTGGACGACACCCTGGTCGAGCTGTCGGCGTACGTGCCGTTGGTGGAGGAGCGGGTCGTGCTGGTGGCCGGCGAGCGGCTGCGCAACGCCTATGTGCATCGCGCCTACGGCGGTTACGACCTCGCCGTCGTCGGAGTCCGCTGATCCGCGTGGGGACCGTCGACGCCGCGCAGCCGCAGCGGTTCACCGCAACCGTCGCCGCCGACATCGCAGGACGGGTAGTCGTGCCGGCATCGTTCGATCCGGATCAGACCTGGGGAGCCAAGTCCGCGCACCATGTCGCCGGCACGGTGGACGGCAAACGGGTGCGCGGCGTCCTCGAACCGTTGGGAGACGGGCGGGGGCTCGTTCTCGGCCCGGCGTGGCGGCGTGACTGCGGTGTGGCGGTCGGTGACACGGTCGCCGTCGAGCTGGCACCCTAGGGGCCACAGCGCGGCGACCTCGCGGAGGACATCGCCGCCGCGTTGGACGGCGAGCCGTCGACCGGAGCGTTCTTCGACTCGCTCGCCCAGTTCTACCGTACGGCGTACCTGCGCTGGATCGACGCGACCAAGCGTCGCCCCGAGCAACGAGCCGTGCGGATCGCCGAGATGGTGGTTCTGCTGACTGCGGGCATCAAGGAGCGCCCGAAGGGGTAGACGCGGAACGTTCTCCGATCGTTGGATGCGGGCGTCCGAGTTACCCTGTACCCATCCGTTGCGAGAAAGGCATCCTGCGCACCCATGACGACCGCACTGTCCATCCTGGCCATGGCGACCAGCCTGCTGCTGATCGTGCTGATCCTGTTGCACAAGGGCAAGGGCGGCGGCTTGTCGTCGATGTTCGGTGGCGGCATGACCTCGTCGCTGTCGGGTTCCTCGGTGGTGGAGAAGAACCTCAACCGGATCACCATCTTCGTCGGCTCGATCTGGACGATTTGTATCGTCGCCCTGGGCATTCTGCTCAAGTCGACCTGACCTACTTCGGGGCCGGCAGCCAGCAACCGTCGAATCATCAGGGAGCGTTCACAGTGGCAGGTGGAAACGCGATCCGGGGAAGCCGGGTCGGAGCGGGGCCGATGGGAGAGGCCGAGCGGGGCGAGGCCGCGCCTCGGCGGCGGGTGCAGTTCTGGTGCGCCCACGGGCATGAGACCAGGCCTGCGTTCGCCGAGGAAGCGGTGATTCCGGTCACCTGGGACTGCCCGCGCTGCGGCCTGCCGGCCGGCCGGGAAGAGCAGGCGCCCCCGTCGGCGCCCCGCAACGAGCCGTACAAGACACACCTTGCCTACGTGCGGGAGCGGCGCAGCGACGAAGACGGCGCCGCCATCCTCGACGAGGCGCTGGCCAAGGTACGCGCCCGCCGTAGCTGATCCAGCCTGGGAGGCGTGACGATGCCCCGTCTCCGACGGCGTTTTCTTCCGACGGTGGGGTCGGCGCCGTGGATTCGGGCGCCGCTGCTGCTTGCCCGCGTCCCCGGAGTCGTCATCGCGCTGGTCGTGGCAACCGCGATCCTAGGAATCGCCGCGGCGTCCGGGCCGCTGTTCCTGTCCTCGGTGGGGTCGGCGACGCTCACCCAGCAGATCACCGATTCATGCCCGGAAAGGTCACTTCCGGGCGTGTCCAATCCTGCCGTCAATGACCCCAACTTCCTGGGGCGCAACCTTGCCTCGGCCCAGACCGGGGTGAAGGTAGACGAGGGCGACGCTGCAGTTCGGGCCGAAATGGCCGGGGTCGGACTTCCGGATCCCTACCGCGTGCTCATCCACGACGCCGCGATGAACCGGGACGTCGATCCAGCCAATATGAAACTCACGCTGTACTCGCGGGCAGACGCGCTGGAGCACGTCCAGGTGCTGTCCTCCTCCGGTGCTGACCGAGGCGTGTGGATCTCCGACCGGTACGCCGGAGCTCGGGGCCTCAAAGTCGGCGACACGCTGGCGTTTGAGTTCGGGAGTGCGCCCATCAGCGGCATCTACCGGGATCTGGCCCGAGACGGCACTGTCAGCGATCTCCCGGAGTACTGGTGCTCGTGGTCCGACCTGATCGTGCCGACGCTGGAGAACCGGCCGCCGCCGTTCGTCATCGTCGACCCGCAGACCATGTACGAGCTCGTACCGGTCATACCGGAGAAGTTCTTCCCGGTCGGAATCTATGCCTGGTGGTATTCCCCGGTCGACACCTCGGGAATGACCATCGCCGATGCCGACCTGGTCCTGGGACAGATCGATCGGCTGCCGTACCGAGGAGGGGCCTACCAGCTCGTCGGCGACCTGCCGCGGTTCGTCGGCGGCGCGGTCGCCGCGCGGGACAGCGTGCGCGGACCGGTCCTGCCGGTGTCCCTGGCGGCGACGGCGCTCGCGCTACTCCTGGTCGCCGCGGCCGGTTTCCTGTGGGCCGAGCAGCGCTCCGGCGAGGTGGCGTTGCTGGCCTCGCGCGGTGTCGCGGCCGGGCCGATCGGGCTCAAGGCCGCCCTCGAGATGCTGCTCCCGGTCTCGGCCGGAGCAATGCTGGGTTGGATCGGGGCCAGCGGTCTGGTTCGCCTGCTTGGGCCCTCTCCACTGCTCGAACCCGGCGCGCTCCGCGGCGCCGCGCAGACGGTGGGGCTCGCCGCAGCGCTCGGGCTCTTAACTCTTGCCATCCTGGCCGGCCTGCGTAGCCGTCGCAGCGTCGACAGCCGGCCGTCGCGCCGACTCCGGTGGACGCTGCTGCCCTGGGAGGTCGGGTTTCTCCTCGCCGCGGTACTGACCTACCGGCGGGCGCGAACTGAGGGCGGTGCGACTGCCTTTCTGGAGACGATCACCCTGAACCCGCTGCTGATCGCCTTTCCGCTTGCGGCGTTGGTCGGCTCCCTGCTGCTGTTCGCTCGAGTGCTCTCCTGGCTGCTACCGGTGTTGCGGCGTCGCTCGCGAAGGTGGCCGCCGGCGATCTGGTTGTCGATTCGGAGGATTGCCAGTTCGGCAGCCGTGACGCTCACCGTGTTCGTGCTCGCCGCAACCCCAGTCGGCGTACTCATCTACTCCGCGGGCCTGACCGGGTCACTGGTGCAGACCGTGACGGCCAAGGCGGAGATCTACAGCGGCGCCGCGCATGCCCTGGACTTCAACGCCGAGCCCGGATACAGCCCCGACATGCGCAATCACGGGACCGTGGTCACGGTCATCCGAGACGGTGAGGCCAACGGGGATGAAGTGCAGGTGCTCGGGATAGACCCCGACACGTTCGCGCAGTTCGCCGCGTGGGATCCGTCCGCCGTCGGTGCTGCGCCGGATGAACTCGTCCCGCTGGTCACCGGGGCGGGCACGCGGAGCACGGCGATCCTGGTCCGCTGGAACGACGACACGCCGGTAAGCGAGGTGCAGCTGCGCACCACGACGTTGTCCATCGACGTCGTGGCGACGGCAGCGGCCTTCCCTGGACTGCGGGTGCTGGGGAATCGACCGATGATCGTCGTGGACCGGGCGACGGTCGTGGGCAGTGACCGTTACACGCAGCGGCAGGACGAACTGTGGACCGACGACGCCAACCTCGACGCGGCGTTGGTCGTCCTCGACGAACTCGGCGTCGTCGTGGATCAGGTCAGGACTCCGTCCGCGTTCCTCGGTCAGACGGACCTGCTGCCGATCGGCTGGACGTTCGGATATCTCCAGACGATCGCCGCGCTCACGGGTGTGATCGCTGTGACGGCGCTGCTGTTGTACCTCGCGGTCCAGCAGCGGCAGCGCTTCGCGGCGTTCCATCTGAGCAAACGGATGGGCGTCACGAACACCGCGCACCTGCGTTCGCTGCTCAGCGAGGTGGGCGGCGTTCTCGGGCTGGCGTGGGTGGCCGGCGCGGCGGTCGCGCTGGTGTGCGTGCAGCTGGCCTACCGGCTCCTTGACGTCAACCCCGACTTCCCGCCCGGTCCGCTGCTCGACCCGCCCTTGACACTGCTCGCCGTGAGCGCGGCAGTGCTGGTCGTCGCGACCGCCGCTACCGCACTGGCTGCCCACGCCGCCGCGCGTAGCACCCAGGCCAGCGCCGTTCTGCGCCTGGAGTAGCGCCGAACCTGCTCGCCGGACCACGGATATCGCTGGTGAGAGGCTGACCGCTTGCTCGATGATCCTGACATGACGTCCATCGAGCATTCCAGCGAACCACGGACAACCCGGTGGACCCAGTCCACCGTCTACCTCGACATGTGGGTCGACCCCGATGACGACCCGCGGGACAGCGGTGTCGCGACCGTCGACGAACGCAGCACGCTGCTCGACTACCTGCGCAGGTACCGGCTCACGCTGGAAATGAAGTGCGCGGACTTGGACGCCGAGGAGCTGGCCCGCCGCTCAGTGCCGCCGTCCACGATGTCGCTGCTCGGGCTGGTGCGGCACATGAGCGAGGTGGAGCGGCACTGGTTCCGCCGGGAGCTGGCCGGGCACGACGCAGCGAAGCTGTACTGCACGGGCGAGGACCCCGACGGCGACTGGAACGGCGCGGTGCCCGACGTGAAGGTCGCCGATGAGGCCTGGCGAGCTGGCGCGCCGAGGTGGCGTTCGCGGAGCAGTTCGTCGCGGACACCGCCGACCTGGGCCCGCTCGGCACCACGCAGGTGCCGCTGCGCGACGTGCTGGTGCACATGATCGAGGAATACGCCCGGCACTGCGGGCACGCCGATCTGCTGCGGGAGCGGATCGACGGCCGGGTGGGCCAGTAGCCCGCTGGTCAGCGGACGCGCGAATGGGACGAGCCAGGTCGAAGGATGGCAATGCGACGTTTGGGAGGCCGCCTGAGGAATGACCGCCGCTGGGGTGCTGTGCGACCTCGGGAACCGTGTCCCAGACGTTCGGCGGATCCGGCCGATGATCCAGCTGTCTCAAGACCCCCGCGGCGGCCTTGGCTAACCTTGGCCAAGCACCCTAGGATGGACGTCGTGCTCGTCAATGTCGGCCAAGCTAAGACGGACCTGTCGAAGCTGCTCGCGCGGGTCGAAGCCGGCGAGGCCGTCGAGATCGCACGCGACGGCGTCCCCGTAGCACGGCTGGTCCGGATCGAACTGTCCTCATCGGCAGGGAGGCGCTTCCTCGCGGCCCGGGGTTCCCTTGCCGGCCGCGTCTGGCTGGCTGACGACTTCGAGTTCACTGACGCCGAACTTGACGACATGCTCGACGAGCCGACGTGAGGCTGCTGCTGGACACGCACGTCGTGCTCTGGGAGCTGGGGGGGTCACGACGCGTTTCCCAGGTCGCGCAGGAGGCGATCGAGCAGGCGACGGAGTTGTTGTTCAGCGTCGTCTCTTTCGCTGAGATCGGCGTGAAGGCAGCGATCGGCAAACTCTCGGTGCCGCCCGATCTGCGTGAGCACGTGCTGCGAAGCGGCGTTCAGGTCCTCCGCCTCGATGCCGATCATGGCCTCGCGGTCGCAGACCTACCGATGCATCATCGTGATCCATTTGACCGGCTGCTGATCGCGCAGGCGCGATCCGCGCAGCTGACGATCGTCACTGCCGACCGCCGCATCGCCGCCTACGACGTGCCTTTCATCGACGCCGCGTGAGCTTCCGTCCGGTCATGGATGGCACTGTCCCAGTCGTGATCGCCTGCCGGCGACTTGACAGTCGGCTCTGTACGGCAGAACGTATACGCATGACGGCGACCACGGCAGCTTCTGAGACCTGGCAGGCGCGGATCAGCCACGATCTAGCCGCTCAGCTACGCGACGACGCGGAACTGCTGGGTCTTGATGGTCGCACCGAGATCGTGAAGGCGGCGTTGGCACTGCTGCACCGTCGTGCGTCCGAGGAACGCATGGCCCGCAGCATCGACGATTTCTACGGTGACGACGACCCACCCCTTCCCGTCGGTGTACGGCTGGCGCCCGCCACCGGCCGAACCGATGTCACTACCTGAGCCCTTCCGTGGCGAGGTGTGGGACGTCGACTTCGACGAGTTCGGAATGCACCCCGCGGTCGTGCTCAGCATCAACGCGCTGAACGCACGACTCGGCCACGTCGCGGTGATCCCGGTGACAGGCACCCGTGGACCGGAGCAGACGCACGTGCCGCTTACCCGGGACGCCGGGCTCACCCGCTACGACGAGAGCTATGCCGACATCACCGCCGTCCAGCCAGTCGGCAGAAGCCGACTGCTGACCCGACGGGGCCTGCTCACCAAGGCAGAGATCGACCGTCTTGGCCGCCAGATCTCCACCTACCTCGGCCTCTGAA
This sequence comes from Geodermatophilaceae bacterium, assembly GCA_013812145.1. Lineage (GTDB taxonomy): Bacteria > Actinomycetota > Actinomycetes > Mycobacteriales > Geodermatophilaceae > JACCTY01. The sequence continues at coordinate 6,730 of JACCTY010000183.1, read as the reverse complement.
AGGGCACTTCAGGTGCAACGACCGGTCAACGATCCTCAGACGAAGGTGCTGTGCGCGGTGAATGGTGCCTCGTGCCAGTCGGCCCAACGCTCCCGGAGTTCCATCCCACGAGCTTCGCCATCAAGTCCAGCTCTGCAGGCCAAACGAAGCGATGAGGCGAGCGGAACGTGGTGGCCCTTCCGTCTTCAATCCGATAGTGGTGCGAGACGAGTCGCTGGTCCACCAAGTCGAACATGTCGAATCCCAAGTGGTGCTCGCCACATGGAAGGGACGTGCGGTCTCTCCGGGCGGCAGACGCTGAAGCTGAGGATCGAAGACCTCGATGACAAAGCGGCCGCCCGGCTCGAGGTGTCTCGCGGCGGTACGAGTACGTGGGCCACGAGGCGATCGAGGCCTTCCTGCGCACGTCACGCCAGCTCGAGTTGGTGCCCACCCGGGCCAACGGTCAGCTTGCCTTCGCTTGCTACCTCAGCCGCCCAGGCGGGTCGACCGCATATTCCACCGGCGTCCTCGTCCTCGTCATCTCCGGCGACCGGATCAGCAGCATCACCCGCTTCCTAGACACCGAACAACAGCGGCCGCTGCCCCTGCAATGCGACCGCGGCCCGTCCCGCTGCAGGATCCCGTTGCGCCAAGGGCAGCCACTCTGTCGTTCGCCGTTCGCCGTTCGACACACTGTCCTCATGTCGCGGTACGGCACGGACGCTTATCGGGGGTTGGTGGACTTGCCGCCGTTGGTGGAGGCGGCCGCGAAAGCGGCGCTGGAGACGGGTTTCGAACTATCCAGCTTGCCATCGCAAGGCCGGCTGCTGCAGCTGCTCGCCGGCGGCATCGACGCGGGGGTGATCGGGGAGACCGGCACCGGCTGCGGGGTCGGCCTGGCCTGGCTGGCCAGCGGAGCACGCGAGGGCGTGCGGCTGGTGAGCATCGAGCGCGACGAGAAGCTTGTCGACCTGGCCAGGCTGGTATTCGCGGGAGTGCCAGCCGTGACGGTGCTGCACGGCGACTGGCGGGAGCTGCGAGGAGCGGGACCTTTCGAGCTCCTTGCTTTGGACGGCGGCGGGCAGGGCAAGGCGGACGAGCCTGCGATCGAGCCTGAGGAGTGGCTGAGGCCCGGTGGCATGGTGGTCGTGGACGACTTCACACCTGGCGCCGGTTGGCCTCCCGTGTACAACGGCCGGCCGGACCTCGCGCGGCTGCGTTGGCTTCAGCACCCGCGGCTACTGGCTACCGAGGTCCGAATCCAACCCGACTCCTCGACCATCCTCGCTACCTTCACCAGTTGAAGTCCGCCCTCCTGCCACGCATTTCGGGGCGCGTCGCAGCAGCAATGTGGGGCCTGGTTTAGATCATGCCGGCTGAGGCTTGGACCTTGACTCTCCGGGTCACGTGCGCCGGCCGTCGTACCTACAAACTAGGAGACGGGCAGTCGCAGCAGCGAGGCAGGCAGCTTGGTGGCGGCCGCCCGGTCGAGCAGCCACAGGGTCCGGTTGCGGCCCTGCGCACCGGCCGCGGGTAGCTGCACCCGGCCCACGCCGCCGAGTGCCATGGCGACCACACCCGCCTTTTCGCCACCCGCCGCGACCATCCAGACCTCGTGCGCGCTGGTCAGCGCGGGAAACGTCAGCGTGAGCCTGGTCGGCGGCGGTTTCGGGCAGTTGCGCACGGCGACCACAGAACGCTCCTCATAGGCTGCCGGCGATTCCGGGAAGATCGACGCCGTGTGCCCTTCCGGGCCGATCCCAAGCAGGAGTACGTCGAAGCTCGGCACCGGACCGTGATCCTCGGGCTGGGCGTGGTCGGCGAGGTCGGCGGCGTACCACTCCGCGGCGGCGTCCACATCGGTTCCGAACCGGCCATCGCTGGCTGGGAACTGATGTACCCGAGCCGGGTCGACCGGCACGTGGTCCAGCAGCGTCCGGCGTGCCTGCAGGTCGTTGCGGTCCGGATCTGCGGCGGGGACGAACCGCTCGTCGCCCCACCAGAACTCGACCCGCCGCCAGTCGACGGCATCACGGGCAGGCGCCTGCTGAACATGCTCCAGCACGCTGATTCCGATCCCGCCCCCGGTGAGAACCACCGAGGGAATGCTGCCGGCGGCTTGAAGGTCGACCAGCCGGGTGACCAGCCGGGCGGCGACCGATGCTGCCAGCAGGCCTGGGCTGCTCTGGACAGCGACCTGCGGGGTGCTCATCGCGGGCTCCTCGCGGAAACGCGCCGCGCCAGCGGAACGCCTTCGCGGGGTTTCATGCGGTGGCCGCGGTCTGCTCGGCCGGGTCCCGCCAGACGTGCCGGCGAGGGCCGAGGCGCTCGGTGAGCCCCGAGGTGCCGGTCGCGGCGGCCAGCGCCTCGCCATAGGGCTGGTCGTCATCCAGGCGACGCAGTTCCTCGCCGAGTAGATCGCCCAGCGACCGCTTCGGTAGCTGGATCACGGTGTCCGGGCCGGCGCCGCCCGTCACCGAGACGGTTCTGGCGTCGGTCCTTTGCAACAGGATGACCCGTCCCGTGTCGAGCTCCAGACTGGCGCCGGAGACGGCGGTGCCTCCGGGTGTGTTGGCCGCGGATTTGAGCGCGATGTCGCAACCGAGCCGGGCCTTCAGCCAGCCGGCCAACAGCTGCGCGGTCGGGGTGCCTGGGTCGCCCTGGACGCACCCGCCGGTGACCGTGCCCTCCACCGAGTCGAACGCCGCGGCCAGCGCCGCCCGCCAACCGGTGGTCCGGGTCCAGGCCAGATCGGTGTCGCCGGGCAAGAAGTCGGCAGCCCGGATGGCCAGCGCGGTCGCAGGATCCGGCAGCCAGCTGCATTCGGTGATCCGCCGGTCGGCGAACACCCCCAGCGGATCCTGCGCGATAACGTCTGGCGGGGGTCCGTGCCACCACGTCACCACGGGGGCGTCGGGAGCGAGCAGGGGGAGTACGACGGACTCCGAGTGCAGCGCCAGCCGGCCGTACATCCGCATCACGATCGACTCGCCCGGTCCGAGCCGCCCACCGATGAGCACCTCGGCGTCCAGCCTCGGTGCCGGCGCGTCGGCCTGCCTGCGGACGACCATCAGCATCCGGCAAGCGACCACGGAGGCTGCGATCCGGGCGGCTTCTTCGGCCTCCTCGACCTGCTTCTCCTCGACGACAACGACGAGCGTGAGCGCCAGCCCGGACATCACCGCCCCGCCGGCCCGCCGCTCGGCGGCCAGTGCCTTGACCACAGCAGTGCCGGTGGTGTCCCAGAGAGTTGTCACGAACCAGCCCCTGCCGCCACGTCACATTGCCCCCCGGGGACGTGGACACGCCGGCCGACACGCCCGGTGAATCGGCCGCACGGGGGCGACGTCACGGTCCGCTCGCTCATGGCCGCCGCCAGACCCTGCCGTCGCGGGCGAGCATCTCGTCGGCCTCGTCCGGTCCCCACTCGCCGGCGCGGTAGCGGCGCGGCTCACCACCGGCCCAGTGCTCCTCCAGCGGGTCGATGACGGCCCAGGACGCTTCGACCTCCTCGTTCAGCGGGAACAGCATGGCGTCGCCCAAGAGCACATCGAGCAGCAGCCGTTCGTACGCCTCCGGGCTGGCCTCGGTGAACGTCTCGCCGTACAGGAAGTCCATCGACACGTCGCGGACCTCCATCATGCTGCCCGGAACCTTGGAGCCGAACTTTAACGTCATGCCTTCATCGGGCTGGACCCGCACGACGAGCTGATTGTGGCCGAGCTCTTCGGTGTCGGTCTTGGCGAAGGGCAGGTGTGGCGCTTTGCGGAAGCTCAGCGCGATCTCGGTAACCCGTCGGGGCAACCGCTTGCCGGTGCGCAAATAGAAGGGAACACCGGCCCACCGCCGGGTCTCCACTTCCAGCCGCACCGCTGCGAACGTCTCGGTGGTCGAGTCGTCTGGGACATCCTTCTCCTGCAGATATCCCGAAACGCGCTCGCCGGCGAGCCAGCCCCGCTCGTACTGACCGCGGATGGCGTACGCCTCGAGATCGTCGGGCAGCGTCACCGCACGCAACACCTTCAGCTTCTCGGTACGGATCGCGGACGGAATGAACTGGACCGGCTCTTCCATGGCGGTCAGCGCAAGCAGCTGAAGCAGATGGTTCTGCAGCACGTCGCGGGCTGCGCCGGTCTCGTCGTAGAAGGCCGCCCGGGAGCCGATCCCGCCGTCCTCGGCCATGGTGATCTGGACGGAGTCGACGTAGTGCGAGTTCCAGATCGGCTCGAACAGGGCGTTCGCGAAGCGCAACGCCAGCAGGTTCTGCACCGTCTCCTTGCCCAGGTAGTGATCGATCCGGTAGACGTCGCGCCAACCGAAGACGTCGTCGACGAGCGTGTTGAGTTCGATCGCGCTCTTCAGATCGGTGCCGAACGGCTTCTCGACGACGACCCGCCGCCAGCCGCCGGACTTCTCGTTGTCCGCCATGCCTGTTCGCTGCATCTGCTGCAGCACCACGGGAAACATCGCTGGTGGGATGGACAGGAAGAACGCGGCATTGCCCTGGATACCGTGGGTGTCACCCATGTCGCCCAGCGTCTTCGCCAGGTTGTCGAACGCGTCGTCGTCATCGAACGACCCGGGAACGAACCTCATGTTGCCGGCCAGCAGGTCCCACACGTCGTCGCGCCAGGTGGTGCGGGCGTGCTCCTTCGCCGCCTCTTCGGCCAGCGCGATGAAGTCGCCGTCACCCCAGTCGCGGCGGGCGAAGCCGAGCAGCGCGAAGTTGGTCGGCAGCAGCCCGCGGTTGGCCAGGTCGTAGAACGCCGGGAGCAGCTTCTTGCGGGCCAGATCCCCGGTGATGCCGAACACCACGAGTGCGCAGGCCTCGGGTACACGGGGGAGCCGCCGGTCCCGCGGATCCCGCAGCGGATTGCCCGGAATCTCGGTCAGCTCCGTCACGGCGACTCCTCCCATCGCGACCTTGCCTGTCGGGTGGCCGCGGTGTCAGCTGAAATGTCCGGTTTGTGGGGCCAGCCGACAGGCAAAGTGGTGCGGCCGGGTACCGCGGGTCGGGTCGTTGTCATGCGCCGGCCTCCAGGAGCTGCCCGAGGCCGGCCGCCCGGTCGGTGAGGTGCAGCCGGATCGCCGGCAGGTCGCGGCCGGTCAGCGCCTGCAGATCGCCGGCGGCCTGTGCCGCCTGCAGTCCGGCGAAGCTGTAGTCCTGGTCGGGGATCGACAGGTCCTCGACGACGACCCCGGTGATCTGCAGGAACGCCCCGACCAGCGGGCCGCCCTTGTGGAACTGCCCGGTGGAATGCAGGAAGCGCGGGCCCCAGCCGAAAGTCACCGGCCGGTCGGTGCGCTCGGCGAAGAGCTGGCGCAGGTTGCCGGCAGAGTCATCAGACCACCGGTCGAGGTAGGCCATGATCGCCAGGTAGCCGCGATCAGGGATGGCCGCGACGACGGCATCGAAGACGTCGGTCAGCGACTCGGCCGGTCCGAGCAGGCCGGCGTCGGCGTACACCTCGACCGCGCCGAAGATCGCGGCCGGCGAGTCGTCGGGCAGCCCGGAGTCCAGCAGTTTCTTGGTGTTGTCCTTGCTTTCGGTGACGTTCGGCTGGTCGAACGGGTTGATCCCGATGATCCGCCCGGCCACCGCGGTGGCGTACTCCCAGCCGAGGAACTGCGCGCCGAGCGGGCCGGAGACCGCGGCCGTCTCGCCGCCGCCGGTCAGCTGTCCACTCAGGACAGTCAGGGTGTCTGTTGCGGCGCTCTCCGCCGCGGACACGCTCTCGACCACGACCGGGAGGATGCCCCGGGCCTGCTTGCCGGTGGACTCCGCTACCAGCTGCTCTGCCCAGTCGCCGAACCCGACGATGCCCGAATCGTTGTCGGCCAGGAGCAGCTTGTCCCGTCCGGCCACCGCCGCAGATCCGAGCAGGCAGCCGAGCAGCAACGCAGGGTTGTCCTGACCCAGTTGTCCGGCCAGCGACTCGGCATCGTCGAGGAGCTGCTCCACATCGGCGCCGGCGAGCGCCGACGGCACCAGGCCGAACGCGGTGAGCGCGCTGTATCGGCCACCAACATCGGCGTCGGCGAGGAAGATCTCGCGCGCCCCCATTTTCTCGGCAGTTTCGACGAACGGAGACCCGGGGTCGGTGACGACGACGAAGCGGCGACCGGCGTCCACTTCGGACAGTCCGCTCTGGACAAACGCTTGCAGATAGGCCCGCCGATGGCTGTCGGTCTCGGCCGTGCCCCCGGACTTCGACGACACAACCACAACTGTTTGCTGCAAGCGGTCCGCCAGAGCCGCGCGAACCTGACCGGGGTCGGTCGTGTCGAGGACCGTGAGCGCGACGCCGGCGCTGCGGCAGATGACCTCCGGGGCCAGCGAGGAGCCGCCCATCCCGCAGAGCACCACCCTGTCGATGCCTTCCGACCACAGCTCCGCACGCAACGCGTCGATCTCGGCGAGCAGCGGTCGTGACGACACCGGCAGCCCCACCCAGGCCAGTCGGGTCGAGGCCTCGGACTCCGCCTCAGCGCCCCACAAGGTCGGGTCCTGAGCAGCCAGCCTGCTGGCAACCTGGTCTTCGACGAGCCGCGAGATGCAGTCGTCGTACGACGCCGACGTGGTGACGGTGAGTTCGCGCCTCACTTGCTGCCCTCGACGTCCGGATCCCCCTTGAGGGCCGCCTGGACGGTGTCCTGCAGCTCCTTCCACGACGCGGCGAACTTGTCGACGCCCTCGTCCTCGACGGCCTGCACCACCTCGTCGTACGACACCCCGACCTTCTCGAGC
>JACCTY010000163.1 GCA_013812145.1 Geodermatophilaceae bacterium | reverse complement strand
GGACCGGGGGTCGGAGCGGCCGGACGGGCCGGGATCGGCATCGGCGCGAGGTCGGTCGCGGCCACTGACTGCGCGGCCGCTGGGCTGGCCGCTGCCGGGGCTGCCGCCTTGGTCGTCCTTGCCGCCGGCGCCGCCTTTGCCGCCGTCGGCGCCGGGAACGCTTCCTTGAGCCGTCGAGCGACAGGTGCCTCCACCGTCGAGGACGCGCTCTTCACGTACTCACCAAGCTCGCTGAGCTTTTCGAGTACTGCCTTACTGCTCATTCCGAGCTCTTTGGCGAGCTCATGTACGCGGGCCTTGCCTGCCATCGGACTCCTCGTCTCGAGGCCGGCGGTAACCCGCTCGACCCCGTCTTTACTGGGACAAACTCATGGGAGCTTCATCGCGTGCTCATACGGGTCGACCTGCTCTCACACAGACACGCGCGAGGCGTTCCCGCGCGCCGATGCCGTTACCAGCCGAGTGAGGATACGACGTACTCGCGGATCGCGGCGATGTCGACCGGTCCGATCAGGCGAAGTGCCCTACCGAACGCCCGGCGTCGCTCCGCGAGGTCGAGGCAGTCCGACGCGGGGTGCACATGCGCACCGCGACCGGCGAGGCGACGACCAGGATCCGGACTCAGACGATAGCCAGCCGAACCCATGTCGTCGCCGACTGCCACGACTCGTAGCAACTCGGAGACCGGCGAACGCTGACGGCACCCTACGCACGTCCGGATCGGAGCCAGCCGAACCGGCTGATCCCTGGATTGCACAGGACACGACGACGTACGCCGAACCGTCATCCAGTCTAACCCGTCGCGGGGGCGGCCTGTTCCACCGCCTGGGTGTCGCTGCGGATGTCGATTCGCCAGCCGGTGAGCCGGGCGGCCAGCCTGGCGTTCTGGCCTTCCTTGCCGATGGCGAGCGACAGCTGGTAGTCCGGTACGACGACCCGCGCGGCCCTGGCGTCCGGGTCGACGACGGTCACGCTGATCACCTGCGCCGGGGACAGCGCGTATCCGACGTAGCTGGCCGGGTCATCGGAGTAGTCGACGATGTCGATCTTCTCCCCGTGCAGCTCGCTCATCACATTGCGAACCCGGGCGCCCATCGGCCCGATGCAGGCGCCCTTGGGGTTCACTCCCGGAACGCGTGACCGCACGGCGATCTTGGACCGGTGGCCTGCCTCACGCGCGACGTTGACGATCTCCACGGTGCCGTCGCTGATCTCCGGGACCTCGAGCGCGAACAGTTTACGGACCAGGTTGGGATGGGTCCGGCTCACCGTGACCTGCGGGCCACGCGCGCCCTTGACCACGGATACGACGAAGCACTTGATCCGCGACCCGTGCTGATAGACCTCCCCGGGCACCTGCTCCGCAGGCGGCAGTACGGCTTCGATCTTGCCGATGTCCACGAGCACCAGCCCCCGCTCGTTGCGGCCGCCGTGGGCCTGAATGATGCCGCCGACGATGTCGCCTTCCTTGCCGGAGTACTCGCCGTACGTCCGCTCGTTCTCCGCGTCGCGAAGCCGCTGCAGGATCACCTGCTTCGCCGTACTGGCGGCGATCCGGCCGAAGTCGCTGGGCGTGTCGTCGTACTCCCGCTGGATCGCACCGTCGTCGTCCACCTCCTGCGCCCACACGACGACGGCTCCGCTCTTGCGGTCGATCTCTACGCGGGCGTGGTCTCTGCCGCCACCGCTACCAGTGCCGCTGTGTCGATAGGCGGTCAACAGGGCGGTCTCGATGGCGTTGACGACGGTGTCGAAGGAGACCTCCTTCTCCCGTTCGATCAGCCGCAACGCCGCGATGTCGATGTTCACGACTCCTCCTCGCTCGCGGATCGCCGGTTGAACTCGACCTCGACCCGCGCGCTCGCGATCCGTTCGAACGGCAGCTCGAGGTGCTCGCCGTTGACGTCCAGGACAACGCCGCTGTCATCGCTGCGGGCCACCCGACCGCGCACGGTGCCCTCCTCGGCCTGGGTGAGAGTGACCAGCCGACCGACCGCCCGGCGCCAATGCCGGGGCTGCGTGAGCGGCCGATCGACTCCCGGAGAGCTGACCTCCAGGACGTACGGCGCGGCGCCCATGGCACTGCCCTCGCTCTCGTCCAGGGCCTCGGACAGGGCGCGGCTGAGCTCGGCGACCTGATCGAGGGTGATCCCGCCGTCGGCGTCGACCACGACCCGGACCAGGCTGCGGCGCCCTGCGGGTGTGACTACCACATCTTCCAGGTCGTACCCGGCGGCCTGGACGATCGATGTGATCACAGCCGTCAGCCGGGTGGGGGGAGCCGCGCGGCTGCTCATCGCCGGCTCCTCTCTGCCTCTGGAATTGTCTGTCCACGTCAGGGTAGCCGCACCGGAGCAGGCGGTGCGGGCTGCCAGACTGCCTGTTCATGGGCACACCGCTTCCCCGACGCCGAGTCCTCCTGGCGGTTGCGACCGCGGCCGGTGCGCTGGGCCTGGCGTCTGCGTGTACCGGCTCGTCGACGCCGATCATCCCGACCAGCGCAGCCCCGACCGCGCCGGACCCCCTGTTGGCCGTGCTGGAGGAACGCGCCGGGCTCGTCGAGGCGTACGCCGCAGCCGGTCGGCAGCACCCGCAGCTGCTCCCCCGCCTGCAGCCGCTGCGTACGCAGACCGAGGAGCAGGTCATGGCGTTGCGACTGGCGCTCGCCCTGCCCGAACGCACCCCCGCCTCGACCGCCTTGGGGACCACGGGGACCACGGGGGCCTCGGGGACCTCGGGGACCTCGGGGGCAACGACCAGCCCGACCGCGACCGCCGTACCGGTCGAGCCTGCGGTGACACTGTCGGGGCTGCGCGCGGCGGTGCGGGCCTCCGGGTCCGCGGCGGCGGCCGTGTGCGCGACGACGACCGCTGAGCGGGCGCCCTTGGTAGGAAGCTTGGCGGCGGCCGCCGCCTGCCACGAGCTCCTGCTGAGCTGACAATGACCTCGCGTGGCACCTTTCGGTCCTTTGGTTGGGGTGTCGCCCGCCGTGATGGACTCAGAAGTGCCGCTTCTGCCGCCGTTGCGGCACTTCTTGGTCCGTCCCGTCGCGCGGGCCATCGGGCAATGGACCCAGCGGTGCCGTGCTCCCGGACGGAGGCGGGCTCATGGCTGTGACCGACGCGCTCCAGGACGCACTGGCCGGCGAGCACGCCGTGATCTGGGGGTACGGCGTGGTCGGCGCTGAGGTCACCGAAGAGCAGCGACCCGACGTGCGGGCGGCCGAGCAAGCGCACCGCACGCGTCGCGACGCCACCGCCGACCTGCTGCGCTCGATGGCCGCCGTTCCCGCCCAGGCGCAGGCGTACTACGAACTGCCGTTTCCGGTGACCGACCCGACGTCAGGATTGCGCCTGGCCGTCCACCTGGAGCAGGGCGCTGCGGCGGCCTGGCGGTACGTCCTCGGGCAGACCGACGACGCCGAGCTGCGACGTACCGCTCTTGGCGCCTTGACCGACGCAGCCCTGCAGGCGACCCGTTGGCGACTGGCGGCGGGGACGCATCCTGCCACCGTCGCCTTTCCCGGCCAGTGACGCGCCCGGCTCAGTCGGTCCGGTGGGCGCTGGCGCGGCTGCTCAGTTCGTGCATCACCCTGAGTTCAGAACTCTCATGCCAGTCGCGACGTACGCCGCCGAGGCGTTCAGCTCGGTGATCAGGTCAGCCGCGCGCGGGCGACTGACGAGGCCGAGCATCGGTAGGTAGTAGCGACACTCCGTATCGGCGACGTGCCAGGCCATCTGCCGCAGGGTCCGCCAGCACGCCCAGGACGGCAGCTGCCGAGAGCTGTCGTCCCAGTCGAGAACACGCGGTGGACTCGCCCGAATGAGTTCAACGGTTTGCGAACGTGCACGAGATAGCTCTGCCAGCGTTGCGTCGCGCTCCGCCGCGATGGCCGGGAGATGGTCCCGGGCGAACGCCTGCTCGTCGCCGTACACCCGCTCGACAACCTCGCATCGGCACCCCGACGGAAGCCGCTCGACCAAGGCGCTCAGCGCCTCGTCCTCGGACGCGCCCTGTCCGCAGTAACCCCAGAACGGGAGTTCGAACACCCATGCCGCAGTCGTGTCGTCGTGGGCCATGCGGACACCGAATTCGATATAGGTGTCGACCGTCCGAGTCAACGAGGCGCTGACCAGGTGTCTACCAGTGGGAGGAGGTCTCGGAGCCGGTCGATCACGGCGTCGGGGTGGACGTCGACGGGCACCTGCTGGGCGGGCGGGATCTCGCTGTGCGGCACCAGCACCGCCCGCATGCCCACCGCTCGGGCGCCGGAGATGTCGTCGAACGGGCGGTCCCCGACGAACACGCAGCGGGCCGGATCCTCGACCCCGGCCGCAGCCATGGCGGCGCGAAACGCCTCCGGGTGCGGCTTGGTCCAAGGGACCTCGCTGGTGTACACGGCGCCGTCTATGAGGTGCAGTACGCCGTCGCGCTCGAAGATCGCTTCGTGCCAGGCGCGGTCCCAGATCGTGTTGGACAAGACGCCGATCTTGATGCCGCGATCCCGAAGGGCGGCAAAGAGATCCGGAACATCGGGATCGATGAACGTGTGCGGATCCCAGAACTCCCGGTAGGCCAGCTCCGCGGCCTCGTGCGGGTCGACGCCCGCCGCGGCGAGGACGTCGGCGAACCTGGCGCTGGAGTGGTGGTCACGGCTGGCTTCCCAGACGCGCAACTCCGCGGCCAACAGCCGCGCTGCGGCCTCCTCCGCGTCGGTCGGCCGGTCGGCATGCGCCACCCGGGCAAAGGCGGCCCACTGGTCGGCGGCCTCGATGGTGTGCCAGGGCGTGAGCGTCCCGCCCCAGTCGAAGATCACCGCCAGAACGCTCACTCCACGCATCCTGCCCGATCAGACCCGGCCGGCCATCTTGAGGACTCGCAGCGCATGGAAGGTGACCATTTCACTGTGTCCGGATCGCCCCCAGTCGACCGCCTCGGGTGCGCGCTTTCCTCCCACGGACTGCCACCAGGCCCCGTCAGCCGTCCACCGGCCGTCCGAGCGACGCTTCTCCTCGACGATGTCAAGCGCCTCGGCCGCTCGGGAGTCCCCGACGATGCCAACATCGGCCAGCACCCGCAGACCGAACAAGATGTCGTAATGCCAGTACGGCGGGTAGCGGAACCGGCCAAAGTGCGGCCAGAGCGCCTCACGTCGCCGCTCGGACCTGAACAGCCCGGCCCGAAGCACCATCTCAGCGGCGCGCTCGATCGCGTCGACGACGCGTGCGTCGCCGGTGGCTCGGCGGTACTCCGACAGGCCCCACAGCGGGGTGATCGACTCGTGGAACGACGAGTGCCGTGCCTCCGGACGTGCGTCGCAGTTCCAGCCGCCGTCGGGCCACTGGCATTCGATGAGGCGCTGTACCAGCGTGCTGATCCGATCGTCGTCCACGAAGCCGAGGCGGCAGCAGGCGCCGATCGCGTTGCCTTCCTGCGAGGCGCAGCGGCGGGCCCGGCCGTCCACCACCCGCACGGTGTGACGGGTGGCCCAGCGCAGTTCCGCGTCGATGACCGGTCGAAGCTGTTCGTCACCAGGTGGGTACCGCAGATCAGCGAGTGACACCAACCGCCAATGTCCGCCGGTCCACTTGCGGTAGGGGCCCACTCCGAACGTGCCGTCGGCCCCCTGGTCGGCGAGCAGCGCTCGGACCACGCGGCCATCGGGGATGGCCATCCGAGCAGCCAGCACGTCGGACTCGTCGTCGGCGCGATCCAGCAGTTCGGTGAGCGTTCGATAGCGCACGGCGGGCTCGTCGGACTCGAGGAGCCAGCGCACGGCATCGATCGCCAGTGGAGCGCTGAGTGCCGGCACGCCGCCAACATATCCGGGGCTCCGAGTGCGAGACACTGCTCGGGTGAGCGACTGGCTCGACGCGGAAGCACGGGTGCTCGACGCGGTCGACGAGTGCTGGACGATCGACCGGCTGCGGGATCTGGTCGCGATACCTTCCGTCACCGGGTCGGACGCCGAGTCCGCGGCGCAGCATTATGTCGCCGGCTGGCTGACCGACCTTGGCCTGGACGTGGATCTCTGGCCGATCGACCTGGTCGCGTTGTCGGTTGATCCGCAGTGGCCGGGCCAGGAGGCGGCTCGTCGGCAAGCCTGGGGATTGGTCGGATCCATCGGTGGTGACGGACCCTCGCTGGCTCTCAGTGGCCACATCGACGTCGTACCGGCCGGCGATCTCGCTCAGTGGACGTCCGACCCGTTCGAGCCGACGATCCGCGACGACGCAGTGGTCGGGCGCGGGGCTTGCGACATGAAGGGCGGGCTGGTCGCGGCGGTGGCGGCAGTCGCTGCGATCGTCCGCTCCGGGGTGCCGCTGGCCGGCCGGTTGGCGGTGCACAGCGTGGTCAGTGAGGAGGACGGCGGCCTCGGCGCGCTGGCCACCATCCGCCGCGGTCACGTCGCCGACGCCTGCGTCATCCCGGAACCGACCGACGGAGCCGTCCTGACAGCCAGCGCCGGTGCACTCGGTTTCCGGCTCACCGTGCCAGGGCGCTCCGCGCACGGGGCGAGGAGAACCGAGGGGATCAGCGCGTTCGAAGCATTCCTGCCGGTTCACCGCGCACTTCTGGAGCTGGAACGCTCCCGGAACGCCGAGCCCGACCCGCGCTTCGCCGGGCTCGTCGTGCCGTACGCGCTGTCGATCGGGAAGGTGTCGGCCGGTGACTGGGCGAGCACGGTGCCCGATCTGCTCGTGGCCGAGGGCCGGTACGGCGTACAGCTGGGTGAGCCGGTGTCGGCTGCTCGTGCGGTCTTCGAAGCATGCGTTGCGGCCGCCTGCGCGCGCGATCCGTGGCTGGCCGATCATCCCGTGCGGATGGAGTGGGCCGGCGGCCAGTACGCCAGCGGCACGTTGCCGGCTGGGCACCGGCTCCTCGCCGATGTGCAAGCAGCGGTCGAGGACGTGACCGGCGCAGTGCCGCCCGAGCGAGCGGGACCCTACGGCAGCGACTTGCGGCACTACGCGGCCGCCGGCGTGCCCACCGTCCACTACGGACCTGGCGATCTCCGCTGGGCGCATGCTCCCGACGAACGCGTTCCTATTGCCGATGTCGTGTCGACAGCGCGCGTCCTGGCCTTGCTCGCTCTTCGCACCTGCGGCGCCCGCTGACGTCGCCCAGGTGACGAACTACGCTCGGGTGCATGTGTCGCAGCATCAAGACCTTGCGCCCTCCGTTCACCGAAGGCGTGACGGACGACGACGTCCGCGCCGCCGCGCTGCAGTACGTGCGAAAAGTGAGCGGCTTCCGTGCACCGGCCCCCCACAACGCGGCGGCATTCGAGGCGGCTGTCGATCGGGTGACGGCTGCTACCGGCGAGCTTCTCGACTCCATTCAGGTGCGTGGCCGCGCCGCCAGTTGATCCCGGCGCACCCCTGTTCGGCGCTGGCTCGAAATGCGGGGCGGGTGCCCATCCCACATCGGCTGCTGCTCAGGCGGCGTCGGCGTCTGCGTCGCTGTCGATCACGCAGATCGCGTCTGCCGCGGCGTCGTACCCGGCCATCTGGGCGGCGATCTCAGCAGCGTTGGGCAGGGCGTCCAGCCAGTCCGGTTCTTCGGCTGTGAGGTCCACCGGTGGCTCTGCGTCGAAGAGGACTATCGGCTCGGGTGGGTCGGGATCGTTGTCCTGAGAGGGGTGGGCTGCCCACGGTTCGTTGACGATCCGCTGCCCGGTGGGGCTGGTCCAGACCAGGATCCCGCCGCCGATCTGCACGACGTTCCACGCGGTGTGCGTTTTCAGCCGGTGATGCGGCCGGCACAGCGCTTCCAGGTTGCACTCGGCCGTCGGCCCCCGCGGGTGCGCCACCGTATGGTCCAGATCGCAGCGCCTGGCAGCCCGGCGGCAGCCCGGCCACCGGCACGTGCCGTCCCGGGCGCGGACATGCGCGGCCAGCGCAGCCGGTGGGGTGTACGTCGTCGTCCCCACGTCCAGCACCGTCCCGGTGGCCGGGTCGGTAAGGATCCGCCGCCAAGTCGCATCAGCGGCCAACTCCCGCGCCGCCTGCGCGGTGATCGGGCCGTATCCGGCCAGCTGCCCCGGTAGGTCGTCAAGTCCCGCCAGCGTCGTCCAGGGCACCGTCACCTGCACCGCCACTGGGCGAGACCCCCACTCCGGCCGGGACCGGGCGTTCGCCGTCGGCGCGCCCCCGGGATGACTGCGGCCGCACCTCTGTTCGGCCCCGTCGGCGGAGGCAGCCGGGTCGATGCTGCTGCTGGCGGCCGCGCCGCTGGCCGGCCCGGCGTCGCCGGTGGTCCCGTCAGCGAATATCGGGCGTGGGCTGAGGTGGCCCACCCGGTGGGCGTCGAGGATGAGGTCGATCAGAGTGTCCGCCCGACGCGCGCCGGCGCTGCGGTCGTCGCCGGGTGTGCGGGCGGACTCCGCGAGGTCGACGATCCGATGGTAGGCGGCCATCGTCTGCGCGGCCGGTCCGCGTAGCCACAGCGTGGCCAGCCCGTCCGCGGCTGTGAAGAACTGCACGGTGCGCTCGCGGGCGGCCTGCTCGCGGCGTCGTTCGGCGGCGGTCGGGTCGGCGGCGATGACCGCGCGGGCCACCGAGGCGCCCAGTCCAGCCGGGGTCTGGCCCTCGGCACGTGGGAGTACGCGATCCTCCACGGCCCGGGCGTGCTCGGCTGAGAGGACTTCGGTGGCCTCGGCAACTATCCGCAGCTTGGCCATGCTGATCTCCCCGCGACCCAATGCGGCCAATGTGCCGGGCAGCCGAGAACACACCTGGAGGGCGAGTTCGGTTCGATTGCCGGCGGACAGGCGAGAGATCCGCAGCGCCACGGCCACCTCCGCCGCGGCCACCTCCACCGGATGCACCGCTCCGCCGGCCGTCGGGTCCGGGGTGGTGATCCACGCCGGGGCGCGAGTGGTCAGCTCTGCGATCACCGCCAACTGCTCGGCCTGCGAAGCCGCGATCGTCCGCTCTGCGCCCTGCAACCGAGCCACCAGCTCCGCGTCACTGTCCCCGTGGTACTCGAACATGTGTTCGATTATGGCAGACCCCACCGACAGAACCAAGAGAAGGGACGATCACGATCCCGCGTCGACCTTCGCCCATCGCGCGAGCGCGGCGTCGAGCAGGTCACGCCGGCCCGTCTCGATGGCATCGGCGACGTTCTCGACTCGGTTCGCCACCACCGCAGCCCGCAGGTCGACCCGCCG
This sequence comes from Geodermatophilaceae bacterium, assembly GCA_013812145.1. GTDB lineage: Bacteria > Actinomycetota > Actinomycetes > Mycobacteriales > Geodermatophilaceae > JACCTY01. The sequence continues at coordinate 6,298 of JACCTY010000163.1, read as the reverse complement.
CCCAGTGATGCTGGTGTAGTGGCGGGCGACCCGCCGATTCAGATCGCGGGAGGTCCCGTCGAGGTAGCGGAGGTCGAACGACACCGACCCGGTCTGCACACAGGAGAAGTCCCAGATCCGGAGATCCGGCCGACGGGACGGTCGAGGACGAAGTTGCCTTCGTGGAAGTCGTTGTGCAGCACCACCTCGTCATGCCCCCGGATGGCGACGTCGACGGCTTCCAGTTCATTGGACAGCAGCGAGGCGGTCCGCCGTACCTCGGGCGGAAGCCAGCCCAGACCCGCGCGCACCAGCGAGATCATGGCCGCCTGGTCAACCTGTTCGACGGAACACCGAGTTCGTCGACCTCGGCCGCGGACAACGCCACATGCATGGCGGCCAGAACCTCAGCCCACGAACCCGCCATCCGGTCACGGTCACGCGCGCTCGCAGCCATGTAATCGGCTTCGCTGTACTCGGCGCCGGTAAGTGTGCGGTACGCCACAAAGCGGGTGCGCTGGCCGACCCATTCCACGCGCGGGCTCGGCACCGGGAGCCGCCCGTCAAGCCGGCGCAGCAGGGCAACCTCTCGCTCGAAGGCCACTCCCTCGTTACGCGGGAACCGCAGAATCCAGCCATCCGCGGTCTCGAGAACGACGTTCTCCCAGCCCTGATCGTGCACTCGTACGCCACGCAGGTCTACGTCGCGGAGTTCAGCCTCGACGGTTGCCACGAGCGATTGGAGGTCGTGGGCCGTTACCACCGGTGCCAGCACCGCGCCATCGTCACGGACCCGCTGTCGCAGGGCAACGGGTTAGGGCCTGGTTCAGCTCACGGACTGTCCGTTCGCGTTGACGAAGCGTCCCTCCAGGAGAATCGGAATCGATGTGCTGCGGTCGATCTCGGCTGCTATGTCGACGTCCTCGGGATATCCGGTCGCGAGGAGTTCACGGCCGCTCGCACATTGTCGGAGAAGGGCGGCGAGATCATCTCGGGCATCGCGATAGGCCGCGGCAGCGGCACGCGCTTCCGGGGACACGTCGGTGATCCCGCCATCCATCATGGCCGCGAGCAGCCCGCCTGCACCCCACAGATCCTCCACCGCCGGCCGAAGGGAGCCGTCCGGCCAGCGCTCGCCGGCGGCGACAACACTCAGTTGGCCACGCGGGTTGAGCTCAAGTTCGACGGTGACCCAATCTGCGACCGCAACAGCGTTTCGCAGTGACACCCCGACAACGGTGGCACCGCCTTCCGCTAGCCGGCGCGCGATGGTCGAGCCGTTCGGGGAGGGCAGCACGAGACGCTGCAGCCCGTTGGCCCGGCGCAGCGTCCCCGGGGACAGGCTGACATCTCGCGCGGAGGCTGTGCTGCGGCCGACCGCCAGGACGGCATCACGGTCACGGGCGTAGGCAACAGCGGACGAGTCGGCCCATCCATACGGCCACACCTGAATGCCGAGATCTGCGGCGACAGACAGCGTGGTGGTGAAACTCAGCACGTCGACAATTGCCACGAAGTCGTGCTGGGCGCCGGAGGTGATCGCGGTGCAACCGGACAGTCCCCATTCCAGCCTGAGCCGGAAGCCCGCCTGTGCGAACGGATCACTCATGGCACGGCCTCGCGCCGTTCGTAGCTGATCCACAGTTGACGGAACCCGAGCCGCGGCCAGACCCGGCTGGACAACGGGTTCCCGAGGGCGAACCAGAGCGTGTAGCCGTCTATGTCGTACCCGGCCAGATCGGCGAGCACGGCGGAGACGAGGGTCCGCCCGAAACCCTGCCCCCGCCATCGAGCGCCGACCGCCACCGAGTTCAGGTAGCCGTAGCGACCGGGCGAGAGTTGCCCACCCTCGTCTCGGACGGTCTGCACCATCGACTCGCACATGCCGGCCACCGCTGCGTCAACCTCCAGCACGTGGATGACGGGTGCACCTTCGGCGCCCGACCACAATCGCTCCAGCCGGGCCCGGAATGCGGGTTCGAGTGCTGGCACCACCCGGACGTACGGCGTATGCGGCTCGTGGAACGCGACCTCCTCGACGTGCAGCGCGGAAACCGCGTCCGCGTCCTCCGGCCGCGCCGGGCGGATCGTCGCCGAGCGTCCGGAGGTCAGCGGCCCCGGCGGGCGCAGCGCGAACGCGGACGCCGGCTCGAGTCCGAATCGGGCGAACCGCGGCGCCGCCTCGTCGTCCGCGGCCGGCCACATCACCATGTCGGCTGCCTCCGGCACCCGCGCGGCGGCAACGATCGCGTCCAGCGCCGCCGTGTCACTCGCCGCCAGCTCACGCCACGACACCGCCCGGTCCGGTGCGAACGAGCGCATCTCGTCGTCTTCGGCGAACTCCACCAGATCCGGCCGGAGATGCGCGCCGACAGAGCCGGTGCCGTCCACCGCGACCAGACCGGCAGTCTCCGCTGCCCGCGTCCGGGCGAGCCGCAACCGCGGGTCCAGTGTCTCCAGCCGATCGGCCTTGGCGCGGAGCAGTGCGTCGATCTGAACGCCATCGTCACCAATGACCGGTCGCACAGACCAGACATTCATGTGCGCAACTCCTGTGCTAGGCAGCCGGAAGCAGCGACAGGAAACTGCGAGCAAGCGGTACGGCGGTCGTCGTACTGGACTGCCCGCCTTCCACGAGCACCGAGAACGCGACATCGCCGCGGTAGCCGGCGAACCAGGCGTGCGCCGGCGGTGGATCGCCGGTGCCGAACTCGGCGGTCCCGGTCTTGCCGGCGACCGTGCCGGGCAGGTCGGCAAGCGCCGTCGCCGTACCCGAGGTCACTACCTCGCGGGTCATCGATCGCAGCGCCTCGATCACCGCTGCACTAGGCCCGGGCGGCGGCGTACCGGCCGGCTCGGCAGACGGGACAAGCACTGGAACGGGCGTCGCACCGCCGGCCACCGTCGCCGACACCAGCGCCATCGCCAACGGGCTGACGAGGACGTCGCCCTGCCCGATCGCGTCGGCGGCCTGCACGACCGGCGACCCGGGCGGTGGCACCGAACCGGTGATCGTGTCGATCGGCAACGCCCAGTCCGAGCCGATCCCGAACTGGGCGGCGGCCTCCGGCAACGCCGCAGCAGGCAGCTGTACGCCGAACGCTGTGAACGTGCTGTTGCACGACTGCGCGAAGGCGGTCGTGAACGACACGTCGCCGAGGTCGAAGCGGTCCTGGTTCTCGAACTCCCGTCCCTCGACGGTGGTCGAGGCGGGGCACGACACGGTCGTCGACGGGTCGGCGAGCCCAGCCTCCAGAATGACGGCGGCGGTGACGATCTTGAACGTCGAGCCGGCCGGGTATTGACCGATCAGCGCGTTGGCCGCGTTCGCTGCATCGTTCGCGGATACCGCCAGGATCTCGCCGGTGGAGGCGCGGACGGCGACGATGTACGACGGGGCACTCAGCGTGTCCACCGCTTCGTCAGCCGCCGACTGCACCGGCACCGACAGGGTGGTCGTGACCGGCTCCCCCACGACGGGTGCCACCACCATCAGCTGGTCGACCGGCACCCCGTCGGTGGCCGTGGAGACGGTGAGCCCCGGCGTGCCGGTGAGCTGGCCCTGGTACACCCGCTGCAGCCCGGACAGGCCGGCCTCGTCGCCCGCGGCGAGTAATCCGCCGGATTCCTCGACGACTTCGGCGGTCACCGGACCGACCCGACCCAGCACCGCACGGGCGAACTGCGCCGTCGGCGCCAGCTGGCGGGTCGCGTCGCGGAAGACGGTGCCGGGCAGGTCGAAGATCTGGCTGCGTACGGCGTCGTACTCCGATTGGCGCAGCGTGATGACCGGCACGAACTGGCCGGCGGTGGAGGCCTCCACGTCAGCGACCACCTGCGCGGCGTCGACGTCGAGGACCCCGCTCAGGGTCGCGGCCAACGTCGGCAGGTCGGTGACCAGACCGGGATTCACCCCGACGTCGACAATCGGTGTCTCGGCGAACAGCGGCGAGCCGACCCCGTCCAGGATGCTGGCCCGTTCCGGAAGCACCCGGGTCAGCAGCAATTCCTGCCCCTCGCGCAGGGCGGGATGCACGGTGTCAGGTCCGGCCTGGATGGTCCAACCCTCGCCCTCGGCGGGTGCGTCCAACATCAGCGTCAGGTCGTAGGTCCACGCCGGCAGGGAGCGGAACGCCCAGCTCACCGCTGCCGTCACCTCGGCGCCGGTCTCCGTCACCGTGACGGTTTCCACCGATGGCTCGGGACCGGGGAGGCCGAGCTGCTCCGCGGTTGCGGCGAGCAGATCCGCGGTGGCCGCCTTGTCATCGGTGAGCTGTCCGGCGGCGTCGTACTCACCGGCCTCCCACGCCGAGAGGTACTGCTCGGCAAAGGAGCGGGCCCGGGCCTCGGTGTCGTCGGTGCCCGTGCACCCCGTGAGCGCCACCACGAGCAGCACCGTGAGCACGCGGCCGACGAACATCAGAACAAGACTGTCATGAACGTGCCCACCTGCCGAAAGCCCACCCGCCGGTAGGCGCCCAGGGCCGGCTCGTTGTAGTCGTTGACGTACAGGCTCACGACCGGTGCGAATGTGGCCAGCGCCGCGGCCACGACCGCCGACGTACCGGCCGCCCCGATGCCCTCCCCGCGACGGTCCGGCCGGACCCAGACGCCCTGGATCTGGCAGGCGCGTTCTGACACCGCCCCCAGCTCGGCCTTGAAGACGACCTCGCCGTCCTCGATCCGCGCAAATGCCCGCCCCGCGCCGATCAGCTCACGGATCCGGCCGCGGTAGCCGCGTCCGCTGTCCGACCCGATCGGCGACACACCCACCTCCTCGGTGAACATCGCCACGCAGGCGGGCATGAGAATGTCCAGCTCCTCCGGTACGACGGCCCGCACGGCCGGGTCCGGCGGCAGCGTCGACCGCTCCGACACCGCCATCAGCGGTTGACCGGTGCGGACGTCTCGAGCCGGGCCCCACTCGGGGGCCAGTTGCGTCCAGACCGCGTCCACCGCGCTCTCCACCCCGACGATCGACGAGCAGCGCCGGCCCTGCGCGGCCGCTCGGTCGGCGAAACCGGCGAGCGCGGGCGCGGACTGGCTCAGCGGCACGAGATTGGCGCCGGCCAGACAAAGACCGTCCAGGCCATGAGTGGCATCGCCGTCGTGCCCCCAGAGTTCGGCACCCAGCCGCCGCCGTTCCAGTCCGGTCGCCTCGACCCGGGTTGCGATCAGGCACCCGGCGACCGGATCGGCGGCGAGCAGCCGTCGCACCGCGGGCAGGTCGGCGTCATGGAGCAGCCGGGTGGTCGCCGTCCGGAGCACGGTCGCTAGCTCACCTCGACCCGCGGCGGGCCCGAGGTCACCCCGTCGTCGGCCATGGCGTCGGCCAGCTTCATGGCCTCCTCGATCAACGTCTCGACGATCTGCGACTCGGGCACGGTCTTGATCACCTCGCCCTTGACGAAAATCTGGCCCTTGCCGTTGCCGGAGGCGACCCCGAGGTCGGCTTCCCGAGCCTCACCGGGCCCGTTGACCACGCAGCCCATCACCGCCACCCGCAGCGGAACGTCCATGCCCTCGAGCCCGGCCGTTACCCGGTCGGCCAGGGTGTAGACGTCCACCTGCGCCCGGCCGCAGGACGGGCAGGAGACGATCTCCAGGCCGCGCTTGCGCAGGTTGAGCGACTCCAGGATCTGCAGGCCGACCTTGACCTCCTCCACCGGCGGCGCGGACAGCGACACCCGGATCGTGTCCCCGATCCCCTGCGACAGCAGGGCGCCGAAGGCCACCGCGGACTTGATCGTCCCCTGGAAGGTCGGGCCGGCTTCGGTGACGCCGAGGTGCAGCGGGTAGTCGCAGCGTTCGGCCAGCAGTTCATACGCGCGCACCATCACGACCGGGTCGTGATGCTTGACCGAGATCTTGATGTCCCGGAAGTCGTGCTCCTCGAACAGCGAGCACTCCCAGAGCGCGGACTCGACCAGCGCCTCCGGCGTCGCCTTGCCGTGCTTGTCCAGCAACCGCTTGTCCAGGCTCCCGGCGTTGACCCCGATCCGGATCGGCACCTTCGCGTCGGCCGCCGCCTTGGCGATCTCGCCGACCCGGTCGTCGAAGCGCTTGATGTTGCCGGGATTGACCCGTACGCCGGCGCACCCCGCGTCGATGGCGGCGAACACGTAGCGTGGCTGGAAGTGGATGTCGGCAATGACCGGGAGCTGGGATTTCCTGGCGATCGCCGGCAGCGCGTCGGCGTCGTCGGTGTCCGGTACGGCGACCCGCACGATCTGGCAACCGGCCGCGGTCAGCTCGGCGATCTGCTGCAGCGTGGCGTCGACGTTCGCCGTCTTGGTGGTTGTCATCGACTGCACGGACA
>JACCTY010000152.1 GCA_013812145.1 Geodermatophilaceae bacterium | reverse complement strand
CGAACTACAACGAGCCCTGGCCACTATCGACCGCCACGTCGGCGGCTACACAGACCGGGCGCGAATAGGAAAGGCGGCCTGAAAACTCAAGACAAACGCCAGAGTCCTAGCGACCAAGGATCGCTAGAAGCCGCGACCCTCCTCGGTGCAGATGCAGGCCTCGTTGCCATCGGCATCGGCAAGCACCCACCAGCGCGGCGCGAACTCGTCGGTGACGAGCCGGCCACCAGCTGCCAGCGCCGCCTCGATCCGCGGCTGCGCCTGCTCGGCCGCGACGCTCACGTCGATGTGCGGACGGTTCCGCCCGGTGGCGGCGCCGTCGGTGAGCTGGAACCACACGCCGAGCCGGGTGCCGAACGGGTCGTTGAGCGAATCCGGGTCGCCGTCGTAGTCGTAGCCCAGGACCGCGGCCCAGAACGGCGCGATCCGCTCCGCGTCGGCGGTGTCGATGCCCATGTCCGTGTACGTCGGGGTCTCTGGCAGGTGGACCGCTCCGACGTCGGCGGCAAGCTGCTCTATCCGATGCGCCAGGTCGATGTCGGCCGACGTGACGCCGCCGGCTGAATGCGTCGAGCAACGCACCCGAACCTGCTTGTAGCGGATGTCAACGTCGGGGTGGTGGTCCATCTCCTCGGCGACCTCGAACATCCGCTGAACCAGCCGGACCGCGGCGGGCACATCCGGCGCGTCGTACGAGGTGTGCAGTCGGCCGGTCAGCAGCGACCAACCGGGCAGGTCGGCGATGGAGTCCAGGGTCTCGGCCCGACTCAGCGTCTTGCTCATGGGCCGACCCTAGAACGTCGGTCCGACACTCCGCCGGCTGGTTGACTGGCGCAGTGCTCTTTGCCGAGGTGGTGGCGGTGTCTGCCACGGTGGCGGCTACCCGCTCCCGGTTGGCCAAGGTCGACGCGCTGGCCGGCCTGCTGCAACGGCTGTCACCGGAGGAGGTGGACCCCGTCGTTGCATGGCTGGCCGGCGAACCGCGGCAGGGCCGGATCGGGACCGGCTGGCGGACGCTGTCCTCGGTCGAGACCCTGCCCGCGACCGAGCCCAGCCTGGATGTGGGCGCCGTCGACACGGCGCTGGAAGGAATCGCCGGAACATCCGGAGCGGGCTCCGCGCAGCGTCGCGCTGGCGCGCTGGGCCGGTTGTTCGCCGCTGCGACCGCCGACGAGCAGACGTTTCTCCGCCGGCTGCTGACCGGCGAGCTGCGCCAAGGGGCGCTCGAAGGGATCATGGTCGACGCGGTGGCCCGAGCAGCCGCCGTACCGAGCGATGCCGTACGCCGGGCGTTCATGCTCTCCGGCCGGCTCCCGGCGACGGCGGTGGCGGCGCTCCGCGGCGGAACGGCCGCGCTGGCCGAGGTCGGGCTGCAGGTGGGGCGGCCGGTCCGTCCCATGCTGGCTTCCCCGGCAACGAACCTCGACGAGGCGCTGGCCGACCTCGGCACGGATGTCAGCGTCGAGTACAAGCTCGACGGCGCCCGGATCCAGATCCACCGTGACGGCGAGGATGTCGGCGTCTACACCCGCAGCCTGCGCGACATAACCGGAGCCGTTCCGGAGCTGGTCGCCTGGACGCTGGGGCTGCCCTGCCGGTCAGTGGTGCTCGACGGGGAGTCGCTGGCGCTGACCGACGAGGGGCGGCCGCGGCCGTTCCAGGAGTCGGTGAGCCTGGCCGGGTCCGGTGTACAACGCCCCAATGTCTTCGACTGCCTGCACCTGGACGGCCAAGACCTGATCGACGCGCCGCTGACCGAGCGGCTGGATGCCCTGACGTCGGTTGCCGCCCGAGAGCGGATTCCCGGCGTCGTCCGGCCCGACGAGGCAGCCGCCGCTGCCGTGCTCGCCGGCTCGCTGGCCGCCGGCCACGAGGGCGTGATGGTCAAGGCGCTGGGCTCGCCGTACGCGGCCGGTCGGCGTGGCCGGGCCTGGCAGAAGGTCAAGCCGGTGCACACGTTCGACCTGGTGCTGCTCGGTGCCGAGTGGGGGTACGGCCGGCGTACCGGGATGCTGTCCAACATTCACCTGGGTGCGCTCGACCCGGAATCCGGCGAGCCGGTGATGGTGGGCAAGACGTTCAAGGGGATGACCGACGAGCTGCTGGCCTGGCAGACCGCGACGTTCCCGGGGCTGTCCACCGGCACCGACGGGCAAGTGGTCTACCTCCGGCCCGAGCTGGTGGTCGAGATCGCGCTGGACGGCGTGCAGCGCAGCACCCGCTATCCGGGTGGGATCGCGCTGCGCTTCGCCCGGGTGCTTCGGTACCGGCCGGACAAGACCCCGGCCGAGGCGGACACCCTCGACGCGTTACAGGCCCTGCTGCCGTAACGGCGCTCAGCCGGTGCAGAGTTCGGCGGTGCGGTCCAGCACGTGGCGGGCGGCGACGGCGTCGCGGCGGCCCAGACCGCAGGAGGAGGCGACGTCGACCGGACGGCCGAGCAGCCGCTCGACCGCCGCGAGCACCCGCCGCTGATCGTCCAGGCTCTGTTCCTCGTGCGCGAAGCCCGCGATGAAGCGCACCGACTCCGGAAGTCTCAGGGCAGCCAGCGGCGCGTAGAACGACTCCGCGGTCGGCGGTGGCTCGTCAGCGGAGGCAAGCGGCGCGTGCACGAACTCCAACGGTCTAGCGGCCGGCCGCCGGGCGAGGATCGCGTTCGTCAACAGGACCAGCGGGCGGACGTCGTTCATCCGGCCGAACGCGCGGTGGTTCATGTCACCGAGGCACAGGTGCAGGCCGAACCGGGCGCCCGACGGGGACGCCGCGGCCAACCCCGCCACCCATCGCCCCAACATCCGGGCGATCAGCGGGCGGGCCGGCGCCGGAAGTTTGGTGAGCAGGATGAGTTCGAACGGCACCTCCAGCTGGAAGACCGCCTGGTCGCCGAGGATGCCATGGCGGGTGGTCTCGGCGACGGTCGCCTCGGTGAAAGCCCGGCGATGCCGCACTCGACGGCTGCGACGTGTCCGAAGTCGAGCGAGGCGCCGAGCAGCTTGTGCCCGCTGCGCAGGTGCGGGCCGAGCGTCGTCATCGCCAGTTGCATCGCCTCCTCGGCGGTGTCGCCGGGGAGACTGCCCACGAGATGCGCCTGCCGGTTCGCCATCGGCCCATCAGACTCCTGCCGGGGCACTCGGCGCCAGCGAATCCAGCCGCGTTCGGCGAGGCAAGCTCGACGACGGGCTAACCGGAGCCAAGGCGGAGCAGCCGGCCGGTCGGATGGCCGCCGACACGGGTGCCGCGCAGCCAGGTCTCTCGGACGACCCCGCGAAGGCGGCGGCCGGCGTACGGCGTCACCGGGTTCTTGTGGTGCAGGGTCGCCGGGTCGACGACGAACTCCTCGTCAGCCGCGAAGACCGCGAAGTCGGCGTCGTTGCCTACCGTCACAGCGCCCTTTCCGGGTACGCCGGCCACCCGCGCCGGTCCGGCGGCCATCCAGCGGACGACATCGGCCAGCTCGTGCCCGCGCCGCCGCGCCTCCGTCCAGAGCACCGGCAGCCCGAGCTGCAGCGAGGAGATGCCGCCCCAGGCGGCGCCGAAGTCGCCGGTGTCCAGATGCTTGCGGTCGGCCGTACATGGCGAGTGGTCGGACACGACGCAGTCGATCACCCCGGCGGCCAGGCCCTGCCAGAGCAGATCCCGGTTGGCCTGGTCGCGGATGGGTGGCGCGCACTTGAACTCCGTCCGACCATCCCGAACCTGTTCGGCGGCGATCGTCAGGTAGTGCGGGCAGGTCTCCACCGTGACCGCTACGCCATCTGTGCGGGCGGCGTCGATGAGCGGCAGCGCGGCCGCACTGGACAGATGCAGGATGTGCACCCTCGCCCCGGTACGTCGAGCGGCTTCCAGCACGGTCCGGATCGCGACATCCTCAGCCCGCGAGGGACGCGAGCGCAGGTAGTCGCGGTACGGCGGGCCGGCCGGTCGCGGAGCGGCCGCGATGATCGCCGGATCTTCCGCGTGCACGAGCATCAGCCCGTCGAAAGCGGCGATGATCTGCAGGTCGGCCTCGAGTTCAGCTGCCGTCAGCGGCGGAAACTCCGGTACGCCGGAGTCCAGCAGGAAGCACTTGAACCCAAACGCGCCGGCCTCGTGCAGGGCCCGCAGTTCCGCGCCGTTACCGGGAACCGCGCCGCCCCAGAAGCCGACGTCCACAGTGGACTGTGGTGCGGCGACTCGGCGTTTCAGCTCCAGCGCAGCGACGTCGACGGTCGGCGGGATGCTGTTGAGCGGCATGTCGATGATCGTGGTGACGCCGCCTGCGGCCGCCGCCCGGGTCGCCGACGCAAAACCTTCCCATTCCGTGCGGCCCGGTTCGTTCACATGCACGTGGCTGTCCAGGAGTCCTGGCAGCAGCACCACCTCGTCGCCGTACTGCACCTCGACGTCTCCGGTCAGGTCGGAGCGCAGCCCCTCGACGGCGACGATACGTCCGCCGTCGACGCCCAGCGTTGCCGCCGCCTCGCCGGTGGCCAGGATCGCCCGCCGAGCCCGGATCACCAGCTCCACGACCGGCCCATCTCCCTGATCGCGACGGAAAGCGTGGGCGGCGAGCCTACGAGGCCGGCAGCAGCTCGTCCGCCACGCTGACCTTTCCCGGCCGTACGACGACCGCTCCGACGGCCAGATCCCCACCGCGCTGACGATGGATCGTCCGCAGCACGTCGAGGTCTCGGTCGATGCCGCCCGGCTGGGGACGGGTCACCATTACGCAACGGTCGATCCGCTTGCCGACGTCCAGCTCGGCGTCGCCGAGGCGCACCCGCGAGCCGACCAACTCGTCCTCACCCTCCCCGTCGAGCAACAGGTTGGACCGAAACCGGCGAGGCTCCCAGCCGCCGATGGTGGCGGTGGACAAGAGCGACACGTTGGCCCTCCCGGAGTCGTGGAAGGCGCCACTGGACCCGCTGAACGGCTCCCACGTCCCGGACTCCTCCTCGAAGTCCACCGGGTTCTCGTACCGCCGGTCGCGCACCTCCTCGGTGGAGCGCAGCACGACCGACCGCCCGAGCCATGCCGACAGCGCCTCGTCGTCGGCGGCCACCGAGCCGTCGGGCAGGATGATCTCGGCCGATCCGTCCTCGCGCAGCCGGGCCGAGGCGAACAGCAGCTGCGGCTGGCGACGTGCGGTGAGGCCGAATCCGGTCTCGACATCGAACAGCGCGTGGGCGCGGTCCCCCTCGAGTCCTTGCGGCCCGATCTCGACGGACTCCACCCGCTCGCCCTGCAGTGACTTCACCGGATAGCGCCAGACCTCGAGGACCCGCATGGGCCGAGCCTAGGGGGATCGTCGCGTTAGCCTGCCTAGGTGTCCGCGGTCCTGGGTGAGGAGCTGTACGCCGAGTTGGACCAGCGGCTAGCGGGCGTGGACCGAAGACTCGTGGTGTGCTACCCGGGAGAGGTCGGTGGTAGACAACCCGTCCACACCGTCTACGTCCCCGCCGACCGGGTTACCCCGGACCTGCCGGCGCGCTACGGCGCTGCGGCGCTCGCCCTGCTGGCTGAGCACGACCTGGCCGGTCTGGCCGACGAGCTCGGGTTCGCTGACGCGGCGGCGTACGAGCGGATGCTGGCAAAGCTCGCGCGGGAGCCGATCGAGGACCTCCGGGTCGACGTCGAGGACGGGTACGGACACCGGCCCGACGACGAGGAGGACGCGGCTGTCGTCGGCGCCGCGGCGGCCCTGGCCACGGGGGTCGCTCCGCCGTACTGGGGGCTGCGGTTCAAGAGCCTCGAGCCGGCGACCCGGCGGCGCGGCGTACGCAGCCTCGATCTGTTCGTGGGGGCGGTCCTCCGGCACGGCCCGCTGCCCGACGGCTTCGTCGTCACGCTCCCGAAGGTCACCTCGGTCGATCAGGTGACGGCCACGGTCGTCGTCTGCGAGCGGCTGGAGGAGGCGCACGGGCTGCCCGAGGGGCGGCTGCGGTTCGAGCTCCAGATCGAGACGCCGCAGTCGGTGCTCGGGGCGGACGGTACGGCGACCGTGGCCCGGATGATCCATGCGGCTGCGGGCAGGTGCTCGGGGCTGCACTACGGCACGTACGACTACTCCGCCGCGTGCGGGGTCGCGGCGGCGCACCAGAGCATGGAGCACCCGGCCGCGGACCACGCGAAGGCGGTGATGCAGGTCGCGGCGGCGGGGACCGGCGTGAGGCTGTCGGATGGCTCGACGAACCTGCTGCCGGTGGGCGATCGCGCCGCGGTACGCCGGGGATGGGCGGAGCATCTCCGGTTGGTACGGCGGTCGCTGGAGCGCGGCTTCTACCAGGGCTGGGACCTGCATCCGGGGCAACTGCCGACGCGGTACCTCGCGACGTACTCGTTCTTCCGGGCGGCCCTTCCGGCGGCGGCGCAGCGGTTGCGCACCTATCTCGATCAGTCGGTGACGGCGGTGCTCGACGAGCCCGCCACCGCGCAGGCGTTGGCTGCGGTGATCGTCCGAGGCCTGGAATGCGGCGCGATCGACGACGACGAGGTCGCGGAGCTCACCGGTTCGGATCGGGTCGCGCTGGACCGCCTGATGCGACGGAGTCCGCGATGACCGAGTTCCTGACCCTGCCCGACCTGGCGTCTCGGCGTTTCGGCGGCTCGGTCGTCGCGGCAAACGACGAGCTGTTCGCCGAAAAGGAGAACCTGATCACCCCGCAGGCCCCCGGGTTCCGGCCGCACACGTTCGGGCACCGCGGCCAGATCTACGACGGCTGGGAGAGCCGGCGGCGTCGTACGCCGGGGCACGACAATGCGGTGGTCCGGCTGGGCGTACCGGGTGTGGTCCGCGCAGTGGTCGTCGACACGTCGTTCTTCACCGCGAACTACCCGCCCGAGGTATCGGTTGAGGGCACCGGGATCGAGGGCTACCGCGCGCCGGAGGATGCGGAGTGGTTCCCTCTGGTGCCCCGGTCGCCCGCCGGCGGCGACCAGGCCAACGAGTATCCGGTGACCGTCGAGCAACGGGTGACCCACGTTCGGCTGAGGATCTACCCCGACGGCGGGGTCGCCCGGCTGCGGGTGCACGGCGAGCCGGTGCCGGACCCACGGCTGCTCGACATCGGCGGCGTGGACCTTGTTGCGCTGGAGAACGGCGGCGCGGTGCTGGATTGCAGCAACCGCTTCTACTCCTCACCGGCGAACCTCATCTCACCCGGCTTGGCATCGTCGATGGGCGAGGGCTGGGAGACTGCTCGTCGACGCGACGACGGCAACGACTGGGTGCAGTTCGCGCTGACAGCGCCCGGCGTGGTCCGGTTGCTGGAACTGGACACGTCGTACTTCGTGGGCAATGCCCCGGGGGCTGCGCAGGTGACCGGTCGGGGCGTGGACGGGCAATCGATCCCGGTGCTGGCCCGGACCTCGCTGCTGCCCGACACCCGGCACCGCTTCGTGCTGCCGACTGGGCCCCCCGTATCGCAGCTTCGGGTGGATGTCTTTCCCGACGGCGGCATGGCCCGTGTCCGGGCGCACGGCACGCTGACCCCCGAGGGGCGGGCAGAACTCGGACTGCGCTGGTTCAACCTGCTGCCGGTTGCAGCGGCCAGGACCGTCCTGGTCGGGTCGGTCGGGCTGCCGCCGGCCGACGCGGAGCAGCTGACCGGTCAGCGGCCTATCCGGTCAGCCGGCGCCGTACCGGATGTCCTCCGCCCGCTGCTGCTCGGCGCCTGAGTGGGCTTACCGTTCGACGCCCACGTCGAGGACCGGGGTTCGGCATCACGCTGCGCCCGGTCCAGCCAGGTCGGCACCATGACGTCGATTCCGGGCCGGAGGTCGCGCAGACCCTCGCTCACCTCCTGCTGGAGCCGATCGCCCGCAACTCATACGCTCGCTCGCTCATTGCGATTCTGCCGGTGGCAGATGGAATTCGCCGTCAGCGGCGATCCTGGGAGCGTCGACCGGCACGGTGCCCGGGTAGATCAGCCCCGACCCGGTGTTGAGCAGCACCACCTCCTCGTCCGAACTGATCCAACCGGAGGAGACCAAGGCCCGCACGGCGGCCACCGTCGCCGCGCCTTCCGGACAGAGGAACAGCCCCTCCAGCCGGCCGACCAGGGCGACATCCGCCAGCAGCTCCGCGTCGGTCACCGCCACCGCCGTCCCCGCGGTCTCGTTCAGAGCGGACAACACGAGGAAGTCGCCGAGCGGCTTGGGCACGGTGATCCCGAACGCCACCGTCCGCGCGTCTGGCCATGCCTCGCACGAGCCGGCACCGGCCTGGAAAGCCCGCACGATCGGCGCGCAGCCGGCCGCCTGCACACACACCATCCGAGGCAGCGGCCCCTCCAGCCAACCCAGGCCGAGAAGTTCCATGAGCCCTTTGACGATGCCGATCAGCCCGACGCCTCCGCCGGTCGGGTGGACGACGACGTCGGGCATCCGCCAGCCGAGCTGCTCGGCCAGCTCGAAGCCCATCGTCTTCTTGCCCTCGATGCGGTAGGGCTCCTTGAGCGTTCCCACGTCGAACCACTCGGTGTCAGCGACCGCCGCGGACACCAGCCGGCCGGCGTCGGAGATCAGGCCGTCCACGAGCACCAGCCGGCCACCCGCGGCAACCGTCTCGACCCGGGTGATCGTGGGCGCGTCCACCGGCATCGCGACGAGCATTTCCAGGCCGGCCCGGGCTGCGTACGCCGACCAGGCCGCCCCGGCGTTCCCGTTGGTCGGCATCGCCATCGCCCGGATGCCGAGCTCGCGGGCCCGGGAAACGCCCACGGCCGCACCGCGCGCCTTGAACGACCCCGTCGGTAGCAGTCCCTCGTCCTTGATCCACAGCCGCTCCAGGCCGAGTGCCGCGGCAAGACGCGGTACGGCGAGCAGCGGCGTCATGCCCTCGCCCAGGGTCACGACGTGCTCGGGTGAGGACACCGGGAGCAGCTCGTGATACCGCCACAGGTCCGGCGCCCGGTCGGCCAACGCGGACCGCCGGATCGGAACCGACGACAGGTCGTAGCGCGCCAACAGCGGCGACCCGCACGATCGGCACAGCCCCTGCCGGACGAAAGCATCGGCCGTTGCCCCGCAACGCGGGCAGTACAGGTGGCTCAGCGCAGTGAACATGCAGCCATCTTCCCGAACGGCATCCGGACCGCGCGTGATCCCAAGGCCGTTGAGAATCTGTAGCTAGCCCCCGGCCATCGCCCCAATGACCAGGTACGGTTCCGTGCCTGCTGCGACCGCGTCGGGCAGCAGTTTGTCCGGTGGCTCGTGCGACAGATCCTCCTCGCACGCGTAGAACCGCACGAACGGCCGACGCTGCTTGGTCGCCTGGTCGCGCATGGTGCCGCGCAGCATCGGATAGGCGGCCTCCAGCGCGTCGAGGACGGCGCCTTGGGTGACCTCCCCGTCGACATCGAGCTTCACCTCGCCGTTCAGCTTCGCCAACGAGCGCAGATGCGCTGGGAGAACGACCCGGATCATGGCAGCGTCTGCACTTCCACGGACAGCACGGCAGGCAGATCCGCGACGATCGGCGCCCAACTGTCACCGGCGTCGGCCGAGGCGTACACCGCCCCGCCGCTGGTGCCGAAGTACACGCCGCACGAGTCGAGGGAGTCGATGGCCATCGCGTCCCGGAGCACGTTGACGTAGCAGTCCTGTTGCGGGAGGCCGGCGGTGAGCGCCTCCCACTCGTTCCCGCCGGTGCGGCTGCGATAGACCCGCAGCTTGCCGTCCATCACGAAGTGGTGGGAGTCGCTGGTGATGGGTACGACGTAGATCGTCTCCGGCTCGTGCGCGTGTACCGCGATCGGGAAGCCGAAGTCGGTGGGCAGGTTGCCGCTGACCTCGTGCCAGTTCTCGCCGGCGTCGTCGCTGCGCATGACGTCCCAGTGCTTCTGCATGAACAGCACGTCCGGACGGGACGGGTGCATCGCGATGCGGTGGACGCAGTGGCCGACCTCGGCGTCCGGGTCGGGGATCCCCTCGGACTGCAGCCCGCGGTTGATCGGGCGCCACGTCGTTCCGGAGTCGTCGCTGCGGAACACGCCGGCGGCGGAGATGGCTGCATACATCCGGGCCGGGTTGGTCGGGTCGAGAACGATCGTGTGCAGGCACATCCCCCCGGCGCCGGGTTGCCAGGACGGCCCGGACCCGTGCTTGCGCAGCCCGGACAGCTCCGCCCAACTGCCACCGCCGTCGGTCGACTTGAACAACGCGGCGTCCTCGACCCCGGCGTACACCGTGTCGGGGTCGGTCGGCGACGGTTCGAGATGCCAGACCCGCGCGAACTCCCACGGGTGCGGCGTGCCGTCGTACCACTGGTGCGTCCCCGGTACGCCGTCGTACGCGAACTCGTTGCCCATCGGCTCCCACGTCTGGCCGCCGTCGTCGGAGCGCTGGATCAGCTGGCCGAACCAGCCGCTCGACTGCGACGCCCAGAGCCGGTCAGGGTCGGCAGGTGAACCTTTGACGTGGTAGATCTCCCAGCCCGCGAAGTGCGGGCCGCTGACATCCCACTGCTCGCGCTTACCGTCCGAAGTCAGGACGAAGGCACCCTTGCGGGTGCCCACCAGAACCCGTACGCCGCTCATGTCGACTCCCATCGCCTCGTCAAGATACCGATAGTCTCCACGTTAGGACCGCCGCAGAGCGCAGAACTCATCGGCTCCCGGGTCACGTTTGCAAAGCCGTGATGCGCGACCGCATGGCACGCATCGGGCGATCGCGGCTGAGCGGGAGTTCGGCGGACGTGCAGCGGACTCGACAACGCTGTCTTACGGGCGCGCTGCGTTGATGAGCGTCGCCGGTCGCACGGCTGACCCCCCGAACCGGGTCACCGCGCGATCGACGGCACGCTCTGCGTCCTCCCAGCCACGAGCACGCTCACCCAACATCAGCTGGCGCGTCGACGTGGCGGAGTCGATGAGTCCCTCGACCCGGACACCCACCAGCCTGATCCGCGCGCGCTGCAGCCCGAGCGCTGTGAACAGCTCGGTAGCTGTCGCATAGATCTGCGGAGCGCTGTCGGTGGCGTCGCCCACGGTCCGGGACCGGGTGATCGTGGTGAAGTCGTGGAACCTCACCTTGAGGGTGACCGTGCGGCCGCTGACACCCGCCGACCGCATCCTGGCCGCGACCTTCGTCGACAGCCTGAGCAGCTCTCGGCATACGACGGTCTGGTCGTCGGTGTCACGGGTGAACGTCTCGTCTGCACCCATGCTGCGTTCGGGCTCGTCATGGCCTCGCCGAGGCGTCACCACCCGGTCGTCGCCTCCCCACGCCATCGCATGCATCCTGGCGCCGCCGTGCTGACCGAACGCTCGCTTGAGCACGCTCAGGGGAGTGTGGGCCAGGTCGCCGACAGTGCGCAGTCCGAGCCGATGCAGCTGACCTGCAGTCACCTCGCCGATTCCCCACAGCTCCTCGACCCCGAGCGGATGGAGGAACGCCATCACCTCCCGCCGAGGGACGACGACAAGCCCGTCTGGCTTAGCCCGTCTCGAGGCGAT
>JACCTY010000150.1 GCA_013812145.1 Geodermatophilaceae bacterium | reverse complement strand
GCCGGGAACTGCGCAGCCGGCCCGCCACCCTCGCCCGGCCCGGTCGAGCATGTCGTCTTCATCTCCGTGGACGGCCTGAACCCCACCGCGATCACCCAGTTGGGCCCGGCCGGCGCGCCGAACTTCTATCGACTGATGAGCGAGGGTGTTTCGACCCTCAACGCCCGCACCACGTTCGAGTCGACTCAGACACTGCCGAACCACACGTCGATGGTGACCGGCCGCCCGGTGACTGTCGCCGGCGGGCACGGGGTCACCTTCAACGAGGACAACGGTTCCACCGTGCACGTCAGCGCCGGCCAGTACTGCGCCGGCGTCTTCGATCTCGTGCACGATGCCGGCGGTCGCACGGCGCTGTACACCAGCAAGACCAAGCTCGACTTCCTGGACCGGAGTTGGAACACGACGTACGGCGCCCCCGACGTCACCGGCGCCGACAACGGCACGGACAAGATAGACACCTACCTGCGCACCGACGACGTCTCGACCACGAACGCCCTGATCGCCGCGCTGGCCACCAACCCCGCGACGTTCAGCATGATGCACTACCCCGGCCCCGACGGTGTAGGCCACGGGCAGGGCTTCATGTCCGCGCCGTACCTCGCGGAGGTGACCGACACCGACGCGCTGATCGGCCAGGTTCTCGACGCGATCGCCGCCGACGCCGAGCTGGCCGCCTCGACGGCCGTGGTCGTCACCAGCGACCACGGTGGCCTGGGGACGAGCCACGCGGATCCGACCCAGGCGTTCAACTACACGGTGCCGTTCTTCGCCTGGGGCGCCGGCGTGGCGGCCGGCATGGACCTGTACGCGCTGAACCCCGACCGCGCCGACCCGGGCACCGGGCGCCCGGACTACACGGCGGGAGTTGGCCCCGTCCGCAACGCCGAGGCCGGCAACCTGATCGCCGGACTCCTGGGGTTCTCGGCGATTCCCGGTAGTGGCATCAACACCGGGCAGTCGTTGGATCTGGCCCCCTGACCGGGCGGGTGCTCAGGCGGGCAGCTCGTCCATCGCTCGGTAGATCCGGCGCTCGGAGACCGGCCCCGCAGTCCCGATGCTCTGTGCGAACAGGCTGATCCGCAGCTCCTCGATCATCCACCGGATCCGGCGGACATCGGGGTCATCAGTCGCCGACACACGTCCCGCCACGGGGACGCTGTGACCCCGCTCGGTCAGCAGCTGGTCGTACTCGGCCTGCACCGCGTGCACCCGCTGCATCGCAACATCGTCGCGAGCGAGGTTGCCGGGCAGCTTGTCCAGCCGGTGCAGGATGCCGCGCAGGTACCGCGGCAGCTCTCGCAGCTGCGCCCGGCCGGTGCCCGATACGAACCCGGGAAAGACCAGCCCAGCCAGCTGCGCCCGCAGGTCTCGAAGCACCTCTGGAGGTAACCCCCTGCTGGTGGCCAGCCGCTGCTCGACCTCGTGCGCGACAGCGAGCGCCGGCTCGACCCGGGTGACGGTGTCTGTCACCAGCTCGGTCAGCCGAGCACGGACCTCGCCTCGCAGCGCCGTGAATCCGGCCTCGTCGTGTGGCGGTCCGCCGACGCCGCTGATCAGCTCGTCGAGCGCGGCCCGGACGCAGTCCTCGAGCAGGTCGGGGACGCTGCCGTCAGGGCTGAACTGCAGCCTCAGCTTCACCCCGCTCGGCAGCGCGCGAACGACCGCCTTGAGCGGGGACGGCACGGTGAGCTGAAGCAGGCGCCGGACGCCCGCCCACATCGCCGCCCGCTGTTCGGCGGGCGTCTGCACGACGCGCACGGCGACGCTGTCGCCCTCGTCGAGGAGGGTCGGGTAGACGGTCGTGCGCCTCCCCGCTGCGGTGATCTCCATCGACCGGGGGAGGTCGCCGCCGGGCCACTCGACGAGTCCGGTGCGTTCGGCGTCCGCCGCCGCGGCGGACAGGGCGGCCGCCAGCCGTGGCGCGACACGCTGTCGTAGCTCGCCGACGTCCTTGCCCTCGGCCACCGTCCGGGCGGTCTCGTCAACCACGCGGAACGTCGGCCGCAGATGCTCGGGGATCAGGTCAAGCCGCCACGCCTCGCGGGGGACGATGACGCCAGTCAGCCGTCGCAACTCCCGTTCCAAGCTGTCCAGCAGCGGGCCGTCGCCGAGATGCGGTACGACGCCGGCGACGTAGTCGGCGACCGGCACGAAGTTTCGCCGCACGTCCTTGCGCAGGGACCGCAGCAAAGCGGTTGCCAGTTCCTCACGCATACCGGGAACCGTCCAGCCGAAGGGTTCCGCGGGCAGCTGGTCGACGGCGACCAGGGGCACGTGCACGGTCACCCCGTCCGCGTGGGCCCCCGGCTGGAAGGCGTAGGACAACGGGAGGCGCAGCCCGCCCTGCTCCCAGGTGTCCGGGTAATCGGCGTGGGCGACGGCACCGGCCGCAGCGGCATTCGTCAGCATCACCGGGTCGAACGTCAGCAAGTCCGGCTGGGTGTGGCGGGTCTGCTTCCACCAGCTGTCGAAATGGCGGGCGGACACGACCGCTGCCCCGATGCGTTCGTCGTACAGGCTGAACAGCGTCTCGTCGTCGATCCGGATGTCCCGGCGGCGGGCCCGGTCCTCCAGCTCGCCGACCTGTTCCAACAACGTGCGGTTGTGCGCGAAGAACGGGTGCCGGGTGGCCCAGTCGCCCTCGACGAGCGCGTGCCGGATGAACAGCTCGCGGGACACCAGGGGATCGATCGATCCGTAGTCGACCGACCGGGCGGTGACCAGCGGCACGCCGTACAGGGTGACCTTCTCGGTGGCCATCACCGCGCCCCGCCTGGCGTCCCAACGGGGCTCGCTGTAGATCCGGACCACGAGATGTGCAGCCAGCTTCTCCACGTCGACGGGGTCGATGCGGGCGACCGTGCGCGCCCACAGCCGGGACGTCTCGACGAGTTCGGCGGCCACGATCCAGCGTGGCGGCTTCTTCGCCAGCGCCGAGCCGGGCCAGATCACGAACCGCGCCGAGCGGGCGCCGAGGAAGTCGCGAGCGCCCTCCCGTACGCCGACGTGCGAGAGCAGTCCCGACGCCAGCGCAGCGTGGATCTGCTGCGAGTCATCCGGTGCGGTGCTCATCCGCAGGCCGAGCGCCTTGGTCACCTGCCGCAGTTGGGAGTAGAGGTCCTGCCATTCCCGCACCCGCAGGTAGTGCAGGAACTCCGCCTTGCACAGCCTGCGGAATCGGCTTCCGGACAGTTCCTCCTGCTGGTCCGTGAGATAGCGCCACAACGCCAGGTAGGACAGGAAGTCCGACTCCGGGTCGGCGAACCGTCCGTGTGCGGTGTCTGCGGCCTGTTGCCGGTCGGTCGGCCGCTCGCGTGGATCCACAATGGACAGTGCGGCCACGATGACGAGGACCTCGTGCAGGCAGCCGAGGCGGTCCGCCTCCACGACCATCCGGGCCAGCCGCGGGTCCACCGGCAGCTGAGCGAGTTGCCGCCCGATCGGCGTGAGCCGCTTGGCCGGGTCGCGCTGGGCCTGGTCCAGGGCAGCGAGTTCCTCCAGCAGCTGTATGCCGGCCGCGATGTTGCGCCGGTCCGGAGGATCGAGGAACGGAAACGCGGCGAGATCGCCAATCCCGAGCGCGGTCATCTGCAGGATGACGCTGGCGAGGTTCGTCCGCAGGATCTCCGGGTCGGTGAACTCGGGCCGCTTCTCGAACTCCGCCTCGGTGTAGAGCCGGATGCAGATTCCGTCGGAGGTGCGGCCACAGCGGCCCGTGCGCTGGTTGGCCGAGGCTTGCGAGATCGCCTCGATCGGCAGCCGTTGCACCTTTGTGCGGTTGCTGTACCGGGAGATCCGCGCCGTACCGGGATCGACGACGTACCGGATCCCTGGCACGGTCAGTGACGTCTCCGCGACGTTCGTGGCGAGGACGATGCGGCGTCTCGGATGCGGTTGGAAGACGCGGTGCTGCTCGGCCGTGGACAACCGGGCGTAAAGCGGGAGGATCTCGGTGTTGTCGAGCTGCTGTGCTTGGAGCGCTTCGGCGGTGTCGCGGATCTCCCGCTCGCCGCTGAGGAAGACCAGGATGTCACCGGGTCCTTCGACCGAGAGCTCATCCACCGCATCGAGGATCGCCTCGGTCTGGTCGCGGTCCGGGTCGGCGCTGTCGTCGTCCGGGTCGACGACGGGGCGGTAGCGGACCTCGACCGGGTAGGTCCGGCCGGATACCTCGACGATCGGCGCAGCTCCGAAGTGCTCGGCGAAACGCTGCGGATCGATCGTGGCCGACGTGATGACGACCTTGAGATCGGGCCGCCTCAGCAGCAATTGCTTGAGGTAGCCGAGGATGAAGTCGACGTTCAGGCTGCGTTCGTGCGCCTCGTCGATGATCAGCGTGTCGTACTGGAGGAGGTCCCGATCCCGCTGGATCTCGGCCAGCAGGATGCCGTCGGTCATCACCTTGACCAGCGTGTCGTCACCGACCTGATCGGTGAAACGCACCTTCCAGCCGACCGTCGACCCGAGCGGGATGTCGAGTTCCTCCGCGATCCGCGCAGCGACCGTCCGCGCGGCCAGCCGCCGTGGCTGGGTGTGCCCGATGAGGCCACGAACACCACGACCGAGTTCCAGGCAGATCTTCGGCAACTGTGTCGTCTTGCCCGAGCCGGTCTCGCCGGCGACGATGACGACCTGGTGGTCGCGGATCGCTGCGAGCAGTTCGTCCTTGGCCTGGCTGACCGGCAGCTCTGGCGGATAGCTGATCGTCGGGACGCTTGTCGTACGGCGAACGACTCTCGCCTCGGCCTTGGCTGTATCCGCGTCGATCGTGGCGCGCGCGGCCGCCCACTCCGCGGCATCGCGGATCGCGCGCAGCCCATCGAGCCGCCGGCGGAGCCTGCGCTCGTCGCGCAGCATCACCAGGTGCAAACGCTCCGGCAGGTCATCGGGCACGGGGATCCCACACGTCAGATCGTCAGGGTGGCCGGGTACCGGACTGTACACCCATGTACGTGGGTGTACGGTGCGTTTGTGAGCAGCCTCTCCGTCACGGCCGCGCGGGCAGCGCTGCCGGAGCTGCTCGAACGGGTGCAGCGCGGCGAAGAGGTGACCATCACCAAACACGGTCGTCCGGTGGCGGTTGTCGTGCGCCCGGACACGCTGCGTTCTCGGCGCGCAGATCGGGCCTTCGCCGGAGCGGCAGAAGTAGCCCGGCTGTTGCAGGAGGCGGGACGGAATTCGGCATTCGGAAGACCAGGGCTATCGGCGGTCCGCGCCCAGGAGCTGGTGGCCGAACTCCGCTCAGACCGCGACCGCCTGTGATGGACGCCTTTGCTGCCGACGTCCTGATCTTCGCAGCTGCGCCCGAGCACCCGCTGGGCCAACGGATCCGAGCGTTGTTCCCGGCCGAGGCCGACAGCGCCGCGGAGTCCCCGGCCGGCGTGGGATCGGTGCTGCTGCTGCCCGAGGTGCTCAGTCGGCCGATGCAGCACGATTGCACTGATGAACTGACCGTCCTGGCCGCCCTGCTCGCGCTGTTGGATCTGCGGCCGGTCGACCTGGCAACCGCTGAGCTCGCCACCGCGCTCGGCGCCACCTACCGGCTTCGAGCCGCCGATGCCGTCCACCTCGCCACGGCGGTCATGGCCGGGGCAGACCGGTTCATCACCGACAATCGCCGCGACTTCTCCGCTGCGATCGACGAGATCGCTGTCACCTACCCGGACGCCCTGCCTGACCCGAACGGCGGCGTTCCCGCGTCTGTCGGCACGGACTGAGCGGGGAATCCGGCATGGATCTGGAATCCGTCGTCGACGAGCTGTACGCACTCGACCCGGGCGAGTTCACCGCCATCCGAACCGAGCGGGAGAAGCAGGCCCGAGCCGACGGTGACAAGGAGCTGTCGCGGCAGATCCATCAGCTGCGCAAGCCGACCATCACGGCGTGGCTCGCCAACCTGCTTGCCCGCGAACGCCCGGACTCGCTGCGACCCTTGAGGGAGCTGGCCAGGCAGTTGCAGGATGCGCAGCAGACATTGCAGGGCGATGCGTTGCGGCAGCTGTCCCGACAGCGGCATCAGCTCGTCTACGCGCTTGTCCAGGAGATCAGGGAACTCGCGGCTGCGAACGGACAACAAGTCACCGAGCAGGTGGCGCGCGAGCTCGAGCAGACACTGGACGCGACGCTGGCCGACCCGGCTGCCGCGGACGCCGTTCTGGCCGGCCGGCTGACGACTGCCCTGCAACACTCCGGCTTCGGCCCGCAGTCTGCCGTCGCTCCGAGCCGACCGGGGCCGGCCAAATCACCGACCAAGACGACACCGAAGACCCCAATCAAGCGCACCGACTCGAAAGCGGGCAAGGCCGACACCGATAAAACCCAGCGCAGGCGCGAGGCGGTCCGGGCGGCAGCGGAGCGTGCTGTCGAGGCCGCTGAGCAGGCGCTGCAGACGGCCGCGGACGCCGTACAGGCCGCCGAGGATGCCGCGGACGACCTCGAGCACCGGCAGCAGGAACTGGACAGCCGCATCACCGAGCTGCAGCGCTCACTGACCCAGGCTGAGGAGGAGGTGCCCGGCGTACGGCGGGCTGCCCGCAGGGCACAGCGGGATCAGGACCGGGCGAGGCAGGCGAGGGACCGCGCAGAGCGAGCGCTCAGCCAGGCCCGAGCGTCCCTCCGCAACGGGTCCGAGCAAACCTGAACTATTCCTCGGTCTTGATCGGACGTTTCGCGGCGGAGTCGGGCGTTGTCGGCTGCTCCCCGTGGCCGGGCTCCTCCGGCTCCTCTGGTTCGCGTGGCCGTGCTTGGCCGGCCTTTTCGTCCAACTGCTCGCTCAGGTAGCGGAGGACCTCGGAGGCCACGGCAACGACGGGGACGGCGAGGAACGCGCCGGTGATGCCGTACAAGGCGCTGCCCGCGGCCACCGCGAGCAGGATGACCCCCTCGTGCAGCCGCAGCGCGCGGCCCTGCAGGATCGGCTGCAGCACATTGCCCTCGATCTGCTGCACAGCGACCACGATCGCCAAAACGATGAGCGCTGTCGTGCCACCCTGGGTGACCAGCGCTACCAGGATCGCCAGCGCGCCGGCGATGAGCGCCCCGATGATGGGGATGAACCCGCCGAGGAACGTCAGCACCGCCAACGGCAGTGCAAGCGGGACCCCGAGGATGAGCAGTCCCCCGCCGATCAGGACGCCGTCGATCAGTCCGACGGCAGCCTGGGACCGGATGAAGCCCCCCAGTGACCGCCAGCTGCGGCGGGCCACCGCGTCGAGGTGCCGGCCCGCGCGCTCACCGACCGCGCGACGCAGCCAGGGCAGGAACCGCGGCCCGTCCTTGACGAAGAAGAAGACGAGGAACAACACGATGAACAAGCCCACCAGCGCCGTACCCACCGCGGTGACGCCGGTGATGACACCGGAGGCGATGACCGATGCGCTGGCCTGCAACCGGTCGGTCAATGCTTGCCGTGCGGTGCCGATCTGCTCCTCGCTGAGGTTCAGCGGGGGTCCGGTGAGCCACTCCTGGATCTGCGTCAAGCCAGCCGATGCGGCCGCCGCAATCTCCTCGATCTGGCTCGCCACCGGTGGAGTGATGAGCGCTATCACGCCGCTCAGCACGACAAGCGAGCCGAGCACGACGGTGAGCGCGGCAAGGGCCGGCGGCCAGCCTTTCCGGCGCAGGAACGCGACCGGCGGCCATAGCGCCGTCGCCAGGATCAGCGCCAGGAAGATGGGCAGCACGATTACCCAGAGCCGGCCGATCACGAAGCCCACGATGAAGATGGCGATCGCGATCAGGATCAGCCGGAGGGCCCACTGGGCCACCGTCGCAATACCGGCCCCGACCGCGGCGGTGCGTTCGGACTTCGGCGCTTGCTCCGGCGTCTTCACTCGCACATCGTCTCGCACCCGTCGCGGTCCGCAGACCTACTGGTCGTAGTCGATTGTCAGGGCGTCCGACACGGGTAGGGACTGGCAGGTCAGCACGAAGCCGGCGTCCACTTCGGACCTGTCCAGCGCGTAGTTGCGGCGCATCCGCACCTCGCCCTCGGTGACCTTCGCCCGGCAGGTGCCGCACACGCCACCCTTGCACGCGAACGGCAGGTCCGACCGGGACCGCTGCGCCGAGTCGAGCACCGGCGCGTCCTTCGGCAGGAACAGCGTCGTCGACCGGCCGTCGAGGATCACGACTACCTCGCTGGTCGGCCCGTCGGTGTCCGGCTCCTCGTGCGTCACCGGCTCCGGCGGCAGGTCGTCGACGAAGAACAACTCCTGGTGTACGCGGCCTGCCGGTACGCCGAACTCCGTCAGCACGCCCTGTGCCGCCGTGATCAGCCCGTAGGGGCCGCACAGCCACCAGTGGTCGACGTCCTCGACGGGTACGAGTGCTGTGAGCAGGATGCGCAGCTTCTCCTCGTCGAGGCGACCGGTGAACAGCTCGGCCTCACGCGGTTCTCGCGACAGCACGTGGACGAGTTCCAGCCGCGGTCCGTATCGGTCCTTCAGGTCGGCCAACTCGTCGGCGAACATCACGGTGTCGCTGCGCCGGTTTCCGTAGAACAAGGTCACTGTGGCGTCGGGATGCCGAAGGACAGACGAGGCGAGGGACAGCACCGGCGTGATCCCCGATCCCGCCGCGATGAAGACATGGTGGGCCGGTACGTCGACATCGGTGGTGAAGGTGCCGGTCGGAGGAAGAACCTCGATCTCTTCGCCGGGTCGGACCTCGTGCACCAGCCAGGTCGAGAACAGGCCGTCCGGGACCTCACGTACGCCGACTCGCGGCTTGTCGCCCGCGGGGGCGCAGATCGAGTACGACCGGCGTTCCTCGTGATCCCCGATGTACTTGCGCAGCGTCAACGATTGGCCGGGCCGAAAGGCGTACTCCTGCTGAAGATCGACCGGAACGTCGAAGGTGATCGCCGCCGCGTCGTCGGTCAGTCGTTGTACGTCGGCCACTTTCAGCTTGCGAAAGGCATGTCGAGACCGGGTGGCGATGGCCACTGCTCAGATCTCCTTGACGTGCTCGAACGGCTCACGGCAGCCGCGACACCGGCGCAGCGCCTTGCATGCGGTGGCGCTGAACTCCGACAGTTCCTCGGTGTCCGGTGACCCGCACAGCGGGCAGGACACTCGGCGCTGGACCGGT
Organism: Geodermatophilaceae bacterium; assembly: GCA_013812145.1. Classification (GTDB taxonomy): domain Bacteria; phylum Actinomycetota; class Actinomycetes; order Mycobacteriales; family Geodermatophilaceae; genus JACCTY01. The sequence continues at coordinate 19,114 of JACCTY010000150.1, read as the reverse complement.
TGCAGTGTCAGCGGGATCGGACCGGCTGCTCGCTTCCGAGCCGGTCCCGGTGTCGCGATCCCGTGCTCGGCAAGCTTCGCCCGGCCCGTCTCGGTGATCCAGTCGGTGCTCCAGGCCGGGCTCAGCACCGTGCGAACGTCCACAGTGGAGTAGCCGGCGGCGTACAGGCTGCGGCGGAGGTCGTCGCGCATGGCGTCCATCGCCGGACAACCGGAGTACGTCGGGGTGATGGTCACGGTGACAGCACCGCCGGCATCGACATCGACCGAGCGCAGTACGCCGAGGTCGGCCAGCGTCAGCATCGGCAGCTCCGGGTCAGGGACCAGTTCGGCGATGACCCGTGCGTCGATCACGGTGGTCACCACGTCGCCGCCGGGTGAGCACGAGCCAAGACCTGCATCTCCGCCAGCAGGGTCGCCAGGGCATCGCTGTGCCGGCCGGACCGGCCAAGAGTGTCCACAGTGGACGCTACGTCCCGGAAGGGCAGCTTGGCGAGCGACAGGACCTGACCGATCGCGTCGTCGAACTCGGCCCGCAGCCCGGCAAGATCCACGCCGACGTTGGCCGCCGCGAGCCGCTGCTCGACGTCGCTGCTGACGAATATCTCACCGACATACGGCCAGGTGTCCTCGAGGCCGACGGCCATCCGTCCGTGCGACAGCGCCGTCCCGTCACCGAGCCGGATCACCCACCGGGCGGCGTAGTCGCGGTGGTAGGTGACTTCCTTGACTCCCTTGGCCGCGACCGCCGCGAGTACGGCGTCGCGGGAGGTGGTGAGCCGGTCGAGCAGCGCCAGCCGCCAGGTCGAGAAGACCAGCAACCGCGCCACTGACCGGGCGAAGTCGCCGTTGTCCGCCTCGACCAGGGTGACGTTGTAGAACTCGGTCGGACCGCGGAAGTAGGCCAGAGCGTCCTCGTGCGGCAGGTCGGGTGCGACCCTCGACGGCAGGGCGGGGTCGGCCGCCCCGGCGCGCGCGAGCAGCAGCCGGGACTGGCCGAGCAGGTCCAGGGCGATGTTGGCCAGCGCCACCTCTTCCTCGAGCTCCGGGGCGTTCGTGCACCACTGGGTCAACCGCTGCGACATCACCAGCGCGTCGTCGGCGAGCATCAGGCAGTACGTCGCCAGATCCGCGGCATCAACACCGTCAGGGATGGCAGTGTCCACACCGGACAGTGGGTCGTCGAAGCCGGTGCCGAACGCCCAGCGGGCATCGCCGCCATGCTCGTCGGCCAGTGATTCGTAGGCGGAGTCGTCATGGATCATCAGATATGCGGTATGCCTTCTGGGATCGAGTAAAAAGTCGGGTGCCGATAGACCTTGTCGCCGCTGGGCGCGAAAAACGGATCCTTCTCGTCCGGTGAGGACGCCGTGATGTCGTTCGCGCGCACCACCCAGATGCTGACGCCCTCGTTACGACGCGTGTAGAGATCGCGGGCATGGTGCAGCGCCATGTCGTCGTCGGCGGCGTGCAACGACCCGACGTGGACGTGGTTGAGCCCGCGCTTGCCGCGGACGAAAACCTCGTACAACGGCCACACAGAACGCTGCTTCGGCTCCACACCGGACGGGACGCCCTCGGTGGGAACCGCCCCGTGCCCACCCTCGGCCGTGAACTCGCTCATGAAGCCTGCTTGGCGGCGTACGCCACCGCAGCCTCGCGAACCCATTCGCCCTCGTCGTGGGCGGCCTTGCGGTGGGCGATGCGTTCAGCGTTGCACGGCCCCTGACCCGAGACGACCCGCTTGAAGTCCGCCCAGTCGATCTCGCCGAAGTCGTAGTGCTCCCGGTCGGTGTTCCAGCGCAGCTCGGGATCGGGAAGTGTGACACCGAGCGCGGCTGCCTGCGGGACACTCATGTCGACATAGCGTTGCCTGAGCTCGTCGTTCGTGTGCCGCTTGATTCGCCACGCCATCGACTGCTGGGTGTTCGGGGAGTCGGCGTCCGGGGGGCCGAACATCATCAGCGAGGGCCACCACCAGCGGTTCGTCGCATCCTGGACCATCTCCCGCTGCGCCGGCGTACCGGCCATCAGATGCATCAGAAGCTCGAAGCCCTGCCGCTGGTGGAAGGACTCCTCCTTGCAGATCCGCACCATCGCTCGTGCGTAGGGGCCAAACGAACTGCGGCACAGCGGAACCTGGTTTGCGATCGCGGCGCCGTCGACGAGCCAGCCGATGACGCCGACGTCAGCGAACGTCAGGGTTGGGTAGTTGAAGATCGAGGAGTACTTCTGCCTGCCGTCGATGAGCATCTGGGTGAGGTCAGCGCGGTCGGCGCCGAGCGTCTCGGCCGCCGAGTAGAGATACATGCCGTGGCCCGCCTCGTCCTGCACCTTGGCCAGCAGGATGGCCTTGCGCCGCAACGACGGCGCGCGGGTCAGCCAGTTGCCCTCTGGCTGCATGCCGATGATCTCCGAGTGGGCGTGTTGGGCGATCTGCCGCACCAGCGTCTTGCGGTAGGCCTCGGGCATCCAGTCCCGCGGTTCGATCCGCCGGTCGTGCGCGATCGTCGCGTCGAAGTGCTCCTGCAACTCCTCCTGCGATGCGGCCGCAGTGGCGGTCATCGGGCGTCCTCCGACAGCTCTAGGTAAACCGACCGTTCGGTCAGTTATCCAGTCTGTCCTCACCCGGATCAACGCGCAAGTCCTGAAATCGAACCGCCGCGGCGTGGTGGAAGCTGTGCGGCCTACGGATGGGGTCCGTCGGCAGGCCGGATGTTCTGATTGATGTGCAGTGCGTTATCCGGGTCGTAGCGGAACTTGACCTGGGCGAGTCGGTCGTAGTTGCCGCGGTACGACGCCTTGACCCGGTCCTGCCCCTCGTCCATCAGGAAGTTGACGTAGGCGCCGCCTGCCGAGGTCGGGTGCAGCTCCTCCCAGTAGTTCCGGGCCCACTGCGAAATGACGCCGGCGTTCGCCGGGTCCGGGTCGACGCCCACGATGACACCCGCCCAGCCGCCGTCGCGGTATGCGAAGGCTGTTGCGTCGTCGTGCACGCGGCTGGCGGCACCGTCGATGGGGTAGAGGTGCATGGTGGAGTGGCCGGTGGGCAGCTGCTCGCCGTACTTGCAGTGCACGTCGATCGCGGCGTCGGAGATCTCGTTGAAGAAGTCCGCCCGCCAGTACCACTGCAGCCCGGCGGGGTAGAGGCCGTCGAACGCGCTCTGCAGCACGTTGAAGGGCATGTCGTGCAGGCCGACCAGCAACGGCGAGCCGTACGTCGTGATCGGCTCGAGCACCTCCTCGGCTCGGTCGTGCGTTCCGGTGTAGCACCAGACGATGCCGCAGGACTTGCGGCCCCAGAGCGCCTCAGGGAACGGCGGAGCGGGCGGGATGGTGAGCAGCGCGATCCAGCCGCTCAGCTCCTCGGGCAGGGACGGCAGCAGCTCCCGGTACCAGCGCATCACCTCAGCCGTGTCGGCGAGGTCGTAGAGAACCGGGCCGCCGATGATCGTGCCGCCTGCTCCGATGTCGTGGCAGCGGAAGGTGAACGACGTGACGACGCCGAAGTTGCCGCCCCCGCCACGCAGTGCCCAGAACAGGTCGCTGTGGGAGCTTTCGCTGGCCGTGACGAACGTGCCGTCGGCGAGCACCACATCGGCGGCGAGCAGGTTGTCGACGGTGAGACCGAAGCGTCGGGACAGGTAGCCGATCCCGCCCCCAAGGGTCAGGCCGCCCACACCGGTGGACGCGAGGAAGCCGGAGGGGGTGGCCATGCCGAACGCGACGGTCGCGTGGTCGACGTCGCCCCACGTGCATCCGGCGTCGACGCGCACGGTGTGGTCGTCGGGTTTGACCGTCGTGCTGCGCAGCAACGAGAGGTCGATGACCAGTGCGTCGTCCCACACACCGAGGCCACCGGCGCTGTGACCGCCACCTCGGACGGCGATCTCCACGTTGTTCTCGCGGCCGAAGCGCACACAGGCGATGACGTCGGCGACGTCTCGACAGCGGGCAACGGCCGCCGGATGCTTGTCGATCATCGCGTTGTAGACGGCGCGCGCCTCGTCGTACCCAGGGTCTCCCGGCGTGATCAGGTCGCCGCGCAGCGCGGCCCCTAGCTCGTCGTACGGCGGGCTGGCGACCCCGGCTGCCGTGGTCTGCTCGGTGATAGTCATCTGCTCTCCTTCGGATGGGGCGCTCGATGTTCGCGACGCACCGAAGCTAGGACCCGCGGCGTTCGCGCAGCGTTCGTGCCGCGCCTGCGGGTCAGGGGGTCGGAAGAACGGCCGGCGTCGAGGCGCGAACGCCCCGCTCGACGAGGTCACGTTCGCAGCGCCGGAGCAGCGCGGCACTGCCGTGGGCGCGTGCCATCTCAGCAGCGGAGCGCAGCCGCGAGACAGCAGCCTCACGCTCGTCGTACGCGGCGCGCAATCGCAGCACTTCCGGCATCCACCACAGGTCGCGCCGGGCCTGTCCGCCGACCAGGGCGGCGTCTAGAATTGCCCATGCGGCATCGGGTCGGCTGTTCCGTTCAGCGAGGTCGGCGAGCAGCGACAGCCAGTACGGCATCCGGGCGAACGAGCCCTCCGACTTGAGGTTGTTGATGCCCTCCTGCGCAAGCGCGAGGCCCGACCCGTCGCTGCGGGACCAGCCGTCCAGGACGAGTCCCCACTCGCGGTAGTAGGCGAAGCCGTACCGGTCACAGAGCCCGCGCAGCTCGTTGACAGTGCTCCTCAGCTCGGACATGTCGTTGCGTAACTGGTGGGTGATGCCGCCGTAAGCCAGTGCCACCGCCAGGCTGTACGGGTGGTCGGTCGCTCGGGCCAGCTCGACGGCCTGGCGACAGCTCGACAGCGCCTCGTCATCGTGGCCCAGCAGCCAGTGGGCGTGCGCTGCCCAGGCCTCGCCATGCACATCGGGCCGGGTGCCGACACTCAGCGAAGGGGCACCCCTCGTCAGCCGGGCGGCGAGCTCGAAGTGCCGCAGCGCCTCCGCCGGCATCCCGAGGCTGACGGCCGACCCGCCAAAGGCGAAGTGGGCCGGTCCGCTCAGCTCGGAATCCGGCTCGACCAGACTCAGCGCTCGGGTCACTGTCTGGTGTCCGCCGTCGAGGTTCCCCTGGACGAACTGCGAAGCCCAGAGCCCGACCAGTCCGGTGACCGCCGAGTCCTTGCGGCCGAGTCCTTCGGCGAGGGCGATCGCGCGCTCGAGCGTCTCCTGCAGCTCGGCGGACGCATAGCCGTACCTCGCGTTGAGCGGCGCCGCCAGTGCTTCCAGGATGACGAGCTCCTGCCTGTCCCTCCCCTTGCCGTCGGGAAGCGTGCGCACGATCGACAGCGCCTCCTTGTGCAGGCGGATTGCCTCGGCATGGGCGAATCTGCCCGCTGCGACGTCAGCCGCCCGTCGGTAGTACGCCGCCGCCCGCTCCGGTCGCCCGCCGCGGGCGTACTGCTCGGCGAGTTGAGCCGACACCGCGTCCGTGTCGTTGGCGTGGAGCAGCTCGAGACCCTGGGCGAGGCGCCGATGCAGCAGCCAGCGCTTCGGCGGGCTGATCTGCGCATATGCAGTTTCCCGTAGCAGGTCGTGGGAGAAGTCGTAGCCGTCCCGGAACTCGCGCACGATCCGGCGCCGCCACAGCTCGTCGATTGCCTGCACCACGGTGTCCGCGTCGAGGTCGCTCGCCTCGGTGAGCAGATCGAGGGTGAAGTTCCTCCCCACCGCTGCCGCCAGGCCGGCGACCTCACGGACGGCAGGGGTCACCTGCTCGAGGCGGTTGCTCAGCACCGCCGTGAAGTCACCGACCGGCCGCGGAGTGCCGCCGAGATCGACGATGGAGCGAGCCGCCTCCACGACGTACAACGGGAATCCACCGGTTGTCGCCTGGAGCAGGTGCGTGTCGTCTTCGAGGAGCGGCCGTCCGGAGATCGCCTCGGCCAGACGTGCCGTGTCGCGAACCTCCAGCGGGCCGAGAGCGAGCTCCGTGAGCATTCCGGTGGCCCGCATCCTGGCGGTCCAGTCCAGGAGTTCGGATTTCTCGTCGAGGTCGTCGTTGCGGAGCGTCCCGGCCACCATGACCGGGGCGTCGGTGGTCAGGCCTAGACAGAAGGTGAGGAACGCCAGCGTTTCCTGGTCACACCACTGCAGGTTGTCAAGGACCAACAGCATCGGACGGCCGACGCCGGTCAGTGCGCGTGCCATGCCCTCGAAGAAGCGGTGGCGTTGCCAGGCGTCGACCATGGCTCTGGCGCCGACCCCGGGCCCTTCGTGATCCTTGGCGGAGGGCACCAACCTGTCGACCTCGACCTGCCAGACCGGGTCCAGCGTCGCGGTGGCCGACTGGACTGCCGGGTTCCGCAGCCAATCCGCCACTGGCGCCAGAGCCAGCCGGCCGGAGGTTCCGAAGCACTGGGTGCTCGCCACCACGGCGCCCTGCGACCGCGCCACGTCGGCGACCTCGGTGACGAGGCGGGTCTTCCCGACGCCGGCGCCGCCGCGAACCAAGACCAGACTTGGCCGGCCCGTTGCGGCCGTCCGCCACCGGCCCTGGAGCAGATCGAACTCCCGAGACCGGCCGAAGAGCTGTGCCGCGGCAAGCCCGGAACGACCGGCGGCAGGCTCGATCGTCGGCAGCGGAGCGGCTGCCGGGCGTTCGCGAGCCAGCAGGCGATCCAGAGTCGTGCGGGTCGCCTGGTCGGGGTCGACGCCGAGCTCACGCTCCAGCACGGACGCGCAGTGGTGGTAGGTGCTCACGGCACCGGCTCGGTCGCCCAGGTCGGCATGCAGCTGCATCAGGGTTCGGTAGCCGACCTCCTCCAACGGTTGCAGTTGGATCCGGCGGCGGGCGACATCCACCGCCCCCGTCAGGTCACCCGTTCGGGCCCGCGTCTCGCAGAGCAGATCGCACAGATCGATGCACTGGCGTTCGAGCGCTGACCTCGCGTCGAGAAGCCAGTCGTCGTACATGCCGGGCAGGAAGTCGCCCTGGTACGCGGCGACGGCCCTGGCGGCGTGCGCAAGGACCCCTGCGCTGTTGTCCGTCGCCGCTGCCGCCAGGGCAGCCTGGCGCTCCATGCCGAAGGTGCGGACGTCGACGCGGCACGTCTCGGTATCCCGCCAACACAGGTCCCTGGACGTCACGACAAGGGGGGAAGGCTCGTCCCCCAGAACCTGCCGCAGGTGGTGCAGCTCACGGCGCAGGTTGGTCAGCGCCTGTGCGTCCGTCGAGTCCGGCCAGAACAGGCCGGCTATGCGTTGGCGGGTCTGGGGTGATCCGGCGTGGGCGACCAGAAAAGCGACGAGCGCAACCGAACGCGACGACCACGTCCGGGCAGTACCGGTCGCATCGTCGGAAATCGCCTGCCCGCCCAACAGCGACACCTGCAGCATCTCGGCGCGGCCTCCAGAATGTCAGGTTTGACCTTACCGCCGTCGGTACTCTCCACAGCAAACCGACCGTTCGGTTGGTTAGAGTCGACCAACCCGCGCCTCAACCGTCGACAGGGAGCCCCCGGTGACCAACACCACGGCACGACGGCTGGGCCAGGCACCACCCGACGAGCTGCTCGACCCAGCAGAGCGGATGTCGGTCGACGAGCTGCGCGGGCTGCAGCTCGAGCGGCTGCAGTGGTCCCTCAGGCATGCGTACGACAACGTCCCGCCGTACACCCGGAAGTTCGACGCGGCCGGCGTACATCCGGATGACTGTCGCGAGCTGGCCGACCTCGCGAAGTTCCCGTTCACCACCAAGGCCGACCTGCGGGAGGGCTACCCGTTCGGGATGCTCGCCGTACCCCGCGAGCAGGTCACCAGGATCCACGCCTCCAGCGGCACCACCGGAAAGCCGACGGTAGTCGGGTACACCGCACGGGATATCACGTCGTGGGCCACGGTCATGGCCCGCTCGATTCGCGCCTCCGGCGGTCGGCCGGGTCACCGGGTGCACATCGCCTACGGCTACGGCCTGTTCACCGGCGGACTCGGCGCGCACTACGGCGCGGAGCGGCTCGGCTGCACGGTCATTCCGATCTCCGGCGGCATGACGCCGCGGCAGGTCCAGCTGATCGTCGACTTCGAGCCCGAGGTCATCATGGTCACCCCGTCGTACTTCCTGACCGTCCTGGACGAGTTCGAACGGCAGGGGATCGACCCGCGCACCAGCTCCCTGAGAACGGGCATCTTCGGTGCCGAGCCGTGGACCGAGCAGATGCGGGAGGAGATCGAAAACCGGGCCGACATCGACGCGGTGGACATCTACGGCCTGTCCGAGGTGATGGGTCCCGGCGTTGCGAACGAGTGCGTCGAGACCAAGGACGGTTTGCACATCTGGGAGGACCACTTCCTCCCCGAGGTGATCGATCCGGTCGAGGAGACCGTGCTGCCTGACGGCGAGAAGGGCGAGCTGCTCTTCACCAGCCTCACCAAGCAAGCCCTACCGATCATCCGCTACCGCACCCGCGACCTGACCCGGCTCCAGCCGGGCAGCGCGCGGCCGGCGATGCGGCGGATGGAGAAGGTCACCGGGCGCAGCGACGACCTGATCATCTTGCGGGGCGTCAACGTTTTCCCCACCCAGCTGGAGGAGATCGTGCTGCGGATCCCCGGGATGGCGCCGCACTTCCAGCTGGAGCTGACCCGCCGCGGCCGGATGGACCACCTGACCGTCCGCGTCGAGGCGCGGGCCGACTGTCCCCCTGAACGTCGGGAGCCCGCCGCAGCCGAGCTGGTCAGCACGGTCAAGGACAACGTCGGCGTCAGCGTCGACTGCCAGGTGGTCGACCCCGAGACGCTCGAGCGTTCTCAAGGCAAGCTGCAGCGGCTGATCGATCGGCGATGACAACGTCGGTACGCCGGGGGCGGCCGGGCTACGACCTGGACTCGCTGCTCCAGGTCGCGGTCACAGTTTTCAACGAACGCGGCTACGACGGCACCAGCATGGAGGATCTTGCCGCCCGGCTCGGTATCAGCAAGTCAGCGATCTACCACCACGTGAGCAGCAAGACCGAGCTGTTGCGGCTGGCCACCGACCACGCCCTCGACGCGCTCACCGCGGTCGTCAGCGACCCACGCGGCGACACCGCGCTGGACCGGCTGGAAGCTGTGCTCCGCGGCAGCGTCCGCATCCTCGTCGCCGAGCTGCCGTTCGTGACACTGTTGCTCAGGGTGCGTGGGAACACGGAGGTGGAGCGGCGGGCGCTGAGCCGCCGGCGCGAGCTCGACCACATGCTCACCGCACTCGTCCACGCTGCGGTGGACGAGGGCAGCCTGCGGCCCGACATCGACCCGGCCCTGACTGCGCGACTGCTGTTCGGCACCGTCAACTCGCTGATCGACTGGTACCGCCCGAGCCGGGCGCTGACGCCGGACGACCTTGCCGACGCGCTGGTCACGTACGCCTTGAGCGGCTTGCATCGCGGAGCTGCATAACGCTGGCCTGCTGGGCAGGACCGAACCGTGGCCGGAATACGCGGACACCGATCGTGGCGGCGTCTCGGGCGATCGCAGCCGCTGCGACCGTGGCGATTGCCGCCTCCGGCTTCTGTGTCGTCTCCCTTTGTCGGTCGCCTCGCCGCGTGCCAGGGTTGCACCGGCAGCGAGGAGGGTGTCGTGACCATGACCGAGAGCACGTCCCTGGCGGCGTACCGGATGCTCATCGACGGCGAGCCGGCGGGATCCGTATCGGGACGAACCTACGACTCGGTCGACCCGTTCACCGGCGAGCCGTGGGCCACCGTGCCCGACGCCGGGGCGGCCGATGTCGACGCCGCGGTGGCTGCGGCCCGCGCGGCACTCAAGGGGCCCTGGGGCGACCTGACGGCAACCCAACGGGGAAAGCTGCTCCACAAGCTCGGTGACCTGATCGCCCGTGCGGCACCGCGGCTGGCTGAGCTGGAGACCCGCGACAACGGCAAGCTGCTTCGGGAGATGGCTGGCCAGATGGCCTACCTGCCCGAGTGGTACTACTACTTCGCCGGGCTGGCCGACAAGCACGAGGGCAGCGTCATTCCGTCGGACAAGAGCAACTACCTCGTCTACACCCGCAACGAGCCGGTCGGCGTCGTCGCGGCCATCGTGCCGTGGAACTCCCCGCTGCTGCTGCTCAGCTGGAAGCTGGCCCCCGCACTGGCCGCCGGCTGCACCGTCGTGGTCAAGCCCAGCGACTACACCCCGGTCAGCACGCTGGCCTTCGCCGAGCTGGTCGCTGAGGCCGGCTTCCCGCCGGGAGTCGTGAACGTCGTCAGCGGCTGGGGACCGGAGGCGGGCAAGGCCCTGGCCGGGCACCGCGGGATCGACAAGATCGCCTTCACCGGATCGACGGCGGTCGGCAAGCTGATCGCCCACGCTGCCGCCGACAATCTCACCCGGGTCACCCTCGAACTCGGTGGTAAGTCGGCCCAGGTCGTCTTCCCGGACGCCGACCTCGACGCGGCCGCCAACGGCGTCATCGCCGGGGTGTTCGCCGCGACGGGGCAGACCTGCATGGCCGGTTCCCGCGTCGTCGTACACGAGGACGTCAAGGACGCACTCGTCGAACGGATCGTGGCCCGCGCCCGGACCATCAAGATCGGCAACCCGCTCGACGAGGACACCGAGATGGGGCCGATGGCCACGGACAAGCAGTACGACACGGTGCTCAGTCACTTCGCCTCCGCTCGGGAGGACGGCGCCACGATCGCATACGGCGGTGCGCCCGTGGACGAGCTGGGCGGCTGGTTCGTGCAGCCCACCGTGCTGGTCGACACGACGCCGTCCATGCGTGCGGTGCGGGAGGAGATCTTCGGCCCCGTGGTCGCGGTGACGACGTTCACCGACGAGGACGGGGCCGTGGACCTGGCCAACGGGACGGAGTTCGGGCTGGCCGGCTCGGTGTGGACCAAGGACGTCCACCGCGCGCACCGAATGGCCGCGAGACTCCGGGCCGGCACGGTCTGGATCAACGCCTACCGCGTGGTGGCCCCCCACGTGCCGTTCGGAGGCTTCGGCGCCAGCGGCCTCGGCCGGGAGAACGGCGTCAGGGCCATCGAGGAGTACACCGAGACCAAATCCGTGTGGGTGGAGCTGACCGGCGCCACCCGCGACCCGTTCACCCTCGGCTGATCCCTCGGCTGACGAGCTGACAAAGGAAGGACACCATGTCCCCCGTCTCGGACGCCACGGCCGACGTCGATGCGTCGCTGGCCCACCTGCAGGACGTCCTGACCCGGATCAGCGACGCCGACCTGCACCTGGCCACGCCCGGCGGCGGTTGGACCGTCGCTCAGGTCGTGTCCCACATCAGCGTCTCCGCGCTGGTGTGGTTGGGGAACATGGAACGGCTGCGCCGCGACCCGGACCTACGCTTCTTCTTCCGCGAAGAGGTCGGGCACGACGCACTGGGCTACCCGCCGCCGTCGGTCGACCTCGCCGTACGCCGGGTCGACAGCACCCGGAGCACGCTGGCGCTGTGCCTGCCGGTCACGCAGGAAGTGGCAGGGCGCTCCGTCGAGATCCCCGATCTGGGCACGATGACGGTGGCCGAGTGGACGCCACTGATCGTCGGCCACCTGCAGAGCCACGTGGCGCAGGCCGAGGACATCCTGCGCAGCCGCGACGCCCACCCCGACGGCGCCTGAGGTGCTGGCCGCCGTCCTGACCGGCCGCGAGCAGGTCGGCCTCGAGGAGCGCCCCGAACCCGAGGCCCGTCCCGGCTGGGTCGTCGTCGAGGTCGAGTCGGCGTCGATCTGCGGTACGGACACGCACCAGTTCGAGGGCCGGGTCGACACGCCGTTCCCGCGGGTGCCGGGGCACGACTTCGCCGGCCGGGTTGCCAGCGTGGGCGACGGTGTCGATTCCGACCTGGTGGGTACGCCGGTCGCGGTCAAGCCCTCGCTGCCCTGCCTGGAGTGCGCCGACTGCACTGAGGGTCGGCTGGCCGACTGCCACCGCAAGAAGCTGATGGGGCTGTGGTCGGACGGGTGCTTCACCGAGCGGGTCGCCGTACCGCGGGTCAACCTCGTCCCGCGGCCGGACGGTGTCGAGGCCTGGCAGGCCGCGCTGCTCGAACCGCTCGCGGTCGGGCTGAACACCGTTGACCGGCTGGGGATCAAGCTCGGTGAGACGGTCCTCGTCCTCGGTCAGGGACCGATCGGTCTGGCCCTGACCCGGCTGTGCACGCTTTCCGGTGCCGGCCGGCTGATCGTGACCGACGCCCGCGAGGACCCGTTCCGCGTGTCGCGGGCCTACGGCGCGACCGACTGCATCGACGTGACCGCGACCGACGTCGTCTCGGCGGTGGCCGACCTGACGGGCGGGCTCGGGGCGGACGTCGTCATCGAGACCTCCGGCTTCCCCGCGTCCACGGCTGTCGTGCTGGACGTCGTGCGCAAGGAAGGCAAGGTCGCGCACATCGGCTGGGCCAACGACCTCCCGGCGTTGCCGGTCGTCCCGATCATGGCCAAGACGCTGACCGTTTTCGGCGTCGGCGGCAACGGCGGCCGCGGTCAGTACGAGCGAAGCATCGAACTCGTGCGGGCCGGCCGGATCGACCTGTCACCGGTGGTCACGCACACGTTCGCGCTGACCGACATCGCCGAGGCGTTCCACGTCGCGTCGACCAAGGCCGAAGGAGCGATAAAGGTCCTGCTGACCCCGCGTTAGCCGGAGGCCCGCTTGTATGGGTCGGGCGGGAACCAGCCGTGGGCGATCACGGCGTCGGACCAGCCCTGCAGGGCATCGATCAGCCGCTCGAGATCGTCGCCGAGAGCCTCGACGACCGGCTGCATGGCTGCCTCGGTGACCTGCTCGATGCCGTCACGGAACCGCTGTCCCTCATCGCTGAGCCCGGTCTCGGTGAGCAGGCCTTGGTCACTGAGCCGTTCGGTGCTGGCCCGCATCGCCTCCGGAGACCAGCCGCGAGTCGCGGTATAGGCCAGCGGCTCCCAACCGACCATCCGCTCGGTGAGGATGTTCGCCGACACCCCATCCACGCCGGCCGCGACGCAGGCGGCGAGGTGGCTGTCACCACGGAACTCGCGCAGGATCGCGCAGCCGTGCCAGAGCTGCGCCCACGGCTCGGCCGGCCACGGCAGGGCGAGCAGCCCGGCGGTCAGCGGTCGCCCGAACCCGTCGGTGGCCGCTACCGCCCGGCGCAGGAGATCTACAGCGGAGTCGAGCCCGGTGTCATCAGTCTGCACGGTGGTCATGGCCTCGACGACGCCGTCCTGCAGCGTCTGGCGGATCTGGTCATGCGTGGCGAGGCTGCGCGCCTCGTCGTACAGGCTGACGACGAGCCCGGGCTCGAAGACGCCGAACGCTGCTGCGACGACACTGCCCGCGGGCTCGCCGAGCGCGCTGCCGCGTCCCCAGACGTACCCGGTCAGGAAGTTCAGGCCGAGCGCGGCCTGCCGGTCGTAGACGGGCCGGCCCCACCAGGAGAGCGTGGCGATCGGCTCGGCGGCGTCCCGCAGGCTCCTGGCCGGCGACGCCGCGGTAGCCGGCGGTGGCGCGTCGGCCGGTCGGGGCTGGAAGAAGGCGTCCTGGGCGGCGGCGTAGTCCATGCTCGGCATCTTGCTCTGTACGCCGTCGCGCCACCACGTCACGGTCAAACCTACGGTCGTCGCGTGCGAGCTCGGGATCGACCGGCCTGGTGGGCTATCAGATCGCTGACCCACGCCGCACGTCGATCAGTTCCGTGCCCGGATGAGGTCTACCCACTGACAACTTCCTCGGAGGAACGCATGGTCGCCAAGCTTCAACCCATCATCAGCACGCCGGACCTGGACCGCCTCATCAGCTTCTACACGGCGCTGCTCGGTGCGACCGAGACGATGCGCGTGCCGGAAGACGGTCCGACGTTCTTCGTCGGCCTGCGCATCGACGACACCGAGTTCGGCATCGTCGCCGACGAGGAAGCTGAGACTGGCGCCGCGGGGCGCATCCTGCTCAGCGCCGAGGTCGAGGCGGTCGATGTTCTCCTCGAGCGCGTGGAGGCCCTCGGCGGACGGGTGAAGGCACCGCCGAACGACATGCCGTGGGGCCAGCGGGTCGCGCACGTCGAGGATCCGGACGGCAACGCGCTCAACCTCACCCAGACGACCTAGCCGGCCGGCGGCCCTCCGCAGATACAGCCGACCGTATTTGGCACGCTGTCTGCGGCTACGGCCGACCCGAGGGTTCATGACTCCCCGACAGGTCCAGCTGGTCGTCGAGCTGCTCTTCACCAGCCTCACCAAGCAGGCCCTACCGATCATCCGCTACCGCATTGGGTGACGTGGGTTCATGAATACCGAAGCAATGTCGGGCGGGAACCGAAGCGGCGGCGGCCGGTGATGAGCCTAGCTGGACGCGTCGGTTGCAGAACTGGACCGCTGACGGTGGCTGGTGGCGCTGACGAGTGCGGCGAGGGCGATCAGCATCCAGGCTGCGAGGTAGAGGAACGCGGCCTGTGGGGAGACCGCCGTCCACAGAATTCCAGCTGTCGCGGACGCAGCGAGGTTGCCGAACGCTTGAACGGTGGCGAGCAGCCCGAAGGCGGACCCGCGGATCGCGGCGGGGGCGAGTGCGGCGACGGCGGAGTGTTGCGCTGTTTCGGCGCAGCCGATCGCGACGCCGGCGGCGGCGAAGGGAACGGCAAGCTGGGCAACGCTGGTGGTGTCGATGGACAGCGCGAGGTAGGCGGCAAGGAACATGCCGGTGCCGGCGGTGACGACGCGCAGTGGTCCGCGGGCGCCGAGTCGGTCGGATATTCGGCCGGCGGGCAGCGACGCGAGTGTGGCGGCGAGGTTGTAAAGGGTGTAGAGCGCCAACGCGAGAATGAGTGCGGTTTGGACGCCATGGGTGGCCTCCAGTTGGGTGCTGGCGCGCAGGATGAGCAGGGTCGCGGCGACGTTGCCGACTTCGAACGCGGCGACGCCTGCCATCAGCCGACCGAGGTCGCCGCGCAGTACTGGCCGGATGTGGATGCGCAGCGGGATGCGGTCACGGCGGGCGGGGATCTTCGTTTGCCGGATGGCGTAGATGATCGCCGCGGCGGCGAGCAGGCCGGGGATGACGGACAGGCCGATGGCCGTGCGGACTCCGACCAGGGCGACGAGTGCGATGGCCAGCAGCGGTCCGATGACGGCGCCGAGGTTGTCCATCATGCGTTCGAAGCCGTAGGCGCGTCCGTAGGCCGTGCTTGGGACGATGTCGGCGAGCAGGGCGTTGCGGGCTGGCACCCGCAGCCCGCGGGCGGTCCAGGCGGCGGCGCGCAGCACGCCCACCTGCCAGACGGCGGTCGCGGCACCGGTGAGCGCAGCCAGCACGGCTGTGCTGGTGTATCCGCCGACTGCCACGGTTCGGCGACGGCCCGGGTCGTCGGCGAGCGCTCCGCCGGCGAAGCGGGCGGCGCCGGCGAGGGCGTCGGAGACCCCTTCGATCAGGCCGAGGACCGCGGCTGGTGCTCCGAGGGTGGAGGTGAGCAGGCTGGGCAGCAGCGCCGTCGGGATTTCATGGCCGGCGTCGGCCAGCAGGCTGGCGGAGCCGACTCCTGCGACACCTCTGGTCAGCCACGGCGGCTCGGCCTCGGCTGGCGTGGTGTCGGCGTCGCTGCTCACCGGGGCAGTCTGCCCGAGGCAGCAGGTTTGATCATCGGGATCGGTGTTGTTGGCCGGGTGGCTGCCGAAGGTGCGTCGGGCGCGAACCGCAGTGCCGGCTACTCGGGTGCCCGGGCTGGGGAACTGGGATCGTCGGGCTTGCTCAACGGCATGCCGGTCAGGCCGATGGTGCCGGCGGCCAGGAGCAGCAGACCGCCGAGCGCGTAGACGGCTTGAATGCCGAACTGGTCGGCGGCGATGCCGCCGACGGCGAGAGAAGCCAGTCGCCCGGTCTGCCAGATCATGTCGAATCTGGCGAACACGCGGCCGCGATGCTCGGCGGGACCTCGGCTTGCAGCAGCGAGCTGTGGGTGACCATGCCGGTGGAGGTGCCCGCGCCGTAGAGGGTGAGCGCGGCGGCGGCGGCGGGCACGTTCCGGGTGGTGGCCAGGACGAGATCGACAAACCCGCGCAGCAGGTAGGGGCCGAACACGAAGGCTGGGCGGCGGGGGTTGGTGGTCAGCCGGGTGAACAGGAACGGGCCGGCGGCGGCTCCGACTCCGATGGCGCCCAGCAGGATCCCGAAACCGGTGGCGCCGGCGTTGAGGTGTTCGGAGGCCAGAACGACGAGCAGGGCGCTGGTGGCTCCGGCGGACAGGGCGGCCAGCAGTTGGACGACGGCCAGCGGCCGCAGCAGCCGGTCGCGGACCAGCAACCGTCCGCCTTCGGTGACGCGGCTGGCCCACCGGCCGGGCATCGCGGCAGGAACGTGGGGCAGCCGCAGCCGGGTCAGGATGAGCGCGGAGGCGGCGAAGCTGGCCGCGTTGACCCAGAAGGCGGGGGCGGCGCCCCAGGCGGTGACGGCGACCCCGGACAAGGGGCCAGGGCGATCTGCGCGATGACGGCGGCGGACCACAGGCCGCTGTTGGCGGCGAGCAACTCGCGGTCGTCGACGATGCCGGGCAGCGCGGAGGCCGACGCCGGGTTGAAGAAACCGCGCCGGCGGAAAGGCCGAACGCGACGGCGTAGATGCCGAGGATGTGCTGGTCGAGGAGCGGCAGCACCGCGGCCAGCGCCATCCGCCCCAGGTCGGCGGCGATCATGACCTGGACCCGGGGCAGCCGGTCGATCAGCGGCCAGGACGACGCCGGTGACGCCGAGCCCGGAGCCGGTCAGCTGGAAGGCCAGCACGACCACAGCGATCGCCGCGATGGTGTCGCCGCTGCGCGAGATGGTCTGGGCGTAGAACAGGCGGCGGTAGTCGCTGTGGGCGAAGACGGTCCGAAACCCCGGCCGCACCATGTCGCTCACCGGGTCATCGTGCCTGGGCGGATGCCGCTGCGGTCGGTGGTGGGGTCTGCGCCGCGGTTCTGTTCCGGGCTGCAGTCGTGGCCGACGCTGGACGAGGTCGGGGTGGTCGACGGTGGAGGTGTAGCGCAGTCTGGCGTGGATGCTCAGGCCGAACAGGTCGGCCACGCGGCCGCACGTCGCCGGCGGTGGCGTGGGCCTCGTCGAGGATCCGGTCCCCTCCGGGGCGTCGGCGCCTTCCCCCCACACAGCTGGAGGAGATCGTGCTGCGGATCCTCGGGATGGCGCCACACTTCCAGCTGGAGCTGACCCGCCGCGGCCGGATGGACCACCTGACCGTCCGCGTCGAGGCGCGGACCGACTGCCCACCCGAACGCCGCGACCCCGCGGCGGCCGAGCTGGTCAGCACGGTCAAGGACCCCGAGACGCTCGAGCGTTCTCACGGCAAGCTGCAGCGGCTGATCGATCGCCGATGACAACCACCAGCATGGAGGATCTTGCCGCCCGGCTCGGCATCAGCAAGTCGGCCATCTACCACCACGTGAGCCGGGCGGCTGACGCTGCGGCGGCAGGCGCTCAGGGCTGACCGAATGACCAGTTCGGGCCCATGGTCGCTGCAGAGTTCTCGGAGGCGGCCATAACCCCGAGGTGGTCATGAAGGCCGAGTTCAGATGGGGGAGTCTTGCTCGACCACAGCGCTGCTGCAGCATTGAGGGTCGCGACCGTGTTCGCGCTGCTCTCGGGGTGCACGAACGCGTCCACACCGGACGATCGGCCGGATCCCTCGTCATCGGTCCCCACGGACGGCTCGGACCAACCGGCGACCACAAGCCCGGCCGAGCAGGTCTGGACTCTGGACCTCCGAGTCATCGGAGCGCCGAGGGCGGCCGGAGACGCGGCGGTGGTCTACGCCGTCGAGGGCGACACGCTGTCCCTGGTGGGTGTGGATGCCGCGACCGGCGAGCAGCTGTGGTCCCAGCCCGCCAGTCCCGGGGAGGTGGTCCCGGGAATCGCGATAGTCCCCACCGTCGTGATGACCGCAGCCGAGGAACCCCTGGCCGCCTACTTTCGTCCCGATCCCGCGGGCAATCTCTTCGCCCGGCTCGTCCTCGCCGACCCGCGGACCGGCGAGGACGTCTTCGCCACCGAACCGCTGCTGTTCCGCTCGCCACCGGAACAGTGCCCCGACGACCGGGATGTCTGCTTCCAGGCGCGAGCTGTGTACGGCGAGGCCGACACCTCTCAGCGGTTGCGACTGACCGACGGCACGGTCGTGCAGGAGCCGCCTGGCCCCGAGGGATTCGTCCGGGGGATCGGTCCGAAAGGCCTCAGCGACGTTCGCATCGGCGACCTGGAGTACCTGGCGCGGATCGAGGACGGCGCCGCACTGTGGCAGGTGCCGATCAGCGACCTGTTCGGCCCCACCTTCTCCACCGACGGCGGCTGGGGTTGGGACTACTTCGCCGAGGAGAACCTGCTCGTCGGGCACGTCGGCCAGAGACGGGTTGGAGCGGCCGGCAGCCCGCAGGAACAGAATCTTGCCGCAGTCGTCAGCGTGGCCCTCGACGCAGCAACCGGCGAACTGGTATGGCGCGACGAAGGGTCACTTCCCAACTGCACCACGGCTCTGCCGCTGCCCCGAGCGCTCGATGACGAGGACAGCGGCGTCGGACCCGGCCCGGTCCGGTGCCGGTACGCCGGTGGGGTGGTGTTGCAGCTGGAGCAGGATCCGGTGTTCTCCGAGTTGGACGTCACTGTGGAGGGCTACGACGTACGGACCGGCGACACCACCTGGACGCTGCCGCTCGGAGCCGTCGAGGGGCTGGTCTTCGACGGCGGAGTAGGCGCGGTCGCCGGCCCGCAGGAGATCCTGCTGCCTGCCCCGGACGGACCCCTCCTCGTGAATCTGACGACCGGACAGACCGAGGAGCCAGCGGAGGATCAGGTGTTGTTCTGCGCCTCGGAGCGGGTGCGCTTCGACTACCCCGAGCCGTTCTACGTCGACGAGCTCGCACTGCGGGAGCGCTCGGGCGGCACACTGACCATCCCCTGCCATCCGGACGGAGCCGCCACGAGCGATCCGATCCCGAGTCCGCCGGTCGAGGCCGTCGCCGTCGAGATCGCCGACCGGTACATCCTCGCCACCGAGTCCGGATTGGTCGGTTACAGACTCGAGTAGCACACTCCATCCGGGACGGCTGCCCCGAAACTGCAGGGAGTGCGAACGATGACGGCATTGCTGGAGAGCTACGTCGAAGGACACTGGTACGCCGCAGCGGATGACGGAACTCCCCTGGCGGATGCGGTCACCGGCGA
>JACCTY010000110.1 GCA_013812145.1 Geodermatophilaceae bacterium | reverse complement strand
GTTCGCCACGCTGTCCGGTAGGGCGCGGTGACCGGGACGGCGCTCCGACCGGACGGCCTGCCCACCCGCACGCAAGGGCTCTGGCGCGGCCTCGAGGTGATGCTGATCTGCGCCCGCATCCAGATGGCGGAGGTCCGATCGGCGTGGATCATCATCGCGGTCACGGTCTTCCAGCCGATCGTGTTCCTGCTCGTCACCCTGCTGCCCGCGGCGGATCGCTCGGCCGCCGCCGGAACCCGCGTTGCCGTCGGTGTCGCCCTCTCGGTGTCCTGGTCGGCGACGGCGTGGGGAGCCGCCAGCGTGCTGCGCCGGGAGCGCGCGATGGGCACCCTCGCCCGGGCGCTGGCTGGACTCGTCGACGCCCGGTTGATCGCGCTCGGCAAGGGGCTGGGCTCGGCGTTGCTGTCGAACGTCTGGGCACTTGCCACCCTGGCGGTGACGCTGATCGCGCTGCGCCAGCCGGTCTCCTTCGCCCACCCTGGCGCGCTGGTGCTCGGCTACGTCGTACTCATCGCCTCCGGATCAGCGATTGGTCTGCTGATCGGGTCGGTCTTCGTGGTGACGAGGTACGGGGCGCAGGTTTCGGCGTTCCTGACCTTCCCGATCATCCTGCTCGGCGGCATGCTCATCCCGCCGGAGCTGTTCCCGCCGCCGCTGAACTGGGTCTCTGCGGTGATCAGCCTGCGCTGGCTGCAGGAGTTCCTCGTGACCAGCGCTCTGGGGGCGCCGAACTACACCGCGCTCGCAATGGCCGCTCTCCTCACGGTCGGCTATGCGCTGGGCGGGATCTGGCTGTTCGGGCGGATCGCACACAAGGCTCGGCGTGATGGCAGCCTCGACCTCTACTGAGCCGGCCGTCGGGCGGTCCTGGCGAGCGGAGCGCTTCTGGCGGTCGCGGCAGATCATCCGGTTCGGCTTCTTGCAGTACCTCTCGGCGAATCCGCCGGGCATCGTGCTCGCCACGATCTGGCCCCGCCTGATCTTCCAGACCGTCTTCTGGGTCATGCTCGGGTACGTCGCGGCCGGCCCGAGCGGCGCCACGTTCGCCTACCTGGGCGCGATCGCGACCGCATTGACGTTCGGCGGCCTCGCCGGGATGTCCGACGTACCGGTGGACGACAAGTGGGCCGGCCCCTACTCGCGGCTACTCGCCGGGGCGACGCCACCGACCTGGGTGTTCTTCGGCCGCGGGGTCGCCCAACTCGCGGCGTCGATCGTGGAGATGCTGGTCTGCCTGGTCGCAGCCGGGCTGCTGACCGGGCAATGGCGAACGATGCTGACGCTGGGCCCGGTCCTGCCGATCTACCTCGTGATCGCGCTGAGCATGTCGGCGGCCGGACTGGCGTGTGCGTCCTTCTGCGTCGGCAAACGCGCCGAGATCGCCATCTACAACGGACTGACGTATCTGGTCATCCTCTGCTGCGGCGCGCTGATCCCACCCGGAACGCTGGCCGCGCTCGACGTCATCGGGACGGTGCTCCCGGCTACCCACGGGCTGATCGCCGTACGCAGCGTTCTGGACGGCGGCCCGTGGCTCGTGCAGGTGGTGCTCGAAGTGATCGTGGGGTTGGGCTGGCTGTTGCTCGGCTATGTCCTGTTCGGGACGCAGGCAGCGCGGTCGCGGCGTACTGGTTCGGACAACTTCAGCTAGGTCGGCAGCTGCCGGTGCGGCGGCTCAGTCGTCTTCATCGTCATCATCGCGGTCGTCGTCGTCATCGTCGTCATCATCCCGGTCGTGGTCATCGTCGTCGTCGTCGTCGCCGGAGCCCGGAACCGGCACCGGCGGGGGCAGTGGTGGCGGCGCCGCGGTCGTGGTCGGCGTTGCCGGCTGCGCGGTCTCGACGGGTTCCGCATCCGGCGGCGTACCGACCGAGGACTGCTCCGGCAGGATGGTCCGGACGGGGTTGTCGGGCGCAGCGTCGCTGGACCCGCCGGTGATGGCGGCTGCGACCGGGAGGCCGGCAATCACCGCGGCAGCGCCGAGCGCGAGGACGTTCTTCATACCTGTAGTTCTGCCCTGTCAGAGGAGCAGGTCGCCAGTGGACGTTGGGGCTAAGACCATTGACCACTTGAGGTCTGTACCGGGCGCTGACCAAGCTCGTCCGAGTGACTGTGACCTTCGACCGTCCGGTGACCCGTTCCCTGACCGAACGTGCGCCGCAGCCTCAGGTGCCACCGAGCCGGGCGCATCCCGGCGCCGTACTGGGCGCCATCCACCTGGGTGCGGCCATGGTGCTGTTGCTCTGGTGGGGCAACGCTGAAACCAGCCCGACCCTTGCTGACTGGCTGACCGAGGTCGGCCGGATCACCGGACTGCTGGCCGGGTACGCCGTCGTCGTACTGCTGGCTTTGATGGCTCGCGTCCCCGCGCTGGAACGCGGAATCGGGTCGGACCGGCTGACGCGGTGGCACGCGATGGGCGGCCGCTACACCGTCACCCTCGTCGTGGTGCACGGTCTGTTCATCACCTGGGGGTACGCCGTTGCGGCGAACACCGGCCTCGTCGAGCAAGGCAGGACCCTGGTTCTGACCTATCCGAACCTCATGATGGCGACGGTCGCCGGCCTGCTGTTCGTGATGGTCGGCGCGGTGTCCGCGCGGGCGGCGCGCAAGCGGCTGCGCTACGAGACCTGGCACTTCCTGCACTGCTACACCTACCTGGCAGTGGCGCTGGCGTTCAGCCACCAGTTCTCCACCGGCAAGGAGTTCGTCGACAACCCGACTGCTCGGGTCGTGTGGTCGGCGATGTACGTCGTCGTCGCGCTGCTGTTGATCTGGTACCGCTTCCTGGCGCCGGTCCGACTGGCCTTCCGGCACCAGCTGCGGATCACCGATGTCTGCCACGAGTCCCACGACATCGTGTCCATCTACATGACCGGAGTCGAACTGCATCGCCTGTACGCCGAACCGGGCCAGTTCTTCCGCTGGCGCATCCTGAGCAAGGGGCTGTGGTATTCCGCGAACCCCTACTCGCTGTCGGCGCCGGTACATCCCGACCTGATCCGGATCACGGTCCGGCTCAGCGGCGACCACTCCCGGGCGCTGGCGGCGGTCAAGCCGGGGACATGGGTGTTCCCCGAAGGGCCGTACGGCGCCTTCACGTCGGGGCGGCAGACCCAGCCCAAGGTGCTGCTGTTGGGCGGAGGCGTTGGCGTCACGCCGTTACGGACGCTCTTCGAGACACTGCCGGTGGCTCCCGGTGACCTGACGATGCTCTACCGGGCCAGCCGGGAGGCCGACATCATCTTCCGCGATGAGTTCGAGGTGCTGGCCGCGCAGTCCGGCCACCACGTGCACTTCCTGATCGGCACACGGGACGAACTCGGCTACGACCCGTTGTCCGTGCCGAACTTGGGGCGGCTGGTGCCGAAGCTGATTGAGCACGACGTCTATGTCTGCGGCCCCGACGGGATGGTGGCCGCTGCGCTGCGGTCCTTGCGGGAGGCCGGCGTACCGGAGCGACGCATCCACCTCGAATCGTTCGCGTTCTAGGAGATTCCTGCCGATGAAGCGAGCCATCTTTGCCATCGTGACCACGATCGCCGGACTGGTGATGTTGCTGCAGTACCAGACGCCTGCTCCGCCGGCCCTGGCCCTGCCGCCGATTGCTTCGGCTGCCCCGCCGGCCGCAACGACGCCGCCGGCCGCAGCGCCACCGGCAACGCCGACCGGCTCCGGACCGGCAC
>JACCTY010000100.1 GCA_013812145.1 Geodermatophilaceae bacterium | reverse complement strand
CCCAAGGGACCGGCCACCCACATCGGCCAGAAGTACTTCAAGTCGTCGGCCGAGATGCTGACCGCGAGCCAGACGACCAAATTGACCGCTACGGCCGTCGCCCACACCTGCCAGGCCCACACCAACGCCCGCCCCGCGTTGTCGCGGTCCGGCTTGGCCGGTTTGGGTGGCGGCGGCGGCACCTGCGGTGCGGCTGCCCGGCCTTGGGTCGAATCCACGGCGGGTAGGTCCGCGGTCAGCGGGGTGAGTTCGCCGGCGGTGCGGGCGGCGTACACCTGGGCGACTCGCTGGTCGAACTCGGTGACGTCCAGCCGACCTTCGCTGAACGCGCTCTGCAGCCGGTTGACCGCGGCCTCACGTTCGACGTGACCGATGCGGATGTCCAATTTTGCTGGTTCCTCGGGTGGATCGACCCGTGGCTCACTCATGAGTCGGCTCGATCCCGAAAACCCTCGGCTCTGCAGCGAGCGCGTTGTGGGTGGTGGGTGAAGGTCACGTCGGTTGCCCCCGCGCCGGAACGGTCAGGCCGAATTCGGCGAGCTTGGCAGCGCCGCCGTCCTCGGCGGTGAGCACCCACGGGCCCTCGTCGGTCAGGGTGAAGGTGTGCTCGAAGTGGGCGGCGTACGAGCCGTCGACGCTCACGACGGTCCAGCCGTCGTCGAGTTCGACGGTGTCCGGCCTCCCGAGGGTGACCATCGGCTCGACGGCCAGCGCGAGCCCGCGGACGAGCCTCGATCCGCGGCCGGGGCGGCCATAGTTCAGCACATGTGGATCCTGGTGCATCTCGGTGCCGATGCCGTGCCCGCCGTACTTGCGGACGATTCCATAGTCGTGGTCATGCGCCCGCAGCGACTGCTCGATGGCGTGGCTGAGGTCTCCGAGCCGTCCGCCCAGCCGGGCGGCGGCGAGCCCTGCCCAGAGCGACATCTCGGTGACCCGCAGCAGCTCGAGCACATCCGAGCTGACGTCGCCGACCGGAACCGTGATCGCGGCGTCGCCGTGGTAGCCGTCGACGATCGCACCGCAGTCGATCGAGATGACGTCACCCTCACGCAGTCGCCTGGTGGGCAGCGGGATGCCGTGCACGATCTCCTCATTGACCGACGCACAGATGCTGGCCGGGAAGCCGTGGTAGCCGAGGAACGATGGAGTCGCCCCCTGGCCGCGGATGTATCGCTCGGCGACGTCGTCGAGATCCTGGGTGCTCACTCCGGCCCGAATCTCGCCGCGAACCGCCCGCAGCGCGCCCGCGACGACAAGTCCGGCTCGGCGCATCAGAGCGATCTCGTCAGCGGTCTTGAGCTGGATCATCTGTCTCGACAGCTTCGCCTTCCACACGGTGCCAGCCTGACAGTTCAGCTGGTGGCGCGCTTGAGCGCCTCGATCGCGCGCGCGGTCACGTCCTCGACGTCGCCGGTGGCGTCCAGCGGCACGAGCAAACCGCGCTCGCTGTAGTACCTGACCAGCGGAGCGGTCTGCTCGTCGTACACCTCGAGCCGGCGCCGGATCGTCCCCGGCTGGTCGTCCTCGCGCTGGTACAGCTCGCCGCCACAGGCGTCGCAGGTCCCCTCGACCTGGGTGGGGTCGTAGTCGACATGCCAGATCTGTCCGCAGCCGTGACAGGTACGCCGCCCGGCCAGCCGGCGGATGATCTCGTCATTGTCGACCTGCATCTCCAGCACGGCGTCGAGTTCGGTGTCCAATCCGCCCAACAGGGTGTCGAGGGCGGCGGCCTGCTCGGCGTTGCGCGGGAAGCCGTCCAGCAGGAACCCGTGCCGTACGTCGGCCTCGGCCAGCCGGTCCCTGACCATAGCGATCGTGACGCTGTCTGGTACGAGTTCCCCGGCATCCATGTACTTCTTCGCCTCGAGGCCGAGTGTGGTGCCGTTACCGACGTTCGCGCGGAAGATGTCGCCGGTGGAGACCTGCACTATGTCGAACTGCTCGGACAGGAACTGCGCCTGTGTCCCCTTCCCGGCGCCCGGCGGCCCGACCAGGACCACCCGAAGCTTCACTAGCGCAGGAACCCTTCGTAGTTGCGCTGCTGAAGCTGGCTCTCGATCTGCTTCACAGTTTCCAGGCCGACACCGACCATGATCAGCACGGCGACTCCGCCGAACGGGAAGTTCTGGGCGGCGGTGGTGCCATTGGCCGTCACCGACAGCAACAGGTTCGGCAGCACCGCGACCGTGCCGAGGTACAACGAGCCGGGCAGCGTGATCCGCGACAGGACGTAGGACAGATACTCCGCCGTGGGCCGGCCGGGGCGGATACCCGGGATGAAGCCGCCGTACTTCTTCATGTCGTCAGCCCGGTCCTCGGGGTTGAACGTGATCGACACGTAGAAGTAGGTGAAGAAGACGATCAGCGCGAAGTAGAAGCTGATGTGCACCGGGCTGGACTGGTTCAACAGATTGTTCTGGATGAACTGCGAGATGGGGCCGGTCTGGTCGCCCTGCAGCTGTTGGATCAACTGTGGCAGATAGAGCAGCGAACTCGCGAAGATCACCGGGATGACACCGGCCTGGTTGACCTTCAGCGGCAGGTACGTCGACGTGCCGCCGTACATCCGCCGGCCGACCATCCGCTTGGCGTACTGCACCGGGATCCGGCGCTGAGCCTGCTCGACGTAGACGACCGAGGTGATGATGACCAGCCCCAGCAGGCAGACCAGGAAGAACACGAAGCCGCCGCGGTTCTGCAGGATGTCGCCGCCCTCGGCCGGCATCCGCGCGGCGATCGAGGTGAAGATCAGCACCGACATGCCGTTGCCGACGCCCTTTTCGGTCAGCAGCTCGCCGAGCCACATGATCACGGCGGTGCCGGCGGTCAGCGTGACGACGAGGGTGACCTGGGTGAAGACCGAGTCGTTCGGGATCAGCGGCAGGTTGCAGCCCGGGAACAGCTGGCCGCTGCGTGCCAGCGCCACGATGCCGGTGGACTGGAGGATCGCGAGCCCGATCGTCAGGTAGCGGGTGTACTGCGTCAGCTTCGCCTGACCGGACTGCCCTTCCTTCTTCAGCTGCTCGAAGCGCGGGATCACGACGACGAGCAACTGCACGATGATGCTGGCGGTGATGTAGGGCATGATGCCCAGCGCGAACACCGACAGCCGCAGCAGCGCCCCGCCGCTGAACAGGTTGACCAACGAGTAGAGGTCGGCCTGCGCGCCGGCCTCCGCATCCTGCAGGCACTGGTTCAGGTTCCCGTAGGCAACCCCAGGACCGGGGATGTTGGAACCCAGACGATAGATCGCGACGATGCCCAGGGTGAACAGAATCTTCTTGCGCAGGTCAGGCGTCCGAAACGCCGATGCGAACGCCCTGAGCACACGATCCTCCTGCTAGCGCCCCGGCGTCGGACGCCGCGACCGTCGTCGTCGAAGGGCCGCGCTCCCGGATCGGCAACGCACCCTGTGGTCTGAGACTACAGCCAGTTCAGCACCGGCTGGCGCTCGGGAATTACAGCTCGGTAGCGGTTCCTCCCGCTGCAGTGATCTTCTCCCGAGCGCTGCCGGAGAACTTGTGCGCCGCCACGTGCAGGGTCACCCCGCCGATGTCCCCGTCGCCGAGCACCTTGACGAGCTGGTTCACCCGGACCGCACCAGCCGTGACCATCTCCTGCAGGCCGACCTGGCCGCCGTCGGGGAACAACGTCGCCAGCCGCTCCACGTTGACCACCTGGTACGACGTGCTGAACCGATTGTGGAAGCCCTTGAGCTTGGGCAGGCGCATGTTGATCGGCGTCTGACCGCCCTCGAAGCGGGCCGGCACCTGATAGCGGGCCTTGGTGCCCTTGGTGCCGCGACCGGCGGTCTTTCCGCGTTTGCCGCCCTGGCCGCGCCCGACTCGGGTCTTCGCGGTGTGGGAGCCGGGTGCCGGGCGGAGGTGGTGGACCTTGATCGTCATGAGCGGACCTCCGTTCGTGAGCACACAGCAGGAGCGGAGCGAACGGAGGTCGGCGGGGTGCTCATCAGTCAACCTCTTCAACAGTGACGAGATGCGTCACGGTCTTGACCATGCCTCGCACCTCCGGACGGTCCTCGCGTACGACGACGTCATGCACCCGCTTAAGGCCCAACGTGCGCAGCGTCTCCCGTTGATTCTTCTTGGTCCCGATCGTGGAGCGGATCTGGGTGACCTTGAGCCGGGTCATCAGACGGCCTGGCCCGCGCGAGCGCGCAACATGGCGGCGGGAGCAACATCCTCCAGCGGTAGGCCGCGGCGGGCTGCCACCTCCTCCGGTCGGACCAGGCCCTTCAATGCCGCGACGGTGGCGTGCACGATGTTGATCGGGTTGGACGAGCCGAGGCTCTTGGACAGCACATCGTGGATGCCGGCGCACTCCAGCACGGCACGCACCGGACCGCCGGCGATCACGCCGGTTCCGGGGCTGGCCGGCTTCAGGAGCACGACTCCGGCGGCCTTTTCGCCCTGGACCGGATGCGGGATGGTCGCTGCGATGCGGGGGACCTTGAAGAAGTTCTTCTTCGCCTCCTCGACCCCTTTGGCGATCGCCGCGGGCACCTCCTTGGCCTTGCCGTAGCCGACACCGACCGTGCCGTCGCCGTCGCCTACCACCACGAGGGCGGTGAAACTGAACCGGCGGCCGCCCTTGACGACCTTGGCGACCCGGTTGATGGCAACTACCCGCTCGATATGAGCGGTCTTCTCCGGGGCGGTCCCGCCCCGGCCTCCGTCTCGGCGGTCCCGACGGTCATTGCCCCCCGCGGTGCCCCCTCGCCGCTGCGGTCCAGGCATTAGTTACTCCTCAATTGATTGCACATTCTCTAGAAGTCCAACCCGCTCTCGCGGGCGGCGGTGGCTAGCGCCGCGATCCGGCCCTGGTAGCGGTTGCCGCCCCGGTCGAAGACGACGGCGGTGATGCCGGCGTCCTTCGCCCGGCTGGCGATCAGCTCGCCGACCTTGGCCGCGACAGCGGATTTGTCTCCGTCGCCACCCCGGATGCCAGCATCCATGCTGGAGGCTGCAGCCAGGGTCCGGCCCACGGAGTCATCGACGATCTGCACGTGGATGTGCCGCGTGGACCGGTTGACGACCAGCCGCGGGCGCTGCGGCGTACCGCTGACCTTCTTGCGAAGCCGGAAGTGTCGCCGGGCACGACCCAATCGTCGTTGGCTTGAAACAGTGACGGTCACCTATTTACCTGTCTTTCCGACCTTGCGGCGAACGACTTCGCCTTGATAACGCACACCCTTGCCCTTGTACGGGTCGGGCCTGCGCAGCTTGCGGATCTTCGCGGCGACCTCGCCCACCTGCTGCTTGTCGATTCCAGACACCGTGAACCGGGTCGGCGCCTGCACAGTGAACTCGATGCCATCCGGCGCCGGGATGTGCACCGGATGGCTGAAGCCCAGAGCGAACTCCAGGTCGCTGCCCCTGGCCTGGACGCGATAGCCCACCCCGACGATTTCCAGCGTCTTGGAGTAGCCGTCGGTGACGCCGACGACCATGTTGGAGATCAGCGTTCGGGACAGTCCGTGCAGGGAACGGCTCGCCCGCTCGTCGTCTGGCCGGGTGACCTGCAGCTGGCCGTCGTCTGCTCGGCGCACCTGGATCGGCTCGGCCACGGTGTGGTGCAGCGTGCCGCGCGGGCCCTTGACAGTGACGTCGCGGCCCTGGATGGACACGTCGACGCCGCTGGGTACCTGGATCGGCAGTCTTCCGATTCGGGACATGTGCTCCTCGCCTACCAGACGTAGGCGAGGACTTCCCCACCTACTCCGCGCTTGTTCGCCTGCTTGTCGGTCAGCAGGCCGGTCGACGTCGAGATGATCGCCACGCCGAGACCGCCGAGCACCTTGGGCAGTCCGGTCGACTTGGCGTAGACCCGCAGGCCGGGCTTGGACACCCGCCGCAGACCCGCGATGCTGCGCTCCCGGTTCGGGCCATACTTCAGGTCCAACGTCAGCACCCTCCCGACTTGCCCCTCCGGGGCGTCGGCGGTGCTCCAGCCGGCGATGTAGCCCTCCTGCTGCAGGATCTCGGAAACGTGCACCTTGAGCTTGGAGTGCGGCATCGAGACCTGATCGTGATAGGCCGAGTTCGCATTGCGCA
>JACCTY010000075.1 GCA_013812145.1 Geodermatophilaceae bacterium | reverse complement strand
GCCCGCACCCACGAGAACCTGCGCAACTACCCGCCGGCGGACCAGTGGGATTCGTTCTTCCTGAACGACGCCCGGGCGCACCCCCGCAAGGTCCGACGCGAGTTCATGCTCGTGCCGAGCACCTGCTTCAACTGCGAATCGGCCTGCGGGCTGCTGGCCTATGTCGACAAGGAGGATCTGTCGATTCTCAAGGTCGAGGGCAATCCGGCCCACCCCGGTTCCCGTGGCCGCAACTGCGCCAAGGGTCCCGCGACGATCAACCAGATCAACGACCCGGAGCGGCTGCTGCACCCCCTCAGGCGAGTGGGCGAGAGGGGTGGCGGCGAGTGGGAACGGGTGTCTTGGGACGAGGCGTTGGACGACATCGCCGGCCGGATCCGGACTGCGATCACCGAAGGCCGCAACAATGAGGTCATGTATCACGTCGGCCGGCCCGGTGAGGACGGCTTCGCCGAGCGGTTCCTGATGGCCTGGGGCGTCGACGGCCACAACAGCCACACCAACATCTGCTCCTCCGGCGCCCGGTTCGGCCAGTCGCTGTGGGGCGGCTTCGACCGCCCGTCGCCGGACTACGCCAACGCCAAAGTGATCCTGCTGCTGTCCAGCCATCTGGAGACCGGGCACTACTTCAACCCGCACGCCCAGCGGATCATGGAGGGCAAGCTCGACGGCGCGAAGCTTGTCGTCGTCGACCCGCGGATGTCCAACACCGCATCGCACGCCAACCTGTGGCTCGCGCCGTGGCCGGGCAGTGAGGCGGCGATCCTGCTGGCGATCGCCTCCTACCTGCTCAGGACCGGCCAGATCGACGCGACCTATCTCGAGCGCTGGTTCAACTGGGACACCTACCTGGACAACCTGCACCCGAATGCACCGAAGGACTTCGCGACGTTCCTAAGCCTTCTCACCGCGGACTACGAGCACTTCACGTTCGAGTTCGCCGCCGCCGAGGCGCAGGTGCCGGTCGCGCGGATCGAGGAGATGGCCCGGCTGGTCGCCCAGTGCGACGGCCGGCTGTCCGCGCACGTGTGGCGGTCGGCCTGCGCCGGCAATTACGGCGGTTGGCAGGTCGCCCGGGCGCTGTGGTTCGTGCTGGCGCTGACCGGCAGCATCGGCACCAGGGGCGGGACGAGCCCGAACGGCTGGGACAAGTTCATCCCGCACGGCCCGAACATGCCGCCCGCGCACGAGTCCTGGAACGAGTTGACCTGGCCGGCGGAGTACCCGCTGTCGACGAATGAGATGTCGATGCTGCTGCCGCACTTCCTCAAGGACGGCCGCGGCACGCTCGAGGTCTACTTCAGCCGGGTCTACAACCCGATCTGGACCAATCCCGACGGCTTCAGCTGGATGGAGGCGCTCACCGACACCGACGCCGTCAGGCTGCACGTGGCGCTGACCCCCACCTGGAGCGAGACCGCGGAGTTCGCCGACTACGTGCTGCCGATGGGCCACTCGCTGGAACGGCACGACACGCACTCCTACGAGACGCACGCCGGCAAGTGGCTGGGCTTCCGTCAGCCGGTACGCCGGGTGGCGATGGAGAAGCTGGGGCTGCCCGTGGTCGACACCAGGGACGCGAACCCGGGTGAGGTGTGGGAGGAGAACGAGTACTGGTTCGAGCTGTCCTGGCGGATCGATCCCGACGGGTCACTCGGCATCAGGCAGTACTTCGAGTCGCCGTACCGGCCCGGTGAGAAGGTCACGGTCGACGAGTACTACCGCTGGATCTTCGAGAACCAGGTCCCCGGACTGCCGGCCAAAGCCCAGCAGCTCGGCCTGACCCCGCTGGCATACATGCGCAAGTTCGGGGCCGTCGAGGTTGCCACCGACGTCTACCGGGTCGACGAGCGGCCGCTCACTGCCGCCGAACTCGACGGCGCAGCACCAGACGATCACGGCGTACTGCGCAAACCCGTGACCCTGGAGTCCGCGCCACCACTCGTCGGGGAAGCCGGCTCCGTAGGCCTGCAACACAGAGATGGCACCCAGACCTTCGGCTGGCTCTCGCCATCGCGCAAGCTCGAGGTCTACAGCACGACGATGCGTGACTGGGGCTGGCCGGAGTACGCCACGCCGCAGTACATCGAGTCGCACGTCAGCCGCACGAAGATCGACACGGAGCAGGGTGAGTTCGTCCTGGTGCCCACTTTCCGGTTGCCGACCCTCATCCATACCCGCTCCGGGAATGCCAAGTACCTCAACGAGTTGAGCAACACCCACCCGCTGTGGCTCAACAAGGGAGACGCGCAGCGGCTGGGAATGGCCACCGGGGACCTCGTCAGGGTGACCACCCGGATCGGGCACTTCGTCGTCAGGGCCTGGGCGACCGAAGGCATCCGCCCGGGTGTGACGGCGCTGTCCCACCACATGGGCCGGTGGCGGCTGCGCGACGGCGAGGGCAGCCGCTGGGTGACCGGTCTGGTCGATCTGGACCGCAGTCCCGAGGGCTTGTGGCGACTGCGGCAACGCCAAGGCGTGCACGCCTTTGCCTCCGACGACAGGGACAGCGAACGGATCTTCTGGGAGGACTCCGGCGTACACCAGAATCTCGCCTTCCCGGTCCAGCCGGACCCATGGTCGGGCATGCACTGCTGGCTGCAGAAGGTGCGGCTGGAGCCGGCCCACGACGGGGACCGGTACGCCGATGTCGTTGTGGACACCGGTAAATCGCGGGAGGTCTACCGCGAGTGGCTGGCGATGACCAGGCCCACCGTCGGTCCCGGTGGCCAGCGCCGGCCGGAGTTCTTGATGCGGCCGGTCAAGCCGAAGAGAAAGGCGTTCCGGGTGTGAAACTACGCAGCCGACCGAGGCTCGACCTCGCCGCGGTGCGCTCCGCTGTCGCGCTCGTCGAGGACCCGGAGATCCACCGGCCCATCGGGGACCTGGGCATGCTCGGCAACGTCGACGCCGGCAGGGACGGTCGGATCAGGGTGGAGATCCGGTTGACCACACCGTCGTGCCCGCTGCGCGAGACGTTCAGCCAGCGGGTCACCGCCGCCGTGCGCTCAGTCTCTTCAGCCGCCAAGGTTGACATCGCCTATACGGTCCTCGATGACCGGGCCCGTCGCGATCTCGCCAACATGTTGCGCGGCCCCGAAACCGGCGCGTTCCCGGTGATCGCGCCCCGGATCTACGCAGTGGCCAGCGGCAAGGGCGGCGTGGGAAAGTCCTCGGTCGCGGCCAACGTGGCGGTCGCGTTGGCCGACCAGGGGCTGGCCGTCGGGCTGCTGGATGCCGACGTGTGGGGCTACTCCGTGCCGCAACTGTTCGGGACCCGTCGGTCACCGGTCGCTCTGAGCGGGCTGATGTTCCCCCTCGAGGCGTACGGCGTCCGCCTCATGAGCACCGGCTTCCTGGTGGCCGACGACGAGCCGGTGATCTGGCGCGGCCCCATGCTGCACAAGGCTTTGGAGCAGTTCCTCGCCGACGTCTACTGGGGAACGCTCGACGTACTGGTGATCGACCTCCCGCCAGGTACCGGTGACATCACGCTGTCGCTGCTCGAGCTGGTGCCCTCCGCCGCGCTGCTCGCCGTCACCACGCCGCAGCCCGCGGCGCGCGCCGTCGCCAGCCGGGTCGGCCGGATGGCCGCTGATGCACGGATGCCGCTGGCCGGGGTGGTGGAGAACATGACAGTCGCCACCTGCGAGGCGTGCGGGCACGGCACCGCCCTGTTCGGCTCCGGCGGAGGTGCCCAGCTCGCGGACGAACTCGGCGTCAAGCTGCTCGCCCAGATACCGCTGGACATCGCGCTCCGCGAGGCCGGCGACGCCGGCATCCCCGTCGTACGGCGAAGTCCCGGCACCCCCTCCGCGCAGGCGCTCAGGTCGCTGGCCGCGGCATTGCCCACGGTCCGGCGCAGCCTGGTCGGCGTACCGCTGCCCCTCAGCGTGGCCTGACTATCGGGGCCACGACAGCTCCACGACGCGCTCATGCTGAGAGGTCGAGCAGGTGGTACAGCAGCAGCAGCTGGGTGACCGCCAGCGGAGCGCTGCGTTGCCCCTCGCCGAGCATTCCGAGCGTGTCCGGCCGGGGCACGTCCAGGTCGAAGTCCGCCCAGATCGCCTTTTCCAGGGTTTCGCTCTCCTCCGCCGAGGCATAACCGTGCACGTGCAGGGCGTCGACCGGCCGCCCGTCTTCGTCCCTGATCAGCTTGAGGTGCATCGACCGGTGATCCTCGTCGGCGAGTACGCCGGTGAGATCCGGATGGTGGATCGTCGGGCGGAGCAGCAGCTCTGCTGACAACGGTGTCTCCGGTGG
This sequence comes from Geodermatophilaceae bacterium, assembly GCA_013812145.1. GTDB lineage: Bacteria > Actinomycetota > Actinomycetes > Mycobacteriales > Geodermatophilaceae > JACCTY01. The sequence continues at coordinate 224 of JACCTY010000075.1, read as the reverse complement.
GTCGTTCCGGGTGGCGATCGGCGCGAACCGCACGACCACGTCGGCGCGTTGCCGCTGCGGCCGGATGAATTCGGCGGACTCCGGCTCACGGCGCTCCAGCTCGGCGTCGACCGCTTCGGCGGTGTACCCGCGGCTGCCGGTGTCCCGGTCGATCTTCCATTGCCGGCGGATCTCCTCGGGCGGGTCGAGGTAGACGGTCACGTCGAAGCAGGCCCTGGCCAGCT
>JACCTY010000067.1 GCA_013812145.1 Geodermatophilaceae bacterium | reverse complement strand
TCGGCGTCGTCGGTGTCCGGTACGGCGACCCGCACGATCTGGCAACCGGCCGCGGTCAGCTCGGCGATCTGCTGCAGCGTGGCGTCGACGTTCGCCGTCTTGGTGGTTGTCATCGACTGCACGGACACCGGCGCGTCACCGCCGACGAGGACAGCGCGGTCGCCGCGACCCACCGAGATCTGCCGGCTCTTGCGTCGTGGGGACAGCGTGGGCGGGGGCATCTCGGGCATGCCCAAACTGATGGCGCTCACTGCAGTTGCTCCAGGGTGATCGGATTGACGATGTCGGCCACGAGCAACAGGCCGGACAGCACGATGAAGACGCTCGCTACGACGTAGGCCACCGGCATCAGGCGGGCGGTGTCGAACGGTCCAGGATCGGGCTTGTGCCGCAGCCGGGCCACCACCGACCGGGCCTTCTCCCACAGCGCGCCTGCGACGTGGCCGCCGTCGAGCGGGTACAGCGGAACCAGGTTGAACAAGAACAGCACCATGTTCAGGCTCGCCAGGACACTGAGGAAGAAGACGATCTTCTCCTGGAGCGGCGCCCGCTCCGGTGGCAGGCCGAACGCCTCCCCGGAGATCCGGCCCACGCCGACGATGCCGATCGGGCCGTTGATGTCGCGCTCTTCACCGAGGAACGCCGCCCGGAACAGCTGGGGGATCCGTTCGGGGATGCCGATCAGCTTCTCCCCGGCCGTGACGATGAAGCCACCCACCTGTCCGGGAACCGACGTCAGCGGCTGCGACACGTTGGGCGTGGTCGGACTCAGCCCCAGAAAGCCCACCGTCTCGACCTGCTCGCGGTCCTCGTCGACGTACACCTGATTCGGCAGCGGCGTGACGGTGAGCGTCTCCTCCCGACCGTCCCGCAGCACCGTGAGGGACAGTTCCTCGTTGGGGCTGCCCCGGATGACCGCTCGTACTGCCTCCCAGTCAGCCGCCGGTCGCCCGTCCACGGTGAGGATCTCGTCACCGTTTCGGAAGTCGGCTTGCTTCGCCGGACTGGCGATCGGCAGGGCACAGTCGGGCCCGGCCTCGCACAGCGCGCCGGTGTCGTCCACCGGTGTCGAGCAGGTGGCCTCGATCGATGCGGTGGCCGGCAGCACGCAGTCGCTGACCGCTCGAACAGTCGTGGTCGGCGTGGGGATGCCGAAGCCGACCAGGATGATCGTGAACAGGACGAACGCGAGCACCAGATTGTGCGCCGGCCCGGCCGACATGACGATGACCCGCTGCCACCAGGGCTTGCGGTAGAACACCCGGTCGCCGTCACCGGGGCGGATGTCCAGCAAGGACGCGCCGCGCACTTCCTCGACCAGCTTGCGCATCCGGCCGACCTTGCGCCCGGCCAGGTCCTCCTCGCCGGGCGGCATCATCCCGACGATGCGGATGTACCCGCCGAGCGGGATCGCCTTGACGCCGTGCTCGGTCTCGCCGATCCGCTTGGACCACAGCGTCGGACCGAAGCCGACCATGAACTGGGTGACCCGCATCCCGAAGCGGCGGGCCCAGAAGAAGTGCCCCAGCTCGTGGAACCAGATCGAAAAGGCGAGCCCGACGACGAACAGCAGCACGCCGATGGCGGTCATCATGCGTTCGTGCGCTCCTCGCGTCGTACGGCGTTCCGTGCGTGCCCTCGCGCCCACGTCTCGGCGGCGAGGACGTCGGCCACGGTCGACGGCGGACCGTGTTCACCGGACTCGACGGCGGCGTCCACCACGGTACGCACCACGTCGAGAATGCCGGTGAAAGACAGCTCGCCGGCGACGAAGGCGGCGACCGCCTCCTCGTTGGCGGCATTGAAGATGGCGGGGAGGCATCCGCCGGCTGCTCCGACTGCACGGGCCAGCGCGACTGCCGGGAATGACTCGGAGTCGAGCGGCTCAAAGGTCCACCGGGCCGCCGTCGTCCAGTCGACGGCCGACGCGGCGCCGGCGACCCGGTCCGGCCACCCGAGCGCCAACGCGATGGGCAGCTTCATGTCCGGTGGGCTGGCCTGCGCGATCGTGGACCCGTCGACGAACTCGACCATCGAGTGCACGATCGATTGCGGATGTACGACGACATCGATCGCGTCGTACGGCACGCCGAAGAGCAGGTGCGCCTCGATCACCTCCAAGCCCTTGTTGACCAGGGTCGCGCTGTTGATGGTGATCACCGGACCCATGTCCCAGGTGGGGTGCGCCATCGCCTGCTCGACGGTGACCGCCTCCATGTCGGCCCGGGTCCGGCCGCGCATCGGCCCGCCGCTCGCGGTCAGCACCAGCCGGCGCACCTCGTCGGCCCGCCCGGCACGCAGGCACTGGGCCAGCGCGGAGTGCTCGGAGTCGACCGGGACCAACTGTCCGGGCCGGGCCCGTTCGAGCACCAGCGGGCCGCCAGCGATCAGGCTCTCCTTGTTGGCCAGCGCCACGGTCCGGCCGGCGTCCAGGGCGGCCAGGGTGGGTGCCAGGCCGATCGACCCGGTGATGCCGTTGAGCACGACGTCGCACGGCCAGGAGGCCAGTTCGGCCGCGGCGTCGGGACCGGCCAGGATCTTCGGTACGGCGAACTGCCCGGTGGAATAGCCGCGCCCGCGGGCGGCGGCGTAAAAGGCGAGTTGCAGGTCCTGGGCGGCGGTGGCCCGAGCCACCGCAACGACGTCAACGCCGAGATCGAGCGCCTGTCGGGCGAGCAGTTCGACGTTCCCGCCGCCACCGCCGATGCCGACCACCCGGAACCTCTCCGGCGCCGCGGCGGCCACGTCGATCGCCTGTCGCCCGATCGAGCCGGTCGACCCGAGCACGACGACGTCCCGGGTTGCTTTCACGCCAGTCATCCTCCCACCCGACCGGCGCCCTCACCCGCGCCTGCGGCTGGCAGGCTCCTCGGCATGGGTGTGCTCGGGGTCAGCGCCGTGATCCTCGACGCGCACGGCCGGGTACTGCTGGCGCTGCGGGACCGGCCGCCGATCTGGAACCTTCCCGGCGGCTCGGTCGAAGCCCGCGAGACGCCGTGGGCCGCCGCCGTCCGGGAGGTCCGCGAGGAGGTGGGCATCGACGTCGCCGTCGAGCGGCTGACCGGCGTCTACGACCGCTCGCCCGACGGCGATCCGGTGCTCGTCTTCTCCTGCCGGGTGCTCGGCGGTGAGCCGGCCACAACCGCGGAGGCGGTGCAGGTCGGCTGGTTCGATCCGGCCGATCTGCCCAGCCCGATCAACCCGTATCAGCCGCAGCGGATCGCGGACGCGGTCGGGGCCGGGCCGGCGGCAGTCCTCCGCCACCAGCCCGGCCCGTCGGTCCGCGCCCTGTACCCCGACCCCTGAGACTCAGACGCCGACCAGTTTCCGGTTGTCGACCGGCGCCGGCACCTCCTCACGGATACCGAAACGTTCGTAGACGCGGCGCAGCGGTCCAGGAGCCCACCAGTTCGCCCGGCCGAGCAGCCGCATCGTGGCCGGGACGAGCAGCGCCCGCACGATCGTCGCATCCACGATGATCGCGATGACCATCGCGACGCCGATCAGCTTGATGAACGTGATTCCGGAGGTGGCGAACGCGCCGATGACGACTACCAGCAGGAGCGCCGCGGAGGTGATGATGCCGCCGGTGCGCTGCAGCCCCGTCGCCACCGCCTCGGTGTTGTCACCGGTCAGGTCGTACTGCTCGCGAACCCGCGACAGCAGGAAGACCTCGTAGTCCATCGACAGCCCGAACGCGATGGCCAGCACCAGGATCGGCTGGGTCGCCTCGATCGTTCCCGTCGACGTGAAACCGAGCAGGCCGGACAGGTTGCCGTCCTGGAAGATCAGCACGAGGGCGCCGAACGTGGCTCCCAGCGACAGGATGTTCATCACGATCGCCTTGATCGGCAGTACCACGGAGCCAAAGGCGAGGAACAGCAGCACGAACGTCGCCACCGCGACGATCAGCGCCATCCACGGCAGCGTCGCGCCGATGGTGTCCAGCAGGTCGACCAGTTCGGCCGATTCGCCACCCACGAAGACCTGTGCGCCGGCTGGAGCAGGAACCGCACGCAGGTCGGTCACCGCCAGCTGGGCCGCTGCTGAGATCGGGTCGTCGGTCAGGAAAACCGACAGGCGGGCCGTGTCGCCGGCTGCCCCCGTCACCTCGGCGCTCTCGATTCCGGTGATCTCCCGGATCTGATCGACGTACGACGTCAGTGCGACCTGCTGCTGCGGATCGTCCACGGGTCCGTCCATGGTGACCGCCACCTGCGCGGCCGGATCCACGCTGCCACCGAAGTCATCCTCCAGCGCCTCACTGACCACCCGGCTCGGCGTACCCTCCGGCAGCACCCGCACGTCGATGCCACCGAAGCTCGCGCGCAGGAACGGCGTCCCGAGCAGCAGCAGGACAACAACGATCCCAGCCGCGTACAGCACCGGCCGCCGCATGACCGACCGGGCGATGCGGTACCACGCGCCGGGACCGGATCCGTCCCCTCGGCGCCACGGCGCCAGCCGGCGCAGCAGTGGCCGCACCGAAAGGGCATCGATCCGGTGACCCAGAACGGCCAGCAGCGCCGGGAGCACGGTCAGGGCGGCGATCATTGCGACCAGCACCGCCGCTATCCCGCCGAGTCCCATGGACCGCAAGAAGTTCTGCGGGAACAGGGTCAGACCGGCCAGCGCGATGGCGACGGTCACGCCGGAAACCGCCACTGTTCGTCCCGCGGTCTGCAGCGTGCGGCGCAGCGCCGCCGGGACATCACGTCCGACCCGCAGTTCCTCCCGGAAGCGACTGACCACGAACAGCGCGTAGTCGATGGCCAGGCCCAGCCCGAGGAAGATGACGATGTTGATGGCGAACACCGAGACGTCGGTGACCATCGTCATGAGCCGGATCGCCGTGAAAGCGCCCAGAACCGCGAAGCCGCCGACGATCAACGGCATGCTGGCCGCAACCAGACCGCCAAAGATGATGATCAGGAGTACGAAGAGGATTGGCAGCGACAGTGCCTCCGCGCGGGCGATGTCCGCGCTGACCTGCTCGTTGATGTCGCGGTTGACCGCGGCGAGGCCGCCGACCTGCTCGGTGAGCCCCGGAGCGTCCAGAGCGGACTCCACCGCGCTCAGCTGGTCGCCGCGGAGCTCCTCGTCGGCGCCGGTCAGCTGTACGACGGCGTACGTCGAGCGTCGGTCGTCGCTCACGAACTGTGGTGCGTCGGTGCTGAAAAAGCTGGCCACGCTCGCCACTTCCTCGCCCGGCAGCGCCTCCAGCGTGCTGGTCACGGCGTCGGCGTACGCCGGGTCGTCCACCGTCAGGGTGTCGCTGCTGTAGAGCACGATGACGTCGGCGTCGGCACGGCCCAATGCCTCGCTCAACTCGGTGCTGGCGCGGAAGCTCTCGCTGCCGGGGTCCTCGAAACCGCCATCGGACAGGGCACCGAACGCGCCGGTCCCCCACACCCCGGCGAACGCGAGGAAACCGACAGCCAGGATCAGCACGAGCCGGCGCCAGCGGTACATCGCACGGGCGAGATGGTCGAACATGCATGCCTCCTCGGGTACTGTTCTCGGTCGGTGCAGGTTTGGTTAACGGCGTTCACCGTTAACGGTGTACACTTTGCATACGGCGTTCACTGTTGTCAAGGGTGGTGGCATGGCCAGTCCGTTAACTCGGCGGGAGGTCAACCGCGAGGCGACCCTGGTCGACATCCGCCGGCACGCGCGGGTACTGCTCGTCGCCGAGGGCCCGACCGGGGTGACCCTGCGCCCGATCGCCCGGGCCATCGGGCTGACCGCGCCGGCCCTGTATCGCTACTACGAGAGCCGCGAGGACCTGCTGCTTGATCTGATCGCCGACCTGTACGACGAGCTGTCCACATCCATGGAGCGCGCTCGTGACAAGGTGACGGCCGGCGATCTCACCGGCCGATTCATCGCCGTGACCATGTCGTTCCGGACCTGGGCTCGCTCGCACCCACGCGAGTTCGAGCTGGTCTTCGCCACGCCGGTAGGTGATCCGGGTGCACCGAAGGACGAGCGGCTCGAGGTCTGCGGCAGGCGCTTCGGTGGGGTGTTCCAAGGCCTCTTCATCGAGCTGTGGATGGACCGGCCCTTTCCGGTGCTGGCCGACGACGAGCTGGATCCGCGGCTTCGCGCGCAGCTCGGGGACTGGGCCGCTGACAACGCGATCCCACTGCCGCCGGGAGCGCTTGCTGTGTTCCTCACCTGTTGGGTGCGGCTGTACGGGATGATCTCGCTCGAGGTCTTCGGCCATTTGAGCTTTGCGCTCTCCGATGTCGACCCGATGTTCGACGCGATGCTGGCCGAGCTGGCGCAACGGCTGGGCCTGCAGTGGCCCGCGCAGTCAGTGCGGGCTGAGCCGCCCGGCCGATAGTCTGCAGCCGACATCTCACCGATACGGAGGATCACTGTGGCCGAGGCCCGGCACGCCCTTGACCACACAGGCGGGCACGATGACGAGACCGCCGCGGGACACGACGGCAACCCGGTCGTGGGACACGGCGGCAACCCAGCCGGGGAGCACGAGCGCCCCGAGGACTGGGGCTGGCACCATGAGTGGCGGCGCAGCGCACCTGTGGTCGGGTGGCTGATGACGATCTCGATGGCGCTGCTCGTCTTCGGCAACCATCGGGGCCGCATCGAGGAGTGGTGGCTGCTCGGATTGGCCGCCATCATGGCGGCGATGCTGATCCGGGGCCGGATCAATCGCAAGAACGCGTGGCGGGCCTAAGCCTCGCCCGGCCCGCCTTCTACGGCAACCAGTTGACCGCACGCTCCGGCGATCTCCCGGCCGCGGGTGTCCCGGACAGTCGTGGCCACCCCGTGGTCGACCAGCCGGCGTACGAACTCGTCCTGCGCGGCCGGCGTACTGGCATCCCATCGGCTGCCCGGAGTCGGGTTCAGCGGGATGAGGTTGACGTGGACGAGGCGTCCCCGGAGCTTCTGTGCCAGCAGATCGGCCCGCCACGGCTGGTCGTTGACGTCGCGGATCATCGCGTACTCGATCGAGAGTCGGCGGCCAGTCGCGGCGGTGTACTCCCAGGCGGCGTCGAGCACCTCGGCCACCTTCCATCGGGTGTTGACCGGCACCAGGGTGTCGCGCAGCTCGTCGTCGGGAGCGTGCAGGCTGACCGCCAGGGTCACTGCGAGCCGCTCCTCGGCGAGCCGATGGATGGCGGGAACGAGGCCGACCGTCGAGACGGTCAGCGATCGCTGCGACAACCCGAGACCGTCCGGTGTCGGATCGGTGAGTCGGCGTACGGCGGCCAGCACCCGACGGTAGTTCGCCAACGGCTCGCCCATGCCCATGAAAACGACGTTGCTCACCCGGGCGGGACCGCCGGCGATCTCCCCTCGGGCCAGTGAGCGAGCGCCGGCGACGACCTGCTCGACGATCTCCGCGGTGGACAGGTTGCGGGTGAGCCCGCCCTGACCGGTAGCGCAGAACGGGCATGCCATGCCGCAGCCGGCCTGGCTCGACACGCACACCGTGACCCGCCCGGGGTAGCGCATGAGGACGCTTTCGACGAGCGTGCCGTCTGCACCACGCCAAAGCGTCTTGCGGGTCGCCCCGGCGTCGCAGTCCACGTGCCGAACGACTTTCAGCAACGGCGGCAGCAGCGTCGCAGCGAGCCGCTGGCGGGCCTCGGCAGGGACATCGGTCATCCGCTCGACGTCGTCCTCGAGCCGTCCGAAGTAGTGCCGCGAGAGCTGGTCGGCCCGAAATGGGCGCTCACCGAGTTCGGCGACTGCTGCGCGGCGACCGGCGGGGTCCAGATCGGCCAAATGCCGCGGGGGCCGCTCCCTCCGCGGCGCGTCGAAGACCAGCGGAAGCACGGTGGCGTGCGGGGTAGCAGTCATGAGCACCTCAGTCTCCCACGGTCGCCGTGACCGGTAGCGTCCCGAGCCGTGCCCACGAGCCCTGAGGTAGGCGTCGGCCCGCATCCGAGGCCCTGGCCGGAGGACGCTCGGCTGGATCCAGAACTGCTCGCCGACGGCGACCGGCGCAATGTCGTGGACCGCTACCGCTACTGGCGTCATGAGGCAATCGTCGCCGACCTCGACACCCGGCGGCATGAGTTCCATGTCGCGATAGAGAACTGGCAGCACGACCTGAACATAGGAACCGTCGTCCGTACCGCGAACGCGTTCCTGGCCGCCGAGGTACACATCGTCGGGCGCCGGCGGTGGAACCGCCGGGGCGCCATGGTCACCGACCGCTACCAGCACCTCCGGTACCACGGGAACGCGACCGCCCTGGCCGCCTGGTGCGACGCGGCGGGGCTACCGCTGGTCGCGGTGGACAACCTGCCCGGCGCCGTCCCGTTGGAGACCTGCCCCCTGCCGAGACGATGCGTACTCCTGTTCGGTCAGGAAGGCCCGGGCCTGTCCGAGCAGGCGCGGTCGGCTGCCGCTCTGGTGTGCTCGATCGCGCAGTTCGGCTCGACCAGGTCCGTCAATGCCGGCGTCGCTTCAGGTATAGCAATGCATGCCTGGATCAGGCAGCACGCGGTGGACGAACGGCGGCCCCCTCACTGAGAGCGTCGGGTGCCGACCGTTATGGCAGGGGGACAAAGGATGAGAGCAGGATCCAAGCGACCGCCGCGGACGGCAGCAGCGAGTCCATCCGGTCCATCAGCCCGCCGTGACCGGGCAGCAGCGAGCCCATGTCCTTGACGCCGAGGTCGCGCTTGATCATGGACTCGCCGAGGTCGCCGAGTGTCGCGGCGGCCGCGATGGCCAGGCCGTAGAGCACGCCCTGCCACCACACCCCGTCCAACGCCAGCTCGAGGAACAGCGCGCCGGCCAGCGCCGACAGCGCCGCCGACCCGGCGAAGCCCTCCCAGGTCTTTTTCGGACTTATTGAAGTGGCCATCACATGCCTACCGAGGAGCACCCCGGCGGCGTAGCCGCCCACGTCACTGCAGACCACGGTGACGATGAACGCGAACACCCGAGCGACGCCATCCTCCGGAACGACCAGCAGAACCGCGAAGCTGGCCAGCAGCGGAACGTAGGTGACGATGAACACGGTGGTGCTGATGTCCCGGAAATAGCCGCGAGCACCGTCGGCCAGTCGCCAGACGACGCATGCCAGCACGGTCAGCATGAAGGAGATGACGAGACCGTCGGTCCCACGCACGTACGTCAGCGCGAGCATCGAGACCGCGCCTACGAGTAGCGGGACGACCGGTGGCCGGGCATCACGTGCCTCCAGCGCCTTGACCAGTTCCCACAGCGAGATGACGACGGCCAGTCCGACCACGATCACGAAACCCGGCCGGTACAGCACGAGGGTGGCAATCACGACCGCCCCGAGCCCGAGGCCGACGGCGATGGCCGCACCGAGATCCCGGCCGGCGCGGGAGCGGCCGGTCAGCGTGATCGCCGGGACAGTGCTCTGTTGCTCGCTGGTCTCCACTAGACCTCGAGCAGTTCGGCTTCCTTGTGCCGGACGGCGTCGTCGATAGCGGCGACGTACTTTGCGGTTGTCTCGTCCAGTTCCTTCTCTGCCCGCCGTACGTCGTCCTCCCCCGCCTCGCCGTCGGACTTGATCCGCTCCAGCTGGTCCTTTGCCTTGCGACGGACGTTGCGGATCGACACCCGAGCCTCTTCGCCCTTGTGCCGGGCCACCTTCACCAGGTCGCGCCGACGTTCCTCGGTCAGCTGAGGAAAGAGGACCCGGATGAGTGAGCCGTCGTTGGTGGGGTTGACGCCGAGGTCACTGTCGCGGATTGCCTTTTCGATCGCGCCGAGCTGGCCGGCATCGTACGGCTTGATGACGGCCATCCGAGCCTCCGGGACGGTGATGGATGCCATCTGCGGGATCGGCGTCTGAGCACCGTAGTAGTCGACCTGAAGCCGGGCGAACATCGCCGGACTGGCCCGTCCGGTGCGGACGCTGCCCAGATCTTCGCGAGCGACCGAGACGGCCTTGTCCATTTTCTCTTCGGCGTCGAAGAGCGCCTCGTCGATCACGGTGGATCCTCCTGTCACCTGTCAGACGTCGGTGCTGACCAGGGTTCCGATCCTCTCACCCGCGACTGCCCGGGCGATGTTTCCGTCCACGAGCATGTTGAACACGACGATCGGCAGCCGGTTGTCCCGCGCCAGCGAGACCGCGGTGGAGTCGGCGACCTCCAGGCCGCGCGCCAGCACCTCGGAATGGCTGAGCTGATCGAACCGGTGGGCGGTGGGGCACAGCCGCGGATCGGCATCGTAGATGCCGTCCACGCCATTCTTCGCCATCAGCAGCACCTCGCAGTGGATCTCCAGTGCGCGCTGCGCGGCGACGGTGTCGGTGGAGAAGAACGGCATACCTGCTCCCGCGCCGAAGATGACCACGCGACCCTTCTCCAGGTGCCTGATCGCTCGCAGCGGGATGTACGGCTCGGCCACCTGCCCCATGGCAATGGCCGTCTGGACCCGTGTCGGCGTACCGCGCTGCTCCAGAAAGTCCTGCAGCGCAAGGCAGTTCATGACCGTCCCAAGCATGCCCATGTAGTCGGCTCGGGACCGGTCCATTCCGCGCTGGGACAACTCCGCCCCGCGGAAGAAGTTTCCGCCACCGACGACAACGGCAACCTGTACGCCGTCCGCGACGACGTCGGAGATCTGCCGAGCGATGCCGTCCACCACGTCCGGGTCGACGCCGACCCGGCCGGCACCGAACGTCTCGCCGGACAGCTTGAGCAGCACCCGCTGGTAGCCGCGGGCCGGACGCTCCGCCGGGATCAGCGCGAACGAAGCGGCCGCCGTGTCGGTCAGCTCCGTCACATGCGGCCCCCTCGTCCTCAGCCGATTGTCATCGTTTGGTGTGGATGCCCGATCCTGCCCTATGCCCGGCCGACCTCGAAACGAGCGAATCGCGTCACGGTGACCCCCGCGCCGGAGAGCACCTGCTGCATCGTCTGCTTTTTGTGCTCCTCGCGGACCGAGGCCTGCTCCAGCAACGTGGCGTCCTTGAAGAAGCCGTTCACCCGCCCCTCGACGATCCTGCCCATCGCCGCCTCGGGCTTGCCTTCTTCACGAGCGGTCTCCTCAGCGATCCGCCGCTCGTTGGATACCACATCAGCGGGAACGTCCGCGCGGCTGACGTAGCGCGGGCTCATGGCCGCGATGTGCATGGCGACCGCGCGTGCGACCGACTCGTCGCCGCCGGTGTACTCGACGAGCACGCCCACCTGCGGCGGCAGGTCGGGGTTGCGCTTGTGCAGGTATGTCGCCGTGGTTCCCTCGAAGACCGCGAAGCGGTTGACCACGAACTTCTCGCCGAGCTTGGCCGCCTGCTCGTCCACCGCGGCCTGAACCGGCTGGCCGTCGGACAGTTCCTGCTCCAACAGAGTAGGGACATCACTGGGCTTGGCCTGTGCGATGTGGTCGACGAGGTCGGCCGCCAGCGCCTGGAACGTCTCGTTCTTGGCCACGAAGTCGGTCTCGCAGTTCAGCTCCAGCATTGCGGTGCCCGACCCGGCGATGAGCCCATTGGCCGCCGTCCGGCCGGAACGCTTGCCGACGTCCTTGGCACCCTTGACCCGCAGGATGTCGACGGCCGCGGTGAAGTCCCCGTCCGCCTCGTCGAGCGCCCTTTTGCAGTCCATCATGCCGGCGGCGGTCAGCTCACGGAGCCTCTTGACATCCGCGGTGGTGTAGTTCGCCATCTCCTCGCTTCTCTCTTCGGTGCAGTCGATCAGGATTCGGTACGGCGGGCAGCTGCCGCCGTACCTGCTTGCCCGCTGTCCAACGCCGTCGGCCGGTCGGCTATGCCGCGGCCGATGTGCCGACCAGGTAGTGCTCGGCCCGGCCGCCGATCGGGAGTCAGGACGAAGCCGGAGCCGGCGCCTCGTCGCCCGGGGTCGGCGCGGCCGGCCGCTCGTCGGTCTGCGCGTCCGCTGCCGGTTCGTCGGTTCGCGGGAGCTGACCGTCAGTCTGCCCGACCGGCTGCTCGTCGGTCGGCGCGGCCGACGGTTCCGCAGCCGGCTGTGTCACGGTCACCTGTTCCTCGGCCGGCTGTTCCACGGCCGGCTGGTCCGCGGTCGGCGCGGTGACCAGCTGCGATGCGGTGGCGTCGGTTGCGTCCGCGGAGGCGGTCTCGACGGTCGCGGTCGGCGTTCCCTGCAGCAACTCTCGCTCCCACTCCGGCATCGGCTCGTCGGTACCGAGCTGGCCGGTCGGCTCCGGCTTGTCGGAACCGTCGGCCTCGCGGCCGGCGTTTGCCTGTGCCGCGGCGCGGGCCATGAGGCCGTCGGCTACCGCGTCGGCGATGACTCGGGTGAGCAGCGCCGCACTGCGGATCGCGTCGTCGTTGCCGGGAATCTTGTAGTCGACCTCGTCCGGGTCGCAGTTGGTGTCCAGCACCGCGACGACGGGGATGCCCAGCTTCCGGGCCTCGCCGACAGCGATGTGCTCCTTCTTGGTGTCGATGATCCAGACCGCGCTCGGAACTCGGCCCATGTCCCGGATTCCGCCGAGGGTGCGATCCAACTTGATGCGCTCACGGGACAGGACGAGCTGCTCCTTTTTCGTCATCACCGTGGTGCCACCTGTCTGCTCGATGACTTCGAGTTCCTTGAGCCGCTGCAGCCGCTTGTGCACGGTGGAGAAGTTGGTCAGCATCCCGCCCAACCAGCGCTGGTTGACGTAGGGCATGCCCACGCGCTGCGCCTGCTCGGAGATCGCCTCCTGCGCCTGCTTCTTGGTGCCGATGAACAGCACCGAGCCACCGTGTGCGACGGTCTCGCGGACGAACTCGTACGCCCGGTCGATGTAGGTCAGGGTCTGCTGCAGGTCGATGATGTAGATGCCGTTGCGCTCGGTGAAGATGAAACGCTTCATCTTCGGGTTCCAGCGACGGGTCTGATGCCCGAAGTGGACGCCGCTGTCGAGCAGCTGCTTCATGGTGACGACCGCCATGCTGGCGCGTCCCTCTCTACGTTCGCGTGGCCGCGTGGCCACGCTGCTCGGTTGTCGCGGTGGCCGGGAGACGCACCGCCCTGGTGCCCGGTCCGCGACCATGTTTGCCCGGCGTACCGGGACCAAGGTGGTCGTGGTCCCCGCTATGACCGCAGCGGGGAGGGGACACGCGAAGTCGACCCACTGGCGTGGGCCGCGGCGACGAGTGTACGTGGTCCCCGCGGCCGGAGGCGACACGCGGTAGCTCGAGGCATACCGGTACGACGGTTCGTCAGCGCCGTCCACATCCGGCCGGGCTTGTCCACACCCGCGCGACGGTGCTGGCGCCCGCGAGCAGTAGCCAGCACGGTGACCGCATGAGTAGCCCTGTGTCAAGCCGCCTGGTTGATGATCTTGTCTTGTGTCGCGAGGTGGCGTTGCAGGGCGCCGTGGCGGGCCGGCTGGTAGGCGACCCGGTCTTGCCAGCAGTGCCAGATGATGTAGAGCCAGGCGCGGGCGAGGATGCGCACGGCGTGGGGGTGGTCG
>JACCTY010000058.1 GCA_013812145.1 Geodermatophilaceae bacterium | reverse complement strand
ACGGTGTTCTTCGAGCTGATCGAGCGGCACGGCTCGCTCGGCTTCGGCAAGGGCAACTTCAAGGCGTTGTTCGAGGCGATCGAGCGCGAGCAGGAGCGCCGCGGCAACCTCTGACGGGCGCACTGGCCGGACATGCCGACCGGTTGACCGAGCGATGCACAGGGGCCGGTTGCTGTCCACAGGCACGATCCGGCACCCGGTCGGCGTCATCTCCAGCCCATCATGAGCGCTGCACGCAGAGATCACGGCGTTCACGGCGCGAGCAGGTGGAGCTGTCACATCGACGAGCTGACTCGGCACGTGCCCCTGCGTTCCGTGCGGCGGGCGGTGAGCCGCGGCGAGCTGGTACGTGTGATGCCGCGGGTGTATGCGGCAGTTGGCAGTGAGCTGCTGGGCTTGACCGCTGCCGGCGTCGCACAGTTCACCGGTGGTGCTCTCAGCCACGTGAGCGCGCTGGCCACGCGGGGCTTGAGCGCTGCCGGGCAATCCCCGATCCACGTGACGATCCCGGTCGAGCGTCATCTCAGTGCTGCAAGCGGCGTTGTGATCCATCGCGCTCAGCCGATGCCGCGCACCGTCCACCGTGACGGGACGCCTGTGGTGCACCTTGAACGGTCGCTGGTAGATGCCTGGGCCGTTCTCCCCGAGCATGGTCGAAGAGCGCCGTCATCGATGCGGTGCGCCGTCGGCTGACGACTCCGGATCGCGTCCGAGCGGCCGTGCTGGAACGGCCCAACTGCCGTGGAGTGCAAGCGCTCCTCGCTCTGCTCAGCCTGCTCGAGCTTGGCTGTCACAGCGAGCTCGAGATCTGGGGGATGGAGCACGTGCTCGCCATACCAGGTTGCCCCCGGCGCGACATCAGATCCTGGTCGCGGAGGACGGGCGACGCGCATATGTCGATGCCGGCTGGGAGGACGTCCTGCTGGGTATCGAGTTCGACGGCGCCGCGTCACACTTGAGATCCGATCCGCGTATGAAATCCGTCGACATCAGCTGCTGGGCGGCTGACACAACCGCCAGCCAACTAGGCTCCGTGCATGGATGCGCATACCCTCCGGGAGGCCCAGGACCCGCTCAAGCAGCGGTACCGAGACGATCCGGATGCGGCCAGGATCACCCTGGTTGCCGACGGCTCGCTGGCCGGCGCGGAGGTGACCTGCTCGGTCACGACCGGCCAGGCACTTGCCGTTGCGACGTCCTCCGCTCGGGAGCACACAACAGGAGCGGACCGGGCGGAGGGTGGCGGAGTCACCGAGGCAGGACTGCATCCCGGGACCGGCGGCACCGGATCGGCCGCCTGCTCCGGCGACATGCTGCTGCAGGCGCTGGTCGCCTGCGCCGGCGTCACCCTTCGCGCCGTGGCCACCTCGATGGGGCTGGACGTGACCGGCGCGACCCTGCACGCCGAGGGTGACCTGGACTTCCGCGGCACGCTCGGTGTCGACAAGCAGGCGCCGGTCGGGTTCAGCGACATCCGGCTGCGCGTGGACCTCGCTGCCGGTTCAGCCCTCAGCGACGACGAGCGGGCGACGTTGCTGCGGCTGACCGAGCGCTATTGCGTCGTCTTGCAGACTCTTCGCCGTACGCCGAGGACGTCGGCCACCATCTGATCAGCCGGGTCAGTGCGAAACAGACAGGTAACCCGCCGCGCGTAGCTCGGCCAGCACAAGCTCGCGGTGCTCGTCCCCGCGGGTTTCCAGCGACAGCCGGATCTCCACCTCACCGAAATGCAGCGTGGCGCCGGTGCGTGAGTGCTCGACATCGAGCACGTTGGCGCCCAGGTCGGCCAGCAGGGTCAGCAGGGCGGCCAGCGATCCAGGCCGGTCGGGTACGCGTAGCCGAAGGGACAGGTAGCGACCGCCGGCGATCATGCCGTGCTGCATGACCCGGTGCAGCAGCAGCGGGTCGATGTTGCCGCCGGACAGCACTGCCACGATCGGTCCGTCGAACCGCCCCGGGTGCTCCATGACGGCGGCCACCGCGGCCGCGCCGGCCGGCTCGACGACGAGCTTGGCCCGCTCCAGGCACAGCAGCAGCGCTCTGCTGAGCGCTTCCTCAGACACCGTGATCACCTCGTCCACGAGGTCGCGGACGTGTTCGAAAGTGGCGAACGTCGGCGACGGTACGGCGATGCCATCGGCCATCGTGGCCATCACGTCCAAGACGACCGGCTCGCCGGCCTCGAGCGAGGGCGGGAAGGACGCCGCACCCTCGGCCTGAACGGCGACGACGTGGACAGCCGGTCTGCTGCCCCGGATCGCCGCGGCCACCCCGGACACCAGGCCGCCGCCGCCCGTGCACACCAGGACGGTGCGCACCTCGGGGCACTGCTCCAAGATCTCCAGGCCCACCGTCCCCTGGCCGGCGATGATGTCGGGGTGGTCGAAGGGGTGGATGAACACCGCGCCCGTCTGTGCGGCGTACTCCACGGCTGCGATCAGCGTGTCGGCGATGGAATCGCCGATCAGGTGCACCTCCGCGCCGTACGACGTGGTGGCCGCGATCTTGGGCAGCGGGGCGCGAGTGGGCATGAAGACGGTGGATCGGGCGCCGAGCATTCCGGCCGCGAGGGCCACCCCCTGGGCATGGTTTCCGGCGCTGGCGGCGACAACACCTCGTGCTCGTTCGGCATCGCTGAGCCGGCTGATCCGCACGTACGCGCCGCGGATCTTGAACGACCCGGTGCGCTGGAGGTTCTCGCATTTGAGAAAGACCGGGCTGCCCGTGCGCTCCGCGAGTACCCGGCAGTGCTCCAGCGGGGTGTAGCGGACGATCCCCTCCAGTAGGGAGCGCGCCCGGCGCACCGCCTCGACATCGACCCGGGCGGTTGCGACCATGCCCGGCATCCTGCCATCGGTCGTCGCGAGTTCAGCCGTGCCAGTAGCGCTCGCCCGCCAGCACCAGCGCAGCGGCGCCGATCAGGCCGGCCCGCTGGCCGAGCGCGGCAGGGACGACCCGCGGGGTACGGGCGTAGTGCACCCCCGCGTGTTCGGTGTAGGCCTCGCCGAGTGGCCCGAAGAGCAGGTCGCCCGCCTGGGCGAGCCCGCCGCCGATACAGACGATCTCGAGGTCCAGCAGCGCCACCGTCGACGCAAGCGCGATCCCGACCGCCCGACCGGCTCGGGTGATGGCCGCCAGCGCGATCTCGTTTCCGGCCCGCGCGGACACCGTGACGGCGGCGGCGGTGTGCTCGCCGTCGTCCCAACCCTGCCGCACCGCCCACTCGGCGACTGCTGGTCCCCGGGCGATCGCCTCGAGACAGCCGTGTCCACCGCACCGGCACGGCGGGCCGGCCGGATCCACGACGACGTGTCCGACGTGTCCGCCGTTGCCGGTCGCGCCGTCGTGCAACTGCCCACCGAGGATGAGACCGCCGCCCACTCCCGTGGACACGACCATGCCGAGCATGTTGGCTCGCCCCTGGCCGGCCCCGCGCCAATGCTCGGCCGCCGCAACGCAGACCGCGTCGTTGTGCAGCCGCACCGGTACGCCGAACTGCTCCTGCAGCCGCGATCGCAGCGGGAAGTCCCGCCATCCATGCATCGTCAACGGGGAAACGACGCCAGACGGCCAGTGCATCGGACCACCGCAGCCGGTCCCGATCGCCTCCAGCGGCGGCCTCCCGGCACCGTCGAGGGCCTGCTCCACGCCGGCCACCAGAGCCGACCAGATCGCCTCGGCGTCACCGTCCGGCGGTGTGGGCGTGCGGTGCTCGCTGATGAGTTCGCCCGCCGCGTTGACCACTCCGGTGGCCAGCTTCGTGCCGCCGATGTCGATCGCGAGCACCGTCACGAGACCGTCTCCGTCCGGGAGCACACAACAGGAGCGGACTGGACGGAGACGGGCGGGATAACCGTCTGCATCGCTGCATTCTGGCCGGGCAGCGGACCGGAGCGGGGTGCGGGGCCGCGCGGCGCGTCGTACCGTCGAGCAGTGACCTCCCCGCACGCCACGGCATCCTTGAAAACCCCGCCCGCCGATCTTCCGACCACGCTCGGAGCCTTGCGCGCGGGCGACCACGTCCACCGGACGGTCAAGGCCGAGATCCGCGCCAACCTGCTGACCCGGCTCGGCTCCGGGGAACCTTCGCTGCCGGGCATCGTCGGCTTCGACGACACCGTCGTACCGGAGATCGAACGCGCGCTGCTGGCCGGGCACGACATCGTGCTCCTCGGCGAACGTGGCCAGGGCAAGACCCGGCTGATCCGCACCCTGCTCGGGCTGCTGGACGAATGGACGCCGACGTTGTCCGGCAGCGAGCTGAACGAACATCCGTACGCGCCGATCTCGGTCTGGGGCCGGCGTCAGGTAGCCGAACACGGCGAGTCGACCCCGGTGATGTGGGTGCACCGCGAGGATCGGTACGGCGAGAAGCTCGCGACGCCGGACACGAGCGTGGGCGACCTGATCGGCGACGTGGACCCGATCAAGGTTGCAGAAGGGCGGACGCTCGGCGATCCGGAGACTGTCCACTATGGACTCGTGCCGCGGACGAACCGCGGAATCTTCAGCATCAACGAGCTTCCCGACCTCGCCGAACGGATCCAGGTGGCGTTGCTCAACGTCCTGGAGGAGCGGGACATCCAGATCCGCGGCTACCGCCTGCGGTTGCCGCTGGACCTGCTGCTCGTGGCCAGCGCCAACCCCGAGGACTACACGAACCGCGGGCGGATCGTGACGCCGCTCAAGGACCGCTTCGGCAGCGAGGTGCGCACGCACTACCCCCTGGACCTGCCCGACGAGATCGCGCTGCTCCGCCAGGAGTCGCGGACGACGTGGGCGGACGCCGGTGGGCACGAACGTCCCCTCACCCCGGAGCACCTGCTGGAGATCATTGCCCGGTACGCCCGGCTGGTCCGGGGCTCCCAGCACGTCGACCACCGCTCGGGCGTCAGTGCCCGGTTCGCGATCGCAGCACTGGAAACGGTTGCCGCCTCCGCCGTACGCCGGGCGGCCACTACCGGTGAGCAGCGGGCCGCGGCCCGAGTGTGCGATCTGCCGGCCGTTGTTCCCGCTAGTCGCGGCAAGGTCGAGTTCGCCGACGCCGGCTCGGAGGCGGACGACGAGCGCGAGACGGAGATCCTGAGCCACCTGCTCAGGCGCGCGATCAACGAGACGTTCCGCAGCCGGCTCGGCGGATTGGACCTGTCCGGTCTGCAGAACCACTTCGAGTCCGGAGAAGTCGTCGAGTCCGGCGACATGGTCACCGCCGACGAACTCCTCGCCCAGGTCGGCCGGGTTCCCCGGCTGGCGGAGATGCTCGGCCGGCTCGGCGTACCGGAGGGAGAGGAGTCACCGCAGCAGGCCGCCGCGGCGGTGGAACTCGTCCTGGAGGGTTTGCACCTCACCCGGCGGCTGGCCAAGGACAGCCAGGGCGGCCGCACCATCTACGGGGCCTGACGTGGCGTACCGCTCGTACCGCTACGGCCGCTGGCTCGGTGGACCGGATCCACTCGCCGAACCGTACGACGTCGCGGCCGCGGTGGACGAACTCGGCGACGCGGTGTTGGCCGGCGACGGCCCGTCCGAGGCGCTCCGGGCGCTGCTGCGTCGGGGCACCCAAGGGATGCGCGGCCTGGACGAGCTGCGCCGCGAGGTGCGCAACCGGCT
>JACCTY010000031.1 GCA_013812145.1 Geodermatophilaceae bacterium | reverse complement strand
GTTCAAGTCCCCCCTCGGACACTTCGTGAGCCATTTGATGGTCGCCGTCGCTCGAACCGAACCCATGTGGCCCTCGCGCGTGGACGAGGTCCGAAACGTAGGCTTTTGGACGAATTCTCCAATTTGTCCAGAATAGGGCTATCTCTGCCCTGCGGTCGGGGTGTAAGACGGCCATAAGCGGCGTGGGGCCGCTTTTTCGAGTGGGATGGCAGTGGTCATCCAGGCGGAAGGACAGACGACATGAGAACGAGCCGGCTGCTCGGCGTTGTGACAGCAGTGACCATCCTTGTGGGGGGCACCGCGGCACCGGCGATGGCCGCGCCCCCTAGCAATGACCTCGCCGCCAATGCCACACCC
The DNA here is from genome assembly GCA_013812145.1 of Geodermatophilaceae bacterium. Classification (GTDB taxonomy): domain Bacteria; phylum Actinomycetota; class Actinomycetes; order Mycobacteriales; family Geodermatophilaceae; genus JACCTY01. The sequence continues at coordinate 26,446 of JACCTY010000031.1, read as the reverse complement.
GTGAGTCTCGGCTTCAGCGAGACCATCGACACGACCGAGGCCACCACCGACGCCGACGACGCCCAACTCAACGAATCGTGTGGCGCACCGGCCACCGACGCCAGCGTCTGGTACCTCTTCGAGCCGACCACGGACGGCGCCGTGATAATTGACGTGTCCGCGTCGAATTACAGCGCCGGCGTGGCTGTCGGCGTCGGGTCGCCCGGGAATCTCACCACCGTCGCGTGCGGCCCCGGCACCATCCTGCTCGACGCTGTCGCAGGCGAGACGTACTACGTGTTGGCCTTCGACGATCAGATAGACGGAGGCGGCAACGGCGGCCTGCTCAGCATCTCGTTCGTCGATCCGGGGCCAATGCCCACCGTCGAGCTGACACTCAACCGCTTCGGCCGGCTCGACGGCAGAGGCAACGCCATCATCCGCGGCACCTACACGTGCGAGAACGCCGACTTCATCCAGGTGTTCGGGGACGTGCTCCAGATCCGTCGCACCGCGGTGCGGGGCAGCTTCGACTTCTTCGACGAGGGCACCTGTGACGGCACACGTCGGATGTGGGAGGAGGTGGCCAGGTCGTTCCAGGGCGACTTCGTCACCGACAGGGCGTTGGTGACGTCGTTCGGTTTCGCCTGCGGCGAGTTCCTCTGTGCGGACGGCTACATCGAGCGGGTTGTGCGGCTGCGCCCAGCGCGCGGCTGACCGAACAATTGTTCGGTTGACCTGGAGTAGGTCACCCCGCGTGCTTCAGGTACACGGTCACGGATTTCCTCCGGGTGTTGCAAGATGTTGTTCATGCCCGCCCTCCTCAGCCGTCGGGGAGTCCTCGGCCTCGGCGTCGCGGTTGCAGCCGGAACCGTGGCGGGTGGTCTCGGTCGGCCGTTGAGAACCGGGGTGGCGGCCGGTTCGGCAGCAGCCCCGAGGTTGGCGCCGGTCAGCATGGCGATGCACCTGCACGCGTGCTTCAGCGAAGACATCGCCAGCATGGACACCCATCTGGACCAGGCCCGCCGGACCGGGGTCGACGTCGTCTGGTGGACGGAGCACGACTTCCGGCTGCAAGCCCACGGCTACCGGCAGGCGGTGCGCTTCGAGGGGATGACCGAGGCCGAGAATGGGGTGGACTGGACCTGGCTAGCTTCCCGGTCGGGACCGGTGAACGCGGCCGCCGGCAGCTTCGTCGCCGATCCGCACTCCCCCTCCGAACCCGGGAAGGCGCTGCGACTGACCGCCCGCGGGCCTGCTCGGCAATGGGGACGGTTGCAGTACGAGGGCTCAGCGTGGAACTCCACCTACTCCACGAGCATGGCCGCCACGACCCTCGAGCTGGACGTCCTCGCCGAGTCCCTCGGCCCCGACGCCGAGCTGCTGGTGGAGGTGCTGTCGTCGTACCGCCCGGCCACGAACAACCGGCCAGCCGGCCAGTACACCGTGCAGTACCGAGTGGGCGAGCGCACCGGCCGGTTCACCGAAGCCGACGGCCTGCTGGGGGTCGTGGCGCTACCAGCGGGCAGGGGATGGCAACGGTTGACGCTGCGGCCAGCTGAAGACGTGGCGGCGCTGTGGCCGGACCTCATCGCCGGCGACGCCTCGCTGTACCGGCTTCGGCTGTCGGTACGAGTACGCCGGGGCGCGACCGCCAGTGTGGTCGTCGACCGGCTGCGATTCCGGCGCGACCAGCGTGCTGACCAGGAGGCGCTCGGCCTGCAGCGCGAGCTGATGGCCGGGTACGCCCGCCGCTACCCGGACGTGCTTCAGCTGCAAGGCGCCGAGCTGTCCCTCGTCCGCCACCTGAACCGGTTCGGAGGCGCCGCGTTCCTACCCGACCACGGGGAGGGGCCGCCGATCAAGGACGACTCCGTCGAGGCGGCGATGGCGATGGTCAACCTGGTCCACGCCAACGGCGGGTTGGCGTCGTACAACCATCCGCTCGGCGACGTGCAAAATCCGGCCGCCCTGGGCCAGCTGCTGGTGAGCACCCGCAACCTCGGCGCGGACATCCTGGAGGTGGGCTGCCCGCAGGACGTCGAGAGCATCGCGTTCGGCTACGACATCGCCGCCCGGAACGGTGTGTTCATCACTGCCACCGGCGCGACCGACGATCACTCCGGAGCGGACTGGCTCGGCCGGGAACCTCGGTGGATCACCAGTGCCTGGGCTGCCTCGACCGAGGAGCCGGAGCTGCTTGACGCTCTGAGCGGAGGACGGGTCTGGTTCAGCGATCCGGCCGGCTGGCGTGGGGCGATGGACATCTCGACCGGAGGGCTGGGCGCCATGGGCGGCGTCCTGGTGACCCAAGATGCCACGGTGCCGATGACGGTGTCCGCGGCCGAGCTGCCCGTCGACTCGACGCTGGAGCTGATCACCGGTGAGGTGGACTACGCCGGGCCGGGCCAACCGACGCCGGCCATCAGCACCGTCGGCATCCGCGCCCGAAACGTTCGGCAGGGCCGGGTGGAACTGGACTTCGAGCCGGGCGCCGGCCGCTACCTGCGGGCGGCCGTTCGGGACAGGGACGGGAAGCTGGTCGGCTTCTCCAATCCCACTTGGCTCCTGCCCAGCAGCCCGCCCGGAGGCGTTCCTGCCCAGCGCCGGCTCTGAGCGGCGTTGAGGGACGCCATAATGACCCGTGACCGCTATCCGCTCGAGCACCGTGGACGACGTCGTACGGCGGAGTGCCCTGCGTCATCCTGAGCGGACCGCGCTGCTGTTCGCCGACCGCTCCTGGACGTATCGAGAGTTGGACGACGCCGTGACTCGAGCGGCCGGCGTCCTGCTCGAGCTCGGGCTGGCCAAGGGCGACCGGGTGGCGGCGTACGGGAAGAACTCCGACGCCTACCTGCTCGGGTTCCTCGGTTGCGCAAGGGCGGGGCTGGTGCATGTCCCGATCAACTACAACCTCACCGGCGAAGAGCTGTCCTATCTCCTCGAGCAGTCCGGCAGCCGGGCGGCGCTGGCCGATCCCGCCATGGCGGCCCGCTTCGACGAGATCGAGCACTCGCTCGAGCAAGTGCTGATCCTCCGGGATATCGACGACTGCCTGCTCGACCGGGCACAGACCGGCGCGCTGCCCACTCTCGACGTGGAAGTCACCGACACCGACCTGGTGCAACTGCTCTACACCTCGGGCACGACGTCGCGGCCCAAGGGCGCGATGATGACGCACCGAGCGTTCGTGCACGAGTACGTCTCCTGCATCCTGTCGCTCGGGTGCAGGGCCGACGACGAGCCGCTGCATCCGATGCCGCTGTACCACTCCGCCGGGATGCACGTCTTTTTGCTGCCGTACCTGGCCGTCGGCGCCGTCAACCACCTGATGGAAGCGCCGGACATCCCGGAGATCCTGCGCCGCGTCGAGGCAGACGCGATCGGCGCGCTGTTCCTCGCACCGACGGTCTGGGTACCCCTGTCCAACCACCCGGACCTCGCCGGGCGCGACCTGTCCTCGTTGCGCAAGGCCTTTTACGGGGCATCGATCATGCCGCAGCCGGTGCTGCAGCGGCTGCAGCAGCGGTTGCCTGACCTCGGTTTCTACAACTGCTTCGGGCAGTCCGAGATCGGTCCGTTGGCCACGGTTCTGGGACCGGAGGAGCACGCCGCACGCCCGGAGTCATGCGGGAAATCGGTGCTCTTCGTCGAGCTGCGTGTGGTGGACGGCGAGGGCAACGACGTACCGCCCGGCGAACTCGGCGAGGTCGTGTACCGGTCCCCGCAGCTCTGCGAGGGCTATTGGGGCAAGCCGCAGGAAACGGCCGAGGCGTTTCACGGCGGCTGGTTCCACTCCGGCGATCTGGTCCGTGCCGACGAGGAGGGCTTCATCACCGTCGTCGACCGGATCAAGGACGTCATCAACACCGGCGGCGTCCTGGTCGCCTCCCGCGAGGTCGAGGACGCGTTGTACGACCATCCCGCCGTCGCGGAAGCAGCGGTGATCGGTACGCCGGACGAGCGCTGGATCGAGGCGATCACGGCGTTCGTCGTGGTGAAGGGCGTCGGGGGTGGTGACGTGACCGCCGACGCGCTGATCGCGCACGTACGCGGGAGGTTGGCGGGCTTCAAGGTCCCCAAACGGGTGCTGTTCGTCGACGAACTGCCCCGCAACGCCTCGGGCAAGTTGCTCAAGCGTGTCCTGCGCGACGGCCTGACCATCACCTGATCGTTCCCTCGCTGATGATCCGCACGCTCGCTCTCATCGGGCCGGCTTTCTACACCGCGACCTGGCTTGTGCTCGGCGTGAGCAACGACGGCTATTCCCATGTCGACGGGTCGATCAGCGTGCTCGGGGCGTACGGCGCGCCGTACGCCTGGGTGATGGCCGTCGCGTTCGTGGTCCAGGCCACCGCCATGGCGCTCGCCGGCTGGCTCCTGCACGCGGTCGACCGGCCCACCTCGGCGCTGCTCACCGTCAACGCGGTGGCAACCGTCGTCGTCGCCGCGGCGCGGATCGGCTGCGGTCAGGGGGACGCCGATTGGTGTACGCCGAGCATGCATCCGTTGTCCGAAGCGGTGCACACCCTGGCGGCGACGGTCGCTCTTGTCACGCTGTCGGTCGCCCCGCTGGTGTTCGGCCTGCGTCGGTGGCGTGAGCGGCGAGCCGAGTCACTGACAGCCTTGGCGGCCTTCGCGGTGATGGCCCCGTTGCTGGTGTGGTTCGGCATCGCGTCGGGTGCCGGCTGGGCAGAGAAGGCTGAGGTCACGATCGGCATCTTCTGGGCGGCGCTGGCCGCGGTGACGCTGAGGCGTCGATGACACTCGGGATGGCGGCGGCGGATCGCTCCGGCCGGCGGTGTCACACCCGCCCGCCATCATGAGGCGGTCGCCAACCAAGGAGGTTTCCATGAGTGACAGCGAGACTGCGCCAGCGCCACCCAGACCGCCGGGACTGGTGCTGGTGCTGGATGCCAACGACGCCGGCCGGCTCGCTGACTTCTGGTCCGCCGCGCTGCGCTACGACCGGCAGGAAGCCCTCGGGCCTTTCGAAATCCTGACACCTCCGGACGGTAGCGAAGCGCCGGCCCTGCTGATACAGCGCGTCGACGACCCGAAGCTCGGCAAGAACCGGATGCACGTCGACCTGCACGTGCCGGACGCCGAGTCCGAAGCCGCGCGCCTGATTGGCCTCGGCGCGAAGAGACTGGGTGCGGGCCGGCTCGGTGAGATTCAGTGGATCGTCATGACCGACCCGGAGGGCAACGAGTTCGATATCGGGTGGGATTGAGCCGCAACCAGTCCGCACCCCCTGTCGAGCTGCGACCAACGGCCTAGCCTGACTCGGCCCAATTGCCGAGGAGGTTCGTCGTAGGGCTCTGGCACGCTGGCCCTGAGAGAAAGGGCAGCTCATGAGCATGGAAGTCACCGCGTGGATGTCGCTGTACCACGCCATGAACCAGGACGAGGACCGCCGGAAGTTCTCGGTCAAGACGCTGCGCCGGATCCTCGGCTTCGCCCGACCGCATAAGCGGGATCTCGTCGTCTTCCTGTTGCTCAGCGTGGTGTCCGCGGTGCTGATCGTCGCCACGCCCGTGCTGGCCGGACGGGTGGTGGACGCCATCGTCAGCAACGGCGAGGTGTCGACCGTCGTCACGCTGTCCGTGATCATCGCGGTGATCGCGGTGCTGGAGGCGGCGGTCGGCCTGCTCAGCCGGTGGTTGTCCTCGCGGATCGGAGAGGGCCTGATCCTCGACCTGCGGCGCGAGGTCTTCACGCACGTGCAGAAGATGCCGGTGGCCTTTTTCACCCGCACCCGGACCGGCGCCTTGGTCAGCCGGCTGAACAACGACGTGATCGGGGCGCAGCGGGCGTTCAGCGACACCTTGTCCGGCGTCGTGACGAACCTCGTCGCGCTCGTGCTCACCCTGGCTGTGATGCTCCAGCTGTCCTGGCAGATCACCCTGCTGGCGCTGATCCTGCTGCCCGTCTTTGTGCTGCCGGCCCGCCGGATGGGACGTCGGCTGGCCTCGATGGAACGCGAGGCGGCCAACCACAACTCGGCCATGACCACGCAGATGACCGAGCGGTTCTCCGCGCCCGGAGCCACCCTGGTCAAGCTGTTCGGCCGACCCGCCGACGAGGCGTTCGAGTTCACCGCGCGGGCGAGCCGGGTCCGCGACATCGGGGTTCGTACGGCGATGTACCAGTGGGTGTTCGTCACCGCGCTGCTCCTGGTGTCCGCCTTGGCGCTCGCGCTGGTATACGGGCTGGGCGGTTATCTGGCCCTGCGCGGCAACCTCGATGCCGGTGACGTCGTCGCGTTGGCGCTGCTGCTGGCTCGGCTCTACGCACCGTTGACCGCCCTGGCAAGCGCCCGGTTGGAGGTCATGACGGCATTGGTGAGCTTCGAGCGGGTCTTCGAGGTACTCGACCTGGTACCCCTCATCGCCGAGCCGGATGAGCCCCGCCAGGTGCCCGACGGGCCGGTGGCGGTGCAGTTCGACGACGTCCGGTTCAGCTACCCCGCGGCGACGGCGGTGTCACTCGCTTCGCTCGAGGAGGTCGCGGTTCTGGACACCCGCGGCGGCGAGGAGGTGCTGCACGGGCTGTCGTTCACCGCCGAGCCCGGCCGGCTGGTCGCGCTCGTCGGCGCCTCGGGCGCGGGGAAGTCCACACTCGCGGCCCTCGCGGCGCGCTTGTACGACGTCGACAGCGGAGGGATCCGACTGGCAGGGATCGATTTGCGCGAACTGTCATTCGATTCCATCCGCGACACTCTCGGGATGGTGACCCAGGACGGGCACCTCTGGCACGACACCGTCGGCGGCAACCTGCGCTTCGCCCGGCCGGAGGCCACCGAGGAAGAGCTGTGGGATGCGTTGCGTCGAGCGCGGCTGGAGCGCCTCGTCCGGTCGCTACCGGACCAGCTGGACACCGTGATCGGCGAGCGGGGTTACCGGCTTTCCGGGGGCGAGCGGCAGCGGCTCACCATCGCCCGGTTGCTGCTGGCCAAGCCCCGAGTGGTGATTCTGGACGAGGCCACCGCGCACCTGGACTCGCAGTCGGAAGCGGCGGTGCAGGAGGCGCTGGTCGAGGCGTTGAGCGGGCGAACCGCGCTCGTCATCGCGCACCGACTGTCGACCATCCGAGCTGCCGACGAGATTCTCGTCATCGACGAGGGCACCATCGTCGAACGCGGGACCCACAGTGAGCTGCTCGCCACGGGCGGGCGCTACTCCGAGCTGTACCGCACCCAGTTCGCCGATCCCAGCGCCCAACCGGCGCCGGTCTGACGGACGCGGCCGTTACTCCCGAGCGAGGACTCGGTCGTACACCGCACCGGTCGCCGCGGCCTGCACCAGCTTGTCAACCACATCGACGGCCCAGTCCTGCCGGGACCAGGTGGACGGCCGATACAGCCCGAGCGCCGTGTTGAGCAGCACATCTCCGGAGTACACGACACCAAAGACCACGGCCACCGCCCGAGGCCCGCGCAGGCCGGCACGCGCAGCCAGGCCGTATGCAGAACCCCACAGCGTCCCGAGGGCGAAATGCGTGCCGTAGTTCAGTCGGTTGCGGCCCTCGCTGGTCGTCGGACGAACCGGCAGTACCTTTTCCGCAAAGCTCGCGGGAGCGTAGCTGTCGGGTCGCCCGGTCAGGGGCATCTCGACGAGCTTCTGGAATGCCGTCATCACCGCGGTGCCTGCCACGCCAGCCACGACCCCTCGGCCGAGTGCTGCCGAGATCGGCTGCCGTCTCCGGGTCACGAGTCCGCCTCCCTCCTGAGTGCTGCCACCGCCAGGGTTTGCCCGAGCTGCCTACCGTCGGGGCTCCTGCGGCGGCTGACCAGGACCCTCCTGCGGCGGCTGATCATAGCCTTGCTCCGGCTGCTGCCACTGCTGCGGCTGTCCGTACGGTGGCGGCGGCGGCCCGCCGTACTGCTGACCCTGCGGCTGCTGCTGGCCCGGGGGCGGCGGCGGACCGTTGTGCTGCGGCGGGGCTGACTGCCAGGGCTGCTGGTGCCCGTCGGCCGGAGGGGAATCCGGCGGCCGCAAGGCGGTCGGCGTGGGCGAGACATCCTGCCGCGCCTCCGACAGGCTCGGCACGGTCACGGCGCCAGGAGTCGTGTCGGTCATGACGGTCTCCGCCTCGGGCTGCTCGGCCGCCGGGGCGAGGTTCGAGTCGAACCAGTCCGAGGTGTCAATCGCAGCCGTGGGCTCGCGCGACGTGGTGCGCTCGGCCCGGAGCCAAGACGGTCCCCCGTCACCGGCGTCCGATCCGCTGCCCCCGCCGCCACCAGCGGCACGACCGAGTCCTTCCAGCGCCCTGCTGAACTCGCTCGGCACTATCCACATCTTGTTGGAGTCGCCCTTGGCGATCTGCGGCAGCGTCTGCAGGTACTGGTAGGCGAGCAGCTGCGGATCCGGGTCGCCGTTGTGGATCGCGGCGAAAACGGTCTCGATAGCCTTGGCCTGTCCCTGCGCTTGCAGGTACTTCGCCGCCCGCTCCCCCTCGGCGCGCAGGATCTGGCCCTGCCGCTCGGCCTCGGCGTTGAGGATCGTGGCCTGCTTGTTTCCCTGCGCCTGGAGGATCTGCGACTGCTTCTGTCCCTCCGCGGTCTTGATGGTCGACTCGCGCATGCCTTCGGCGTTCAGGATCATGGCTCGCTTGTCACGGTCGGCCTTCATCTGCTTCTCCATCGACTCCAGGATCGTTCCCGGCGGGTCGATGGCCTTGATTTCCACTCGTGCCACCCGGATCCCCCACGAACCGGTGGTTCCGTCCAGCACCGCACGCAGTTGCGAGTTGATCATGTCGCGACTGGTCAGCGTCTCCTCCAGGTTGAGCCCACCGACCACGTTGCGCAGCGTCGTGACCGTCAGCTGCTCCATTGCCTGGATGTAGTTCGCTATCCCGTACGTCGCCGCGCGGGCGTCAGTCACCTGGAAGTAGAGGACCGTGTCCACCCCGACGTTGAGGTTGTCGGCGGTGATGACCGGTTGCGGCGGGAAGGACACCACCTGCTCCCGCAGGTCGATCCGCGATCGCACCCGGTCGACGAACGGAACGAGCAGTGCCAAACCGGGGCTGAGCGTCCGGCTGTAACGGCCGAGCCGCTCGACCACCGACGCGGTGGCCTGCGGCACGATCCGCACACTACGGGCGAGCACGATCAAGATGAACACGATCAGCACACCGAGGGCGATCAACGCCTCCATGTCGGATCCTTTCTGCTCGTGACTGTGGCTGCTAGACCAAGTCGCCGGAGACAACGGCGGTGGCGCCCCTGATCTCCATGACACGGACTGTGGCGCCGACGTCGAACTGCTCGATCGAGGTCTGCGTCACCGCCGACCATTCGTCGCCGCCGATCTTGATCCGACCACTGTGTTCGTCGACCCGCTCGCTGACCACGCCGAGCCTTCCGATGTAGACCTGGGCGCCGTCGACCTGCTCCGGAGTGCGGTTGTGCAGATGCCGGGCGGCGACTGGGCGGACGACGAACAGCAGTCCCACGGACACGACGACGAACGTGATCAGCTGCGCCAGTACCGGAGCGCCCAGCACAGCGACGCCGGCGGTGACCAGTCCGGCTCCGGCGAACATGAGAAGCACGAGGTCCAGCGTGAAGATCTCGGCGACGGCCAGCAGGCCGGAGCCGATGAGCCAGATCAACCACGCGGGCATGCCTTCATCCAACCACCTGTTGTGCAGCAGGCGGCTGCAATCGGCCGGCACCAGCCCGGTAGGTGTCCAGCAGATGAACATCCTCTAACGCTGGCCTCATCGGCATCCCATCTCTGCCAGCGACAGTGATGTCAGCGCCGGACATCGGGTCCGGTGGCACAAGTCAAGGAGGAACGACATGGCACGCTCAGGAATCTTCGCGGCCGTCACTCCCGCCGCCAGCACCGGTGGTCGGCGCACCACGCGCACCCGTCGCCGGCGTCGCACGCGTCGCACCCGCACCACGCGGGACTGACCGTCCGGTGAACAACGCGAACGGCCCTCGACGCGTCCTTGCGACCAGCATCACCGTTCGCAAGCCACGACGGGGGCCGTTCGCTGTTCGTCCCCTGGCCGCTGTCCGCCGGCTGCTCGCGCCGGTCGGAGAAGGCTCCGCAATCGTCGCAGCCGCCCCACCGGTGCCGATCCGAGAGGTGATCCGGCGGTTCTGGCCGGATCTGCGGCCGGACCGCTGGCTGCTGCTGACCGGCCTCGTCGCCGTCGCCGCACTCCCAGCCCTCCAAACCGTCGAGATCTGGCTCTTTCAAGTCCTCGTCGACACGGTGCTGGTACCGCAGGTCCTCGGCCCGCTGGTCGGGATCTGCATCGCATTCGTCGTTCTGAACCTGATATCCGGTGGGCTTTCCTACACCGATGACTACCTCGCCGCCCGCGTCGGAGGAGCGTTTCTGCTCCGCCTGCGAAGCCGGCTGTTTGCCCATCTGCATCGGCTGTCGCTGCCGGCCCTGGATCGTAAGAGGCTCGGTGACCTGGTCTCGCGGCTCAGCGGTGACGTTGCCGCGATCGAGTCACTTTTCGTCAGCTCGCTCACCGGCGCCGTCTCGGCCACGTTCCGTGTGCTGTTCTTCACCGGCGCCCTGCTCCTCATCGACTGGCAGCTGGCGCTCGCCGCCCTTGTCCTGGCTCCGCTGTTCTGGGCGCTCGCCCGGATGTTCGCCAACCGGCTCAAGCAGGCGTCCCGGGAGAAGCGGCGCCGTACCGGCTCGCTGTCTTCGGTGGCTGAGGAATCCCTCGGCGCGGCGGCCCTGGTGCAAAGCCACGGCATGCAGGCAGCGGAAAGCCGGCGCTTCGACCAGCAGGCCGAGGACGTCTACGAGGCCGAGCTGGCCGCTGCCCGGCTACGCGGCGCCTACCCGGTGGTCGTCGACTTCTTCGAGCTCATGGGAGTTCTTTCGGCCATCGGCCTCGGCGCCTGGGCGCTGGCGGACGGCCGGCTCACACTCGGCGAGCTGCTCGCATTCCTCGCCTATCTCGGGCTGCTCTACAGCCCGATCCAGCAGCTAGGCACTGTTGTCGCCTCCGTGTTCGCCGCCTCCGCCGGCGCCGAGCGGGTGCTCGAGATGCTCGACACGCCGGCCGGCGTCACCGATCGCCCAGGCGCTCGGCGGCTGAACCGCGTGGTCGGTCGGCTGGCGCTGGAAACTGTCAGCTACACCTACCCCGAGTCCGTCCGGCCCGCGCTGCAGGGGCTCAGCGTCATCGTCCAGCCCGGCGAGGTCGTCGCACTGGTCGGGCCCAGCGGGTCTGGAAAGTCGACGGTCGCCCGGCTCGTCGCCCGCCTGGTCGACCCTGAGTCAGGCTGCGTCCGACTCGACGGCCACGATCTGCGCGATCTGAGGCTGGAGTCCATCCGCGCAAACGTCGGCACGGTCTTGCAGGAGTCGCTGGTCATGGACGCCAGCGTGCGGGACAACCTCCGGATGGGGCAGCCGTGGGCCACCGACGAACAGATCACCGAGGCGTTGCAACAGGTCGAGGCGCTGTCGTTCGTACAAGCGCTCCCCGAGGGACTGGAGACCCGCGTCGGCCAGAAGGGCAGATCGCTTTCCGGGGGTCAGCGGCAACGGCTTGCACTGGCCAGAACCCTGTTGCGCGACCCCCCGTTTCTGGTGCTCGACGAACCCACAGTCGGGCTCGACTCGGCCACCGCGATGCGCCTGCTGCCGCGATTGACGACCAACCGGACAGTCCTGCTCATCACCCATGACGCCGAGGTAGCGTTGCTGGCCGACCGGGTGATCACCCTCGATCCCGTCCCTGCCGCGCAGACCGGCGACAGCGCTGCCGACCCGAGCGCGGAGCCGCAGGCAAACTTCCTCCGCGTGACGTCGCAGAACACATGAGTGAGCCCGACCGGGCTGAGCTCGCGCTCGCGGGTCTGCTCGTCCTCGAGCAGTTGCACCAGGGTCGGCACGTCAACGTGTACGACGTCTGGAGCGAGGAACGAGGCTGCCGATGCATCGCCAAGACGCTGCGACCGGATCGTCCCCGGGACTCGAGGTCAGTACGCGATCTGATGGCCGAGGGTCGGCTGTTGAGCCGGCTGACGCATCCACACATCGTTCGGCTGTACGAAACAACCCGCGACCCGACGCCGATGATCTTGCTGGAGACCCTGTCCGGGCACACCCTGTCCGCGCTGATCGACGAGCATGGCCGGCTACCGGTACGGGACGTTCTGCATCTCGGGCTGCACCTCTGCTCGGCGATCGGCTACCTGCACCAGACGGGCTGGCTGCACCTGGACCTCAAGCCTTCCAACGTCGTGGCCGACAGCGGACGGGCCAAACTGATCGACCTGTCCATCGCCCGGCGGCCGGGACGTCGCAAGCGCGGCATCGGAACTCCTGGTTACCTGTCCCCGGAGCAGGCACTGGGCCGCGAGCTGGGTCCCGCCGCGGACGTGTGGGGAATCGGCGGGCTGCTCTATGAAGCCCTCGTCGGTGACCCTGCGGTTCCCGATTCGGAGACCGGATCCTCGTCGTCGCGCCGTTCCTGCACCACATCCGACACCAGCACGGACGGGCCGGTGACGTTGGTCGCGCCGGCACCGCTGCGCAGCCGGCGCCGGGTGCCGCCCGGGGTGGCGCGACTGATCGACGCCGCACTGCGGCTGGACCCGGCGGGCCGGCCCACGGTCGCCGAGTGCGCAGCGGTACTCGCCGAAGCACTGGACGTCACACCCGTCCCGCACGCCCCTTCGGTCAGCCCGACAGCTGCCCACGGCTAGCCCGCGGGCTCGGTCATCCAGTCGATCAGCCGTTCGACCGCACCCAGCAACGGCGTCTCCAGGTCGGCGTACGACGACACCGCCCCCAGCACGCGGCGCCACATGTCGGTGGGGTCGCCGACCCCCAGCGTCGCGCAGACGCCGGCCTTCCACGGCAGTCCCGGCGGCACCCTGGGCCAAGCCGCGATACCCACCGCGGCCGGGCGTACCGCCTGCCAGATGTCGATGTAGGGATGCCCGGTCACGAGCACGTACGGGTTTCTGGCGCTTTCCACAATCCGGCTCTCCTTGGAACCGGGAACGAGGTGGTCGACAGAACACCCAAGCGGCGCTGCGGCGCCGGCTGAAACGTTCGGACAACCGCGGGCAGGTCGTCGATCCCGTGCAGCGGCTCGACCACGATCCCCTCGATCCGCAGGTCGTCACCCCACACCCGCTCGATCAGTGCGGCGTCGTGCACCCCTTCGACGTAGATCCGGCTGGCCTGCGCCACCCTCGCCCGTTGACCTCTGACCGCGATCGATCCAGAGGCGGTACGACGTGGCGCCGCCCCCACCCGAGCCTGCGGCCGGACCAAAGTGATGGGCGACCCGTCGAGCAGGAACGCCCCGGTCCGCAGGGAGAACACCCGCTCCCGTCCGTGCCTGTCCTGCGGCCGGACCGAGTCCTTGTCGCATCCCAGGACCGCGCCGCAGAAGCCGCGCCGGAGTCCTCTACCACCAGCCCAATGTCGGCGCCGACAGCCGGAGTGTCACCGCGCAGTCGGCGTGCCGACCAGACGTCCGAGCCGTACCGCCCGGCAGTCACTGGCTCGTCTCGGGCCTGGAACAACCGGCCGGATCGAACGGGATCGAGCCGGAACGTGTCGGGGCGGTCCTCACCGACGCGAGGCTAACGCCGCCGATGCTGCCGGCCGTCGTAGGCTCGCCGCCATGGATCGCGACGACCGACGGCCCAACGAGGCCGACGCCGGTCAGCCGCTACGGTCTCGGTGGCGGGATGCCGGACACCGACACCGCAGCGGGCTGCTCGCCGCGTGGTCCACCGCCTGGCTGGCCGGCCGGGTCTCCTATGACGACGTCATCGAGGCTGTCGTGGGCGAGGAGGTCCATCGAGTCACCGGACTGCCGGGACAGCTCGACCCGGTTCCGCTCGGCTGGGCGCTGACTGCCCTGCGCGAGGGCGGTGAAAGTCGGCTCCGCACTGTGCTTCCCGTGGCCGGCGACCCGCGGGGGCTGCCCGGCCCCGGTTCGTTCAGCGCCGCGGCCATGTCTGTCGGCGAGGGCGTCCTCGGTGACGGCTTGGGGCTCACCCCGGACGTCATCGACGGCACGACTGTGCTCTGGACGATGCACGACGTGACCCGAACGCGACCCGACCCGATCTCACTCGCCGAGGCCGACCACGATCTCGCCGCCACGCTTCGAACAGCGGCCCGCGCGCTCACCGAACTGGACGTGGCGCGCTGGCGCCCGGAGGCGATGGCGCTGTTGCGCGGCTCATCGAACGGTCAGCGCCGGCTGCGGCTACCCCCAGGCCACGACCAGCGCGCGCTCGGGTTGGCCGAGCGGGCACAGCGCCTGGTGGACGTGCTGGAGCTTGCCGAGGCCGATGCACCGGGAGCCGCCGTCACCGGCAACGAGGCCCGAGCCCGCGACGAGGCGCTGCGTCCCCTCGCTGCCGCCGTACGCCGGGCGCTCGTCGCCGCCTACAACGCCTGAGGGCACCTGCCGAAACGCAAGGCGGCGACCTGTATGGGAGGCGTTCGCCTCGGCCGCCGGTTGGGATCCGACCCACAGCTACGAGCGACGTGGCGGCGGGCAGCAGGCAACGGGGCAGACGTCGTGGCTCGAGCCCATCGACCCGAGCGCACGCGCGGGACACGAGCTGTCGCTGCGCTCCAACAACAGTTCGGCGACCATCGAGACGAATGCCGGATGGGTGCCGGCGGTCCCCGCACGGGCGAACGGCAGACCCAGGGACGACGCCGTCTGCGCGGCCTCGGTGTCGAGGTCCCACAGCACCTCGATGTGGTCGCTGACAAACCCGATCGGGGCCACCACAACACCGGGCACGCCATCGGCGGCCAGCGCCGTCAGGTGGTCGTTGATGTCCGGTCCGAGCCACGGCACGGACGGCGGGCCGCTGCGGCTCTGCCAGACCAGGTCCCAGCGCAGCGTCGGGTCGACCGCCGCGGTCACCAGGACAGCCGCCTCGCGCAGCTCCCGCTCGTACAGCCCGCCGTCCGGGCCGGAGGACTGCGCCATCTCCACCGGGATGCTGTGCGCGGTGTAGGCGACTCGGCTGCCCGGCGGAACCGCCGCCAGGGCCGCCCGCAGACCCTCGGCATTGGCCTCGACGAAGCCCGGGTGGTTGAAGTAGTGACGCACCTTGTCGATCTGCGGAGCGGCCTCGCCCGCCGCCGTCCGACCGCGCGCGATGTCCTCCCAGTACTGCCGGCAGGCCGAGTACGACGCATAGGCGCTGGTCGGAACGACCAGCGCCCGCCGTACGCCGTCGGCGGTCATCCGGGTGACGGCGTCCTCGACGTACGGTGCCCAGTTCCGGTTGCCCCAGTAGATCGGCAGCGACAACTCCCGCCGGTCCAGCTCCGCCCGGACTGCGGCGATCAGGGCTTGGTTCTGCGCGTTGATCGGCGAGACACCGCCGAAGTGGTAGTAGTGCTCGGCCACACCCAGCAGCCGGTCGCGGGGGACGCCGCGGCCGCGGGTGACGTTCTCCAGGAACGGCATGACGTCCTCGGGGCCGTCAGGGCCGCCGAAGGACAGCAGCAGCAGTGCGTCGTATTGCGCCAGCGCTCAGACCCCGACCGCGTGGAAGCCGCCGTCGACGTGCACGATCTCGCCGGTCGTCGCGGGAAACCAGTCCGACAGCAGCGCCACGCAGGCCCGAGCGGCCGGCTCCAGGTTGGTGAGGTCCCAGCCGAGCGGCGCCCGGTCGCCCCACACGTCTTCGAACCCGGAGAAGCCGGGGATGCTCTTGGCGGCCATCGTCTTCAACGGCCCGGCCGACACGAGGTTCACCCGGATTCCGTCCGGCCCGAGCTCGCGCGCTAGATAGCGCGAGCAGGACTCCAGTCCGGCCTTGGCCACCCCCATCCACCCGTACGCCGGCCACGCCACGGACGCGTCAAAGTCCAGGCCCACCACCGAGGCCGGTGCGGACAGCAGCGGACGCACCGACTGGACCAGGGCGGCGAGGGACCAGGTGGACACGTGCAGCGCCGTACCGGCGTCGCTCCACGGCACCCCGGTGAAGTCCTCACCCAGCGCGTTCTGCGGCGCGAACCCGATCGCGTGCACGACGCCGTCCAGGCCGTCGACGTGCTCACGCACCCGGTCGGCCAACGTCGCGAGGTGTTGGTCGTCGGTGACGTCCAGCTCCAGGACGGCGACCTCCCCGGGCAGCCGCTTGGCGATCCGCCGGGTGATCGACAGTGCCCGGCCGAAGTTCGTGATGACCAGCTGCGCGCCCTCCTGCTGCGCGATCTTGGCCGTCGCGTAGCCGATTGACGCCTCGGTGAGAACCCCCGCGACCAACACTCGCTTGCCCTTTAGCAGCCCGCTCATCAGCTCCCTTTCAATGACCCATACCCAGACCGCCGTCGACCGGGATCACCGCACCGGTGATGTACGCCGCCGCGTCACCGGCCAGGAACTGCACGACCTGAGCGACCTCATCCGGCACGGCGTACCGGCCAAGGGGGATCTGCCCGAGCAGCTCGCCCTTTCGCGCCTCCGGCAACGCCGCGGTCATGTCCGTCTCGACATAGCCGGGTGCGACGACGTTCGCGGTGATGTTGCGGCTGCCCAGCTCCCGCGCGATCGAACGGGCCATCCCGATCAGACCCGACTTGGATGCTGCGTAGTTGACCTGCCCGGCCGAGCCGGACAACCCGACGACCGAGGAGATGAAGATCAGCCGGCCCCAGCGGGCGCGCAGCATCTTCGCCGCCGCCCGCTTGGCCACCCGATAGGAGCCGGTGAGGTTCGCATCGAGCACCCGGGTGAAGGCGTCCTCGCTCATCCGCAGCAGCAGGGTGTCCTCGGTGATGCCGGCGTTGGCGACCAGGACCTCCACCGGACCGTGTTCGGCCTCGATCGCGCCGAACGCCGCGTCCACACTCGATCCGTCGGTGACATCGCATTCGACTCCGTACAGACCCTCCGGCGGTCCTGAGCTGCGGTACGTGACAGCGACCTGGTGGCCGTCGGCGGCGAACGCCTGCGCGATGGCCAGTCCGATGCCCCGATTGCCGCCGGTGACCAGCACGGACCGACTCAACGCGCCCGCCCCACCAAGGTCCACGATGCCGAGGTTAACCGACGGCATCCGGGCGACCTTGCCCCCTGAACGCGCCGACTCGCCGTCGCCGTACCGGCGTGTCGGCGCGCCCGCGGGGCAAAGTCAGGCAGAGGGACTACAGGAGCCGGTTCGTCCAGAGCAGAGCGAGGCCGGTCGCCACAAAGGCGAGGACCAGCCCGGCACCGACGAACCACACCGTCACCTCGCGCGGTTCGCTGCGGTAGCCGATCTGGCTGCCGAGGTCGGCGAAGACCTCCCGGCCCTGGCCGGCGGACTCCGCGGACTTGTATGTCCCGCCGGTCTCCTCAGCGATCATCCGCAACGCCACCCGGTCGACCCGGACCGGGATGACCTCCCCGTCGAGGTTCAGCGTGCCGGCGTCGGTCCCGAACGCGATCGTGGAGACCGGCACTCCGGCGGCCTTGGCGGCGTCGATGGCCTGGGTCTCGAACCGGCCGACCGTCCGGTACCCGTCGGACATCAGGACGATCGCGGCCGGCGGAGCCCCCTCGGCGGTGCCCTCGAGCTGGGACTGGAACGTCGCTATCGCGTTCAAGCTGGTGAAGATCGCCTCGCCCGTCGCCGTGGCTTCGGCCAGTTGCAGGTTGTCGATACCTGCCACGACGGCAGCACGGTCGGTCGTCGGCGGAACGACGGTGTTGGCGGTGCCAGCGAACGCGACGAGCCCGAGGTTGATCCGTTCCGGCAGCACCGAGACGAACTCCGCGGCAGCGGCCTTGGCCGCGATGAACCGGTCCGGCGCGATGTCCTTGGCTCCCATGGACAGCGACACGTCGATCGCCAATACGACCGTCGCCCGGTCACGAGGGACGCGTACCTCCGTGGACGGCTTGGCCATGGCCAACGTCAGCGTGGACAGCGCCAGCAGCAGTATGCCGAACGCGACGTGCCGCCGCCAGCCCGGCCGCTTGGGCGCGATGCCGGCCAGCAGGTCGACGTTGGTGAAGCGGGCCGCATAGGCCTTACGGCGCAGCTGCAGTACGACGTACAGCCCGACGAGTGCGCCGACAGCGAGCAGCAGCCACAGCCAGACCGGGGCCTGGAAACTCACCGGCGGGCACCTCCTGAGGCGCCACGTCGCCGGGCGCCGACGAACCGGACGATGTCGATCAGCCAGTCCCGGTCGGTCCGCAGCTGCAGGTGCCCGGCTCCGCTCCGACGAAGCGTTGCGGCGACCTCAGCCCGCTGCTCGGCGGCGGCCGTCGCGAACTGCTCCCGCAGCTCTTTCTTGCCAGTCTGCACCTCGATCGTGCGGCCGGTCTCAGGATCGGCGAGGGTGAGCAGCCCCACATCCGGGAGGGACAACTCACGCGGATCGAGCACCTCGATCGCCAGCACCTCGTGCCGAGCGGCCAGGGCACGCAGCGGCCGTTCCCAGCTGCCATCGCCGAGGAAGTCCGAGACGACGACGGCCAGACCGCGTCGGCGCGGGGGCCGGCGAAGCATCTCCAGCGTGGCCGTCAGGTCTCCTCGCCGGCCCTGATCGGCGCGCGGAGTCTCGATCACCGTGCGGATCAGCCGGTCCGCCGCCGCCCGCCCGGCACGGGCCGGGATGCGGATCACCTGCTGCCCGGTCGTCACGAGCGCTCCGACCCGGTTCCCACCGTGCGTGGTGAGGTAAACGACCGCCGACAGCCCGGCGACCGCGAGATCTCGCTTCTCACATTCGGCGGTGCCGAAGTCCAGGCTCGGGGAGAGGTCGACGACGACCCACGCCTCGAGTTCACGATCGGCGATCGTCTCGCGGACGTGAGCCACGGTCGTGCGGGCGGTGACCGGCCAGTCCATCCGGCGTACGTCGTCGCCGGGGTGATAAACCCGCGACTCCCCCGCCTCGGAACCGGGACCGGGCACCAGGCCGAGGTGATTGCCCTGCAGCAATCCGTCCAGGCGCCGCCGTACGGTCAGCTCCAGCCGACGCAGGATGACGTCCGCCGGCGCGTCCTTGAGCCGCGGCGGTCCTCCGCCGGCGCTGTGCGACGGCGGGGTCAGTGTCACGAGCCCGCCTCCGGCCGGGAGCACACCACAGGAGCGGACTGGACGGCGGCGGGCGGGGTCAGTGTCATGCCGGGCGGCTGCCGGCCTGCGCGGCGCCCGGCGGCATCGGGTAGGAGTGGCCGGGCGCCGGGGAGCCGGGGACGTGCGGCCCTGGGTACCCGGGCGCGAAGCCGCCGGACCGTTGCCGGGGGGTGACCTGCGGCAACGGCACCGTTTGGAGTATCCGCTTGACGATGTGCTCCAAGGGCACGCCGTCGGCCAGCGCGTCGTAGGACAGCACGAGCCGGTGCCGGAGGACGTCCGGGGCGATGTCGAGAACGTCCTGCGGCAGGACGTAGTCGCGGCCGCGCAGCAGGGCGAGTGCGCGGGCCGCCGCGATCATGCCGAGCGAGGCACGAGGACTGGCGCCGTAGGACACCCAGCCGGCCACGTCGGTCATGCCGTGCTCGGCCGGCCGGCGGGTCGAGACAACGACTCGGACGACGTAGTCGACCAAGGCGTGGTGAACAAACACGCGATTGCTCGCGGCTTGCAGCCGGAGCAGTGCGTCCGGGTCGAGGACCTGCTGTGGGACCGGCGGGTCAACCCCCATCCGGTAGACGATCTCGCGCTCCTCCTCCGTCGATGGATAGTCCACCACGATCTTCATCAGGAACCGGTCGCGTTGCGCCTCGGGCAGGGGGTAGACACCCTCGGATTCGATCGGGTTCTGGGTAGCCAACACCAGGAACGGCAACGGCACCGGGTACGTCCGGCCGCCGATGGACACCTGCTGCTCGGCCATCACCTCCAGCAACGCGGACTGGACCTTTGCCGGCGCCCGGTTGATCTCGTCGGTCAGCACGAAGTTGGCGAACACCGGCCCGAGTTCGGTGTCGAAGCGCTCCGACCCCTGCCGGTACACCCGGGTCCCGACGATGTCGGCCGGCACCAGGTCAGGGGTGAATTGAAGCCGGGCGAAGCTGCCGCCCACGGTGCGGGCCAGCGTCTCGACCGCCAGGGTCTTGGCGATGCCCGGAACGCCCTCGATGAGCACGTGCCCCTTTGCCAGCAGGCAGACCAGCATCCGCTCAATCATCCGGTCCTGCCCGACGATCACCCGCTTGACCTCGAACATAGTCTGCTCGACCAGCATGGCGTCGCGGGCCGGCGTCTGCTGCTCGCGCGGGTCCTGATCCGACGGTTTGTCCGAAGATTTGTCCAGGGATGGAGCCGCGCTCAGGGCGTCGCTCACGGAACTCTCCTCGCTGCGGATGTCGGCTCCTGCCGTGTGCAGAGCACACCTCAGCAGGCGTGTGATGGCTGTGAAGCCACCCACGGCCAGCGTCGCGGTGGGCACCTTGTGGTGGTACCGTCGCATTTGCGTCGGGCAGCTCCCCCCGTGGCTGCCCGACGCCTGATCGTTGACGGCGCCTTCCGGGCCCGACTCCCCAGACGACTACACGCCAGCTGGCACACTGCCCGCGTGACCGTACGGTGCTCGGCCAAGGGCTGCCGGGATGACGCCTCGTGGGTCCTGGTCTGGAACAACCCTCGGCTGCACGAGCCCGGCCGAGAGAAGCAGTGGGTCGCCTGCGGCGATCACCGCGAGCACCTGTCGACCTTCCTCGAGGTCCGGGGTTTCCTGCGGCGGGTCGACCCGCTCGGCGCGCCGCCCTCATCGCCGCGGCTCAGTTGACCTGCCGGTCGCTGCCCTCCCAGTACGGCGCGCGCAGCTTGAACTTCTGCAGCTTCCCCGTCGCGGTGCGGCTCAGTTCCTCGCGGAACTCCACCGACGTCGGCGCCTTGTATCCGGCAAGCGTGGCCTTGCAGTGCGCGATGATCTCTTTTTCGTCGGCGCTCTGGCCCTCGGCGAGCACGACGAGCGCCTTGATCGTCTCCCCCCACCGCTCGTCCGGCACGCCGATGACCGCGACCTCGGCCACCGCGGGATGGTTGAAGATCACGTCCTCGACCTCGATCGAGGAGACGTTCTCCCCGCCGGTGATGATGACGTCCTTCTTGCGGTCGGAGATCGTCAGGTAGCCGTCCTCGATGGTGCCGCCGTCGCCGGTGTGGAACCAGCCGCCCTCCAGCGCCTGGGCGGAGGCCTCCGCGTTCTCCCAGTAACCGTCCATCACCACGTTCGACTGGACCAGCACCTCGCCGCCCTCGACCGTCTTCATCCGTACCCCGACCGCCCCGGTGCCGGCTCGGGCCAGCTTCGCGGCGCGTTCCTCGGGCTCGAGATCGTCCCACTCCGCCCGGCCACGGTTGATCGTCAGCAGCGGCGCGGTCTCGGTCAGCCCGTAGATCTGGATGAACTCCCAGCCGAGCTCGCTCTCGATCCTGGCGACCGTCCGGCTCGGCGGCGCCGCACCTGCCACCACGATCCGCACGGTGCCTTTGCCGGGAATCTCGCCCTCCCAGGTCTGGGCCGCGTCAAGAACCATGTTCCACACCGTCGGCGCACCGCACATCAGCGTCACACCGTGCTCGTCGACCCGGCGCAGGATCTCCGCCCCGTCGACCTTGCGGATGACTACCTGCTTGACGCCGAGCCCGGTCGTGGCGAAGGGCATCCCCCAGCCGTTGCAGTGGAACATCGGCAACGTGTGCATGTACACGTCGCGGTCGGTGACGGCGGTGTGCATGGCGAAGGTCACCGCGTTCACCCAGATGTTGCGGTGAGTGGACTGCACGCCCTTGGGGCTGGCCGTCGTACCGCTGGTGTAGTTGATGGTCGCGGTTGCGTCCTCGTCCGGCGCCGACCACGGTCGCGGTTCGACGTCGAAGCGCAGCAGGGCTTCGTCGGACTCCGCTCCGGTGCGGAAACGGTGCTCGGCAGTGACACCCGAGAGGGACTCGTCGAGCTCCGGGTCGACCAGCAGGACCCGGGCGCCGCAGTGGTTGACGATGAACTTGACCTCGTCGGGTCGCAACCGGAAGTTGATCGGCACCAGGATCCGGCCCGAGGACGGCACCGCGTGCAGCAGCTCCCACAGCCGGGCGGCGTTGTGGCTCACGATCGCCACCCGATCACCCTCGCCGATCCCCAGCTCGTCCAGCCCCGCCTGCACGGCTCGAGCGCGCCGGGCCACCTCGCCGTAGCTCACCGAGTCCAGTGAATGGGCCGGTTGGTTCGGCTCGTCCACTATCCCGATCCGGTCGGGGTACACGGCGGTTGCGCGGTCCAGGAAATCACCAGAGCTGAACGGAATACGCATCGACGCTCCTCCGGGGCCAGGTCGTTGGCTGCACAGTAGTCAAGCCCCGCTGTCGTTCACCCCGCAAGCAGGGCCGGCAATACCTGTCCGATCGGCTCCCGGACGACGCGATCGGCAAGCTCGTCGTACGGCGTCGGCTCGGCGTTGACGATCACCAGCCGCGCCCCGTTACGCGCCGCCAACCGGGCGAGCCCGGCGGCCGGCTGGACCGTCAGTGACGTGCCGACGGCGAAGAACTCCGTGCAGCCGAGGGCCGCCTCCTGGGCACGGCGCAGTACGGCGGTGTCCAGCTGCTGACCGAACGAGATCGTCGCCGACTTCAGGATCCCGCCACAGCGCAGGCACGGCGGGTCCTCCTCACCCGCCTCGACCCGGGCCAGGGCCGCCGACATCTCGGTTCGGTCGTCGCAGCCCAGACACTGCACGCCGTACAGGGTCCCGTGCAGTTCGATCACCGACCGCGAACCGGCTCGCTGGTGCAGGCCGTCGATGTTCTGGGTGATCAGCGCCCGCAGCCGGCCGGCCCGTTCCAGCTCGACCAGCGCGTGGTGCCCGGCGTTCGGCTCCGCCGTCCACGCCGCATGGGCGCGTCGGTTGCGCCACGACAGACGCCGCAGCTCCGGATCGGCAACATAGTTCTGCAGCGTGAACAGCTGCTGCGCAGCGGGATCGCGAGTCCACACCCCAGTCGGACCGCGGAAGTCCGGGATACCGCTGTCGGTCGAGATGCCTGCGCCGGTCAGCACGGTGATCGACGCACGGCCGTTGTTCTCGTGCACAACCCGACCTTAGGCTCAGGCCCGTAGCCAGAGTGCATCGTAACCAGCGACGCACGCTTGAGAGCCGGGGTCGTATCGACCGCAAGCAACGCCGGCTCAGGTCCGCCGTAAGCAACGAGAGGCAGAAGGCCAAGCGTCAGATAGTGTCCGCCGCCCATGGGCCATTGGGGACCGGCGGAGTGGGCGGCGTTCGGGGCGGTTGGCGCTGTTCGTATACGTCGTTTTTGCCCTTTGCCCTAGTCCAGGTCTTGCAGTCGAAACGGTTGCGCGAACTGCAGACACGTCCATACGTCATTGTTGACTTCATTCCCGTCGCTGGGTTCTCCATATCGTAATCAAGAACATTGGGCAGACTTCCGCCCGCGATGTGGCTATCACTTTCGACAAGCCACTGCAGACGACCGAAGATCCCGCCTACACCATGGACCTGTCTCATCGTCGCGAGACGGCACTTGAACCAGAAGGTTGCCCGAAATGGTCGCTGAAGTGAAGAGGTTCCGCCAGAGCTGGCGAAGTGGACCGACGGGACACGAGGAATCCTGACCATGTCGACTGATCGGCGAAGCCACGTATCACGTCAGGATCGTCCATGGCTACGAGAACAGGCACGGCACATCCGCAAGGAGCAAGGCCTACGCGGGTACCTGGGGTGGCTCAGAGTCTTAGTCCGGCGACGATACGGATGGTAGGAGTGCTTCGACCGTTCGTTCGGAGCGATCCGCCAAGAAGCGGCGAAACTGAAGCGGTCCATAGCCCGTTCGGTTCTGCCCGACAGGCACCGTGAGGATCGACGTAGCTGCAGCGTGAACAGCTGCCCACGGCCGGTCGCGGGTCCAGGCCAGTTCGAAGCGCGGAAGTCCAGGCCGCCGCTCTCGGTGGAGATGCCGGCCTAGGTGAGCACGGATTACACCCTTTGCGAAGATAGCTGCCGTGACGTCCCACTAGATTCGCTGCGCTCCGGGAACCCCATCCTCGACCACGAATGAGGCAAAGGTGTAGCCCGGCGAGTTCGGGCGACTCACGGTCTCGACCATCCGCAGATCAGTCCGCCATTGGCTGTCGCTCACGGTGCAGCGGACGTACCCTCGACGGTCCCCGTCGAAGAACTGGATGTGCGGGTTGAACTTGATCATCGGTCCGTAGTACGGCCCGTAGACGATGTCGTCGCCGTTGCTGGAGATCGATGTCCCGACGAACTCCGTCGCCACCACCGGCGAGCGCGGCAGGTCGAAGTTGCGCTTGATGTCATTCACGAACGTCGAGTGCCAGTCCCCGGTGATGATGACCGGATTGCGAACCTCGGCGTCGACGAAGTGGTCGGTGATGCGCGTCCTGGCCGCCGGGAAGCCGTCCCAAGCGTCGTGCCAGAGGATGTCTCCGGTCGGCCCGTCATGGTCGAGGCGGCCCATCATGACGTTGTTGGCGAGGACGTTCCAGCGTGCGCTGGACGTCGCGAGCCCGTCCAGCAGCCAGTCCTCCTGCCGCTGCCCGAGCATCGTGACCGAAGGGTGGTACGCCGCCGCGCAGGCCGGTGCCTCGCCCCAGCCGCAGGGCGGGACGCTGCGGTACTGCCGGCCGTCGAGCACGTCGAACTGGACCAGATCGCCGTAGTGCAGCCGGCGGTACAGGCGCATCTCCTGAGGTCTGGGGATGGCCGACACTCGCAGCGGCTGGTGCTCGTAGTAGGCCTGGTAGGCGTTAGCCCGAAGTTGCGAGATGTCCCCCTCGTACTGCGAGGTTTCCGACGCGTAGTCGTTCTGGACCTCATGGTCGTCCCAGGTGACGATCCACGGGAACCGCGCATGGGCGCGCTGCAGGTCAGGATCGGACTTGTACAGCGCGTACTGCAACCGCCAGCGGTCCAGTCCTCTGCAGTTCGGCCGTAGCTGGAGCGGAACCGGCGTCTTCCGGTAGCCGCCGTCCGCTGGAATGCCGCCCTCGTACACGTAGTCGCCGAGATGCACGACGAGGTCGAGATCCTCCGCGGCAAGGTGGCGATACGCCGAGTAGTAGCCGCTGGACCAGCTCTGGCAGGAGGCGAATGCGAACGACAGCCGGGAGACCTTCGCGCCGAGTGCCGGTGTCGTCTTGGTCCGACCCACTGGCGAGACGTGGTCGCCGTAGCGGAACTGGTACCAGTACTCGCGGTCAGGCAGCAGGCCGGTGGGCTCGACGTGCACCGAATGCGCCAACTGGGGCAGCGCCGGGGCAATGCCTCGCCGTACGACGTGGGTCATCGCCTCGTCGGTGGCGACCTGGTAGTCAACGGCGACTGGTTGCGAAGGCATCCCTCCCCCGCGGGGTGCGAACGGCTCGGGAGCCAACCGGGTCCACAGCACGAATCCGTCAGCGGCGGGATCACCGGAGGCCACCCCGAGGCTGAACGGGTAGTTGCCCGACGGCGGCGCCGGGGAGGCCAAGGCACCCTTCGCGAGCGGGACCTGGGCGAGCCCGGCCAGGGCGGCAACGCCACCCACTGCGCCAAGGAACCGGCGGCGGCTCCACTCATCCGAAAGCTGCTGCTCGATCACGGTCATCACCTCTCGCGGGCCGGACGAGGACAGTTTCACTCTTCGGCCTTGAGATGTCCTGTGGTCGACGTGCGATCAACACGTTCGCAAACACCTTTGACGGACTCGAGCCGCGAAACTGGTCACGAACGACATCGAAACCGGCCTCGCGCATGTGGTCTGTGACCAGTTAGTCGCCGGCTAGCCTTCCGCCGTGAGCGCAGCCGAGGGTTTCGCCGTGACCCTCGTCGATGTCGACGAGCCGACGCTGGATCGCCTGGTCGATGCGGCGATCATTGACGCGGCCGCGGACGAGGTGACCGCATCGGTCACCACTGGACCGGAATGGTCGCCGGCTCGGATCGCCTGGCTGCGGGAGCTCCACCGCAGCTGCCGGCAGGGGCTCAACGGGCCTGCGGGCCAGGCCACGTGGGCCATCCTCGCGGAAGACCAGATCGTCGGCGCGGTTCGGCTCAAGCGGACGGTCGTTCCCGGGATCCTGGAGACAGGCATCTGGGTGACCCGGCGCGCCCGCGGCCAGGGGCTGGGCGGCGCCGCAACAGCTGCCGTCTTGCGCACGGCGGTCAGCCTGGGTGCCCAGGGGGTGCGTGCGGACACGACCGCGGACAACACGGCGGCCCTCGGCATCCTGCGCCGCCTCGGGTTCGCCGTGGTGTCTGGCAAAGACGGTGCCGACGTCGAGGCGCTGCTGATATTCGACACCAGTTGACCTCCGCTAGGCCGCCCGGCCGCGTGTCACCGAGCCGATGGCGATGCGGGAGAATGCGGAGCACGGGCCGCAGGCGAGAGGACGTGCAGCAGTGAACCAGGACAGCTTCGGCGCGCGAGGGCAGCTCGAGGTCGGCGGGGCGTCGTACGAGATCTTCCGGCTGTCTACTGTGGACGGTGCCGGTCGGCTTCCGT
>JACCTY010000021.1 GCA_013812145.1 Geodermatophilaceae bacterium | reverse complement strand
CGCACCGGTTGTCGACGGCGGAGGCCGCCGACGAGATCATCGTCGTCGACGCCGGTCGCGTCGTGCAGCGCGGTTCGCACACCGAACTCCTCAGCGTTCCCGGGCCGTACGCCCGGATGCACGCCTCATGGGCGGCTCAGCACAGTCGGTAACGTGGCCGACCCGAGTTCAGCGACCGAAGCGAGGGGTACGGCGATCGTCGGGCAGCTGCGCAACGGTGACGACGAGACCGAGGCCGACAGCAGTCAGACCTTCGAGCAGGTGGTGTTGGCCGGCACGGGGTAGCCGGATGACCTGCTGATGCCGGCCCGCGTCGTCTAGCCTGTGCGGCGTCGACCTCATTGGAGGTCGGCGCCGTACAGAGGAGAATCCATGTCGCAGCCGCCCAGCTCCTGGAACCCACCCGGGGGGCAGCAGGAACATCCGCAGGGACCGCAGAACCCGTACGGCAGCACCGAATCGTTCGCGCAGCCGACGTACACCCCGCCCCCACCGTACGGCGGCTACCCGCCCGCCTACGGGAATCCCTACGGCCAGCCGAGTTATCCGGCCCAGTACGGCGGCCCACCCGGTGCGCCAGCGGGGCCGGAGCGGCCCGGCGCTGCGCTGGCTGCGGCGGTCCTGAGCTACATCCAGGCCGGCATCGTGCTGCTCTGCTCGTTCTTCGTGCTTGCCGCCGGGACCTCGGTGACCGAACTCCTCCTGATCGGGATCGTGCAGCTGGTCTCCGTCGGTTTACTCATCTTCGGTGCCGTGCAGGTCACGAGCGGCAGCGGCCGGCTGATGCTGCTCGTTGGGAACGGACTCCAGCTCGCCCTCGTCGCGTACTACTTGATCCGGATCTCCACGCTGGGAACGGATTTGGAAGGGGCCGACAGCGAGGGCGCAGTCGTCATCCCCCTGTTCTTCGCCGTCATGCCCGTCGTCGCGCTCGTCCTGGCGCTCAACAGCGCGGTGAGCCGGTTCATCTCCGAGAAGAAGCAGGCGCAGAATCCGCAGTGGAGGCAGTGAGCTCGCTCGATCCGGCGATCGCGGCTCGGCTCAAACGCGACCAGCACGGCCTGGTCCCCGCGATCGCCCAGCAGCACGACACCGGCGAGGTGCTCATGCTCGGGTGGATGGACGACGAGGCGCTACGACGGACGCTGACCACCGGTCGGGTCACCTACTTCTCCCGCAGCCGCCAGGACTACTGGGCCAAGGGCGACACCTCCGGGCATCGGCAGTGGGTCCGGACGGTGGCACTGGACTGCGACGGCGACGCGCTGCTGGTCCGGGTCGACCAGGAAGGCCCGGCCTGCCACACCGGCGACCGCAGCTGCTTCGACGACGGCCCGCTCGAGGCGGTGCCTGGCCGAGCCGGCCGGTGAGCCACTGACAAGAATGGGATGCATGGTCTTCGGCTCGGACACACCTACCCGGCCGGAGTTCGAGGCGCTCGGGGAAGAGCACCGCGTGGTTCCGATCACCCGTCGGCTGCTCGCCGACGGAGAGACGCCGGTGGGGGTCTACCGCAAGTTGGCCGGCGGGTCCGGAACGTTCCTGCTGGAATCCGCCGAGCAGGGCAGGTCCTGGTCGCGATACTCATTCGTGGGCGTCCGCTGTCCCGCGGTCCTGACCGAGATCGACGGCCGGACGGCGTGGGTGGGGCCGGCGCCCGTCGCCCCGGTGTCAGCGGACCCGCTGACGGCGCTGCGGCAGACCACGCTGGCGCTGCGGTCGCCCCGCCGCGCCGATCTGCCGCCGCTGACCGGTGGGCTGGTCGGCTACCTCGCCTACGACGCCGTACGCCGGCTCGAGCGGCTTCCTTCCACCGCGCGGGACGACCTGGGGCTGCCCGATCTGGCGATGATGCTGGCCACGGACCTGGCGGTCCTCGACCATTCCGACGGCTCGATCCTGCTCGTGGCGAACGTCATGCCCGGCCCGGGCGAGCGGTCCACGGCGTACGACGAGGCGGTCGCCCGGCTGGACGCGATGACCGCCGGGCTCGCCGCACCCACGCCGCCGACCGTGTCGACGCTGCACCCGAGGAAGCCGGT
>JACCTY010000186.1 GCA_013812145.1 Geodermatophilaceae bacterium | reverse complement strand
TGCGTGTCCTGTTCCGGTCAACGTCCGCCACGGGGCGGCGGATCGTCGGGATGGGTGCCGCCACGGCCGCCGTGTTCGCCGTCCTGGCGGCGGCCGTCGGCGCAGAGCCGGCGCTCGCGGCGTTCCTGTTCCAGGGCGCGGTAGGAGTGGTCCTCGCAGTCATCGACACCGAGCACCACCGGCTGCCCGACCGGGTCGTGCTTCCGGCGTACGGCGTCGGCGCCAGCCTGCTGCTCGCCGCGGCGCTCCTCACCGGCGACATCGAGGTGTGGCTGCGCGCGGTCGTCGCTGCCGCCGCGGTGTTCGCCGGCTTCTTCGTGCTCGCGCTGATCAACCCCGAGGGGTTCGGCTTCGGCGACGTGAAGCTGGGCGGCCTGCTGGGGCTCTACCTCGGCTGGCTCGGCTGGGGATACGTCGTACTCGGGGTGGTCGCGGCGTTCGTGCTCGGTAGCGCTTTCGCGCTCGTCCTGATCGCGCTGCGCCGTGCCTCGGCCCGCACGCCGGTCCCGTTCGGTCCGGCCCTGCTGGCCGGTGCGTTCCTGGCTGTCGTCAGCGGGCCGGAGGTGCTTGCGGCGTACGGCGGCTGATCGGCCGCGTGGAAGTATTCGCGGCATGTTGCGCTGGCTGACGGCGGGGGAGTCGCACGGCCCGCTGCTGACGGCGATCCTGGAGGGGCTGCCCGCTGGCGTGACCGTGACCACCGGGGAGATCCAGTCGCAGCTGGCCCGGCGGCGGCTCGGATACGGGCGCGGCGCCCGGATGAGCTTCGAGCAGGACGAGATCCGCATCGTGGGGGGCGTCCGGCACGGACTCACGATGGGCGGCCCCGTCGCCATCCAGGTGGGCAACACCGAGTGGCCCAAGTGGGAACAGGTGATGGCTGCGGACCCGGTGGATCCGGAAGTACTCGCCGGGCTGGCCCGCAACGCCCCGCTCAACAGACCTCGGCCTGGGCATGCCGACCTGGTCGGCATGCAGAAGTACGGGTTCACCGACGCGCGGCCGGTGCTGGAACGGGCCAGTGCCCGCGAGACCGCCGCGCGGGTGGCCCTGGGCGCTGTCGCCGCGAGGTTCCTGCAACAGACGACCGGAGGGTTCGTACTGAGCCACGTCGTCGCGCTGGGATCGGTCCAAGCGCCGGACGGCGTCGTACCGGCAGCGCAGGATCTGGCCACCGTGGACGCCAGCCCGGTCCGCTGCTTCGACCCGCAGGCCGCCAGCGCGATGATCGAAGAGGTCGACGCCGCCAAGCGCGACGGCGACACCCTCGGTGGCGTGGTCGAGGTCGTCGTCCACGGCCTGCCCCCCGGTCTGGGTAGCCACGTGCACTGGGACCGCCGGCTGGACTCGCGGCTCGCGGCGGCGCTGATGGGGATACCGGCGATCAAGGGCGTGGAGGTCGGAGACGGCTTCCGGTCGGCGCGCCGCCGCGGTTCGGCCGCGCACGATGAGATGGACGGCACGCTCGAAGGCATCCGCCGACGCACCGGTCGGGCCGGCGGAATCGAGGGCGGCATGAGTACCGGTGAGCTGCTCCGGGTTCGCGCCGCGATGAAGCCGATCTCCACCGTCCCCCGCGCTCTGTCCACTGTGGACGTTTCTACCGGCGAAGCCGCGGTGGCGATCAATCAGCGCAGCGACGTCTGCGCCGTTCCGGCCGCCGGTGTGGTCGCCGAAGCGATGGTGGTGCTGGTCCTCGCCGACGCCGTTCTGGAGAAGTTCGGCGGCGACTCGGTTGCAGAAACCGCACGCAACGTCGCGGGCTACCTCGACGCGCTGACGATCCGGTGACTGTCCTTGTTCTCGTCGGGCCGCCCGGTGCCGGCAAGACGACGGTCGGTACCGCCGTGGCCGCGCGCCTCGGCGTTGCTTTCCGGGACACCGACCAGGACATCGAGGCGGCAGCGGGCAAGTCGATCGCGGACATCTTCGTGGACGACGGCGAGCCGTGCTTCCGGGAACTCGAGCGTCACGCCGTGGCCGTCGCACTCCGAGACCACAACGGCGTGCTGGCTCTCGGCGGCGGTGCAGTCCTCGACGCCGACACCCGAGAGCAGCTTGCCCGCCACCGCGTCGCCTACCTGTCCGTGGGTCTGGCCGACGCCGCGAAACGGGTAGGACTGGCCCGCGACCGGCCGGTACTCGCGCTGAATCCCCGAGCGCAGCTGCACCAGTTGCTGGAGGCCCGCCGGCCCGTCTACGAGTCCGTCGCCGCAGTCACCGTGTCCACAGACAAGCGCGGCGTCGACGAGGTCGTCGACGAGGTCATGACCCATGTCGGCTGAGCCGGTCCGGGTTCAGGTCGCCGGTGCGACGCCGTACGACGTCGTCATAGGGCACGACCTGATGGCCGGACTGCCGGACCTGCTCGCCGGTGCCGACCGCGTCGCCGTCGTACACCCGGCTGTCCTCGGTCAGCGGGCCGAAGTTGTCCTTGACATGTTGGGCAGCCGCGGGCATTCGGTTCTCGTCCCGGACGGCGAGGCGGCCAAGACGATCGGCGTCGCCGCGGAATGCTGGGACGTCCTCGCGCGGCTCGGCTTCACCCGAAACGACGCGATCGTCGGCCTCGGTGGCGGTGCGGTCACCGATCTGGCCGGCTGGGTGGCCGCATCCTGGCTGCGCGGCGTCCGGATAGTGCAGCTGCCGACCACGCTGCTCGGCATGGTCGACGCCGCGATCGGCGGCAAGACGGGCGTCAATATCGAGGCCGGCAAGAATCTGGTCGGCGCGTTCCATCAGCCGGCGGGGGTGTTGTGCGACCTCGACGCCCTCGCCACCCTGCCGCAACCGGACTATGTTGCCGGGCTCGCGGAGGTGGTGAAGTGCGGCTTCATCGCTGATCCGGTCATCCTCGACCTGATCGAGAGCGATCCCGAGGGCGCCTCGGCGCGGGGCGATCTGACCACCGAGTTGATACGCCGCTCAGTTCAGGTCAAGGCCGACGTCGTTGGCGCCGACCTGCGGGAGAGCGGGCTCCGGGAGATCCTCAACTACGGGCACACGCTGGGCCACGCCATCGAAAGGGTCGAAAGCTATCGATGGCGACACGGCGATGCTGTGGCGGTGGGCCTCGTCTTCGCCGCCGAACTGAGCCGGCTCGCCGGGCGGCTCGACGCCGGCGTGGCGCAGCGCCACCGAAACGTGTTGGCGGCGCTGGGTTTGCCGGTCCGCTACGACATCCGGCGGTGGCAGCCCCTGCGCTCCGCCATGCGGATCGACAAAAAGGCGCGGGGTGATCGGTTGCGCTTCGTCGTACTAGAGGGGCTGGCCCGACCCTCCACATTGGACAATCCTGACGAGGCGCTATTGGCGGCGGCGTACGCCGCAGTTTGTGGGGTCTGAACGCTTCGTTGCTGTGCTTGGCACGTTGTACGGTCAGCCTGTACGCTACGTACATCCCAGAGGAGGACTCATGACGACGCACGTGACGACGAGTGACTACCGGGCCCAGCTGCGCCATTGGCACGATCGGGTCCGGCGCGGCGAGGATCTACTCGTTACCGACAACGGCGAGCCCGTCGTGCGGGTCACCTCAGCAGTCGGCGATGCGGTGCTGGACCGCTTGGAACGAGAAGGCCTACTACGACGAGCGCGGCCGCGCAGGTCCGCCGCCCGGATCGATTCGGTTCGTGCTCGTGGGGACTCAGCAGAGGATGTCTCCCGGGGTCGCGATCGATGATCCTCGTTGTTGACGCCAGCGCGGCGGTAAAGCTGGTGCTGGACGAGGACGGCAGCGACCTCGTGCGCCGAATCTGGGACGAACCGCTGTCCCTGACCGCGCCGTCGATCGTCCTGCCCGAGGTCGCGGCTGCCATCGACGCTGCTCGGCGCGCCGGGCGAATCAGCGCCACAATGTGTCGACGAGCCCAGCGCTACTGGGACGAAGCCGCGGCGGAGATCGATGTGGTGAGCGTGGATGTGTCACTGGCCAGTCGGGCCGGCGCCCTGGCCGCGAGCCGCCCCGCCCGGGGCATGGACGCCGTATACGTGGCCCTTGCCGATCGGCTGGCGGAGGAAACCGCGGTCGGACTGCTCTCCTTCGACGATCGGCAACGTGCTGTCGCGGCTGGCAGCCGAGCGCTGAGCCTGCTGCCTGCGGAGTTGCGGCCGGCCGACAGTCGGGTGAGCGCCGACCCGGCAGTGGTGCACCATCTGGAACTCTGGCTACCCGACGTGCCGGCGGTCGAGGCGAGTCTGGGCTGGCTGCTCGGTGAACTGGGATGGGCGGAACACCGACGATGGCAGCACGCCGTCAGATGGCGCCTCGGATCGACCTATCTGGTTGTCGAACAGTCGCCGGATCTGCTGCCCGGACGGTACGAGCGCACCGCGCCAGGCCTCAATCACCTTGCTCTGCACGCCGGCAGCCCCGCCGCTGTCGACTCGATCGCGCTCGCGGCGCCTGAGCACGGCTGGAATCTGCTCTTCCCGGATGCTCATCCGTACGCCGGGGGTTCCGAGCACTACGCGGCGTATCTGGAGGACGGCAACGGCCTCGAAATCGAACTGGTTGCGGCACAGGCCCCCCCTACCGGCCGTCGGGGTGCTCGCAAGCGGGCGGTCGCAACAGTCGGAGAGGGCTGACAGATGCGGATACTCGTGCTGAACGGGGCCAATCTCGCCCGGCTGGGCAGCCGCGAGCACGTGATCTACGGTAGTACGACGTACGCCGAATTGGTTGAGTTGTGCCAGCGGACGGCGGCTGAGCTGGGAGTCGACGTCGACGTCCGGCAGACCGACGACGAGGCCGAGCTGCTGGGCTGGTTGCACGAGGCTGCGGACGCAGGTACGCCGGTGGTACTCAACCCGGCCGGCTGGTCGCACACGTCGGTCACGCTGCGGGACGGCTGCGCCATGCTGACCGCGCGGCTGGTCGAGGTGCACATCAGCAACATCCACGCCCGCGAGGCTTTCCGGCACCACTCCTACGTTTCGGCTGTGGCAAGCGGGGTGATCTGCGGCCTCGGAGTCGACGGCTACGCATTGGCCCTGCGCTGGCTCGCCGGCGACGGACAAGGCAGCTGATCATGGAACTCACGTCGGAGCCGATCGTCCGTCCGGAAGGGCTTTGACCCACCACTCCGAGGCGATGGTCAGCGCGCAATTGTCCAGTGCAGCGCGCTTTGCGTGGTCCTGGTGACCACAGACCACGACCACCTGAGCGGCCCCGCGTTGCCCTGCTTCACGTTGGACCTCGCGGAGCAGGTCCACACCCACAGAAGCCCACAGGTCAGGGTCTGCAACGGCGAAGTCGTCGATGCTGCAGGTCAGGCCGCCGGGGTCGTAGACGGGTGGTGCGGGCACGAGTTGGGCCAGCACGAAGCCCGCGAGAGCGTCCAGCGTGATCGGAGGCGATTGTGGTCGCTATCTGACCAGAATCGCCTCCAATGATGCGCAGAATGCGACTAGGGGGCAGTGCGACCGAGCTAGCGTGGCGGGCATGGCTACCGACTTCAACGCGGTCCGGCGGGACCGGCTCCGAGCGCAATTGGACGGCTTGGAGGTGGACGCGGCGCTGGTCACCCGGCTGGTCAACGTGCGCTACCTGACCGGCTTCACCGGGTCGAACGCCGCGCTCGTGGTGTACGCCGACGGCACGGACGTGTTCTGCACGGACGGCCGTTACCGGACCCAGGCGACCAATCAGGTGCCCGACCTCGAGAGGGTGATCGAACGGAACTGCGCAAAGGCAATGGCAGAACGGCTCGAGACCGAGAAGCTTGCCCGCATCGGCTATGAATCCCACAGTGTCACCGTCGACGGGCTCGACGAGTTGAGCGCCACCGCGCCCAGCGCCGAGCTGCGCAGCCTGCACCAAGCCGTGGAGGGTTTGCGCGCGGTCAAGGACGAGGAGGAGATCGCTCTGCTTCGGCAGGCCTGCGCGATCGCCGACCGCGCGCTGGCCGACCTGATCGAACGCGGCGGGATCCGCGCCGGACGCAGCGAGTTCGAGGTGGGCCGGGAACTCGATGGGCTGATGCTCACGCACGGAGCAGAGGAGCGCGCCTTTGAGACGATCGTCGCCGGCGGCCCGAACTCCGCCGTACCGCACCACCGCCCGACCGCGCGGATCCTCGAACGAGGTGACTTGGTCAAGTTCGACTTCGGTGCGCAGCTTGGCGGCTACCACTCGGACATGACCCGGACGCTCGTGCTGGGTGAGCCGGCGGACTGGCAGCGCGAGGTGTACGCCGTCGTACAGGAGGCTCAGCGCCGCGGCCGGGAGGGACTGCGGATCGGAGCCGACGTCCGGGATGTCGACGCCGCCGCCCGCGACCACGTCAAGGAGGCCGGGTACGGCGATGAGTTCGGCCACGGCCTCGGGCACGGAGTCGGCCTGGAGGTGCACGAGGCACCGACGGTCAGTTACCTCGGCGCCGGTACACTTGCCGAGCGGATGACCGTCACCGTCGAACCCGGGGTCTACCTCGAGGGTCGCGGGGGAGTGCGGATCGAGGACACCCTCGTTGTCCGCGCCGACGGCCCGGAGCTGCTGACCATGACCAGCAGGGACCTCACTGCCCTGTAGCGCCGGAAGGAGCGGACCGCCCACCGTGGCCACCACCAACGACTTGAAGAACGGGATCGTGCTGGATCTCGACGGGCAGCTCTGGACCGTCATCGAGTTTCAGCACGTCAAGCCGGGCAAGGGCGGCGCGTTCGTCCGGACCACGCTGAAGAACGTGATGTCCGGCAAGGTCGTGGACCGCACGTTCAACGCCGGACTCAAGGTGGACACCGCGACCGTCGACAAGCGGTCGATGTCCTTCCTCTACAAGGACGGCACCGACTTCGTGTTCATGGACGGGGACACCTTCGAGCAGATCCACGTGCCGGCGCAGACCGTCGGCGGCAACGCGCACTACCTGCTGGAGAACGCCGAGGCGGTCGTCGCGGTGCACGACTCCGTCCCGCTGTTCATCGAGCTGCCAACAAGTGTCGAGCTGTTGATCAAGCACACCGATCCCGGCGTCCAAGGAGACCGGTCGACCGGCGGAACCAAGCCGGCGACGCTGGAGACCGGGGCAACCATTCAGGTGCCGCTGTTCCTCAGCACCGGCGAGAAGGTCAAGGTCGACACCCGCGACGGCCGCTACCTCGGCCGGATCAACACCTAGGTGACCGGCACCCCGCCCGGCTCCATCCACTGCGCTCCTGCTGTGTGCTCGTGGACGGAGCCGGTCTCATGAATACCACCCCGCCCGGCAGCCAGTCTCCATGACGGCCCGGCGCAAGGCGCGCAAGCGCGCCTTGG
Organism: Geodermatophilaceae bacterium; assembly: GCA_013812145.1. Taxonomy (GTDB): domain Bacteria; phylum Actinomycetota; class Actinomycetes; order Mycobacteriales; family Geodermatophilaceae; genus JACCTY01. The sequence continues at coordinate 16,776 of JACCTY010000186.1, read as the reverse complement.
ACATCCTCTTCGAGTCCGATCTGCGTGGGACCGACGCGGTAGAGACCGCCGCGGTGCGGATCGCCGCAGCCGACCCGCCGGTTCCGGAGTACGCCGTGACACTCGTCGAGGGCGTGCAGTCGCAGCAGCAGCGCATCGACGAGCTGATCGACACGTACTCCGAGGGCTGGTCGCTGGCGCGGCTGCCGGGCGTGGACCGGGCACTGCTCCGGCTGGCGATCTATGAGTTGCTGTGGACCGACGTACCGGCCGCCGTCGTCGTCGACGAAGCGGTGGAACTCGCCAAGTCGCTGTCCACGGACGACTCTCCACGATTCGTCAACGGAGTACTCGGCCGGATCGCCCTGCTCGGCCCGTCAATGCGCGCCTGACGTCAGCCGGTTGCTCTCCTGTTGTCCGCTCTCACAAATGGAGCCGGGCTCACGCGTCGAGGCTCTCCATGGCGGGCCGGGCGTCCGGTGCCAGCACGCCCCAGGAGATCAGCTGGTCGGTCAGCTCACCGGGGCTGATGTCGTAGATGATCGCCAGGGACTTGAGATCCTCGCTGCGGATGGAAAGGACCCGGCCGTTGTAGTCGCCGCGCTGGCTCTGGATCGTGGCGGCGTAGCGGGCCAGCGGCCCGGCCTGGTCTGCGGGAAGCTGCCCGAGCCGCTCCAAGTTCAGCACGACCTTGGTCGCGGGGTCCCCCCCGCGCACCGGCCGAGCATCCGGAAGCAGCTCGGCGATCGGAATGCTGTAGAAGTTGGCGAGCTCCGCCAGCTTCTGCACGGTGACCGCACGATCCCCCCGCTCGTATGACCCGATAACGACGGCCTTCCAGCGGCCGCTCGACTTTTCCTCGACACCCTGCAGGGATAATCCCTGCTGGTTGCGGATGGCACGCAGTCGCGCTCCGAGTGCCTTTGCGTAGTCGCTCATCCGTTTGCTCCATCCAGCGTGACCAGTCGAGTACGTCGATTACTCAGCGTACACGTGAATCAGTTACGGGCAGTAGGGGAACGGCGAAAGACACGCAACTCGGCGCGAACGGATACTTTGCGCTACTGCTGATAGCGTCACCGCCAGTCCTCGCAGTTGTGAGGCAGACGTCCTTTAACGACCGTCCCGTGAGGCGGGTAAGGAGGTCCACGGTGAAGTCTGCCACCGATCCTGCACCCGATTTGTCCCGTTCCCCGGATCGGCTGATCCTAACCGCCGGCGACATGGGCCGGGTGATCGACCGGATCGCTCATCAGATCCTGGAGAAGTCCGCCGGGGGGCGCGACACCGTCCTGATCGGCATCCCGACCCGCGGCGCGCCACTGGCCCGCCGGCTTGCCGACCGGATGCGCGCCTTTGAGGGCGTGGACGTGCCGGTCGGCGTTCTGGACACGACGTTGTACCGCGACGACCTTCGGATGCGCGGCGTCCGGGCCCTCGAGGAGACCACTGAGCCGCCCGGTGGCATCGTCGACAAACTCGTCGTGCTGGTCGACGACGTGCTCTACAGCGGTCGTACCGTTCGAGCCGCGTTGGATGCCCTGCGCGAGCTCGGCCGGCCCGGCGCGGTGCAGCTGGCGGTCCTCGTGGACCGGGGCCATCGCGAGCTGCCGATCCGCGCTGACTATGTCGGCAAGAACATTCCGACCGCACCGACGGAGCAGGTCAAGGTGCTGCTCGACGAGGTGGACGGCAGGGACGCCGTACTGCTCCAGGGAGGACGCTCATGACTCTGACCCCGGTCGGCTCCGTCCGGTCCGCTCCGGTTGTGTGCTCTCGGACGGAGCCGACCTCATGAGAAAGCACCTGTTGTCCGCCGCCGACCTGGACCGGGAGCAGGCAACCCTGGTCCTCGACACCGCGCAGCAGATCGAGGCGGCTCTGGCCGGCCGGGAAGTGAAGAAGCTGCCGACCCTGCGCGGTCGCACGGTGGTCAACCTGTTCTTCGAGGACTCCACCCGGACCCGGATCTCCTTTGAGCTGGCGGCCAAGCGGCTGTCCGCGGATGTCATCAACTTCTCTGCCAAGGGATCCAGCGTGTCCAAAGGGGAGAGTCTCAAGGACACCGCCCTGACGCTGGAGGCGATGGGTGCCGACGCGGTCGTCGTACGCCATTCCATGTCCGGGGCGCCGCACCGGCTCGCGCAGTGGATTCGCGGCTCGGTGGTCAACGCCGGGGATGGCACCCATGAACACCCGACTCAGGCACTGCTCGACGCCTACACGATGCGCGCCCGGCTGGGCCGGCTCGAGGGCCTGCGGGTCACCATCGTGGGGGACGTCCTGCACAGTCGGGTCGCGCGCTCCAACGTCCTGCTGCTCTCGACGCTCGGCGCGGAGGTGACCCTGGTCGCGCCGCCGACTCTGCTCCCGGTCGGTGTCGAGACCTGGCCCGCCGAGGTGAGCTTCGACTTGGACGCCAGCCTCAAGGCCGACGTCGTCATGATGCTGCGGGTGCAGCGGGAGCGGATGGCCGCGTCGTACTTCCCGAGCCCGCGTGAGTACAGCCGCCGCTACGGGCTCGACGCGATCCGGATGGGGATGCTCGCCGACGATGCGATCGTCATGCATCCCGGTCCGATGAACCGCGGCATGGAGATCGCCGCAGAGGTGGCCGACTCGGTCCGCTCGACGATTGTCGAGCAGGTCAGCAACGGTGTCAGCGTCCGGATGGCGGTTCTCTATCTGCTCCTCGGCGGGGCGGAGGTGCCCCTGTGACCTGGCTGCTACGAGGCGTTCGGCCCTACGGCGAAGCAGCGGTCGATGTGCTGATCCGGGACGGGATCATCGCGGACGTGGGACCGCGGCTGGCGGCCGCGGGCGCGGAGCGGGTCGACGGCGCCGGACTGGTTGCCCTGCCTGGTCTGGTCGACCTGCATACGCATCTGCGCGAGCCCGGCCGCGAGGATGCCGAAACCGTCCAGACCGGTGCCCGCGCCGCCGCTCTCGGCGGCTTTACCGCCGTGCACGCCATGGCAAACACCGACCCCGTCGCCGACACCGCCGGCGTCGTGGAGCAGGTCTGGCGGCTGGGGCGCGACAGCGGTCTCGTCGACGTCGCGCCCGTCGGGGCGGTCACGGTCGGGCTGGGCGGAACGCAGCTGGCCGAACTCGGCGCGATGGCCGATTCGGCCGCCCGGGTCCGGGTCTTCTCCGACGACGGGTTCTGCGTGGCCGACCCGGCGCTGATGCGCCGGGCACTGGAGTACGTCAAGGCGTTCGGTGGGGTGATCGCGCAGCACGCTGAGGAGCCCCGGCTGACCGTGGACGCCCAGATGAACGAGGGGGTGCACTCGGCCCGGCTCGGCCTGACCGGCTGGCCGGCTGCGGCCGAAGAGGCGGTAATCGCGCGCGATGTGCTGCTCGCCGGACACGTCGGCTCGCGGCTGCACGTCTGCCACGTGTCCACCGCGGGGTCGGTGGAACTGCTGCGGTGGGCCAAGGCCAAGGGCTTCGACGTCACCGCCGAGGTCACGCCGCACCACCTGCTCCTGACCGACGACCTGGCGACGACGTACGACCCGGTCTACAAGGTGAACCCGCCGCTACGCACCGCCGCCGATGTTCAGGCGCTGCGCAAGGGACTTGCCGACGGCACGATCGACGCGGTCGCGACCGACCATGCACCGCATGCGGTCGAGGACAAGGAGTGCGAGTGGGGGGCGGCGCGACCGGGGATGCTCGGACTGCAGCAGGCGCTGTCTGTCGTGATCGTGGCGATGGTCGAGACCCGGCTGCTGGACTGGCGTGGAGTGGCCGATCGCTGTTCGATCCGCCCCTCCCGGATCGGCGGATCGGTCCGCGACGGTCACGGTGCTGAGCTGATCGCGGGCGCACCGGCCAATCTGGTGCTCGTCGACGCGGCTGCCCGCTCGGTCGTCGACCCGGCGGAGTTGGCCAGTCGCAGCCGCAACACGCCGTACGCCGGGATGGAACTGCCTGGCCGGGTGGTCGCGACGTTCCTGCGTGGACGTCCGACCGTCCTGGACGGCAAGGCGCAGGCATGATCGCTCCGGCCGTTCTCGTCCTCGAGGACGGCCGCACATTTCACGGTGACTCCTACGGCGCGGTGGGCGAGGTGGTCGGCGAGGCGGTGTTCACCACCGGCATGACGGGGTATCAGGAGACGCTGACCGACCCGAGTTACCACCGGCAGGTCGTTGTCATGACTGCGCCGCACGTCGGCAACACCGGCGTCAACGACGAGGACGGTGAGTCCGACCGGATCTGGGTCGCCGGGTACGTAGTTCGGGAGCCGGCTCGACGCGCCTCATCCTGGCGATCGCAACGGGGGCTGGAGTCCGAGCTGACCGCGCAAGGCGTCGTCGGGATCAGCGGCCTCGACACCCGTGCGCTCACCCGCCACCTTCGGGAGCGCGGGGCCATGAGGGTCGGTGTGTCCGCTGTGGACACTGACACCCATTCTGTGCTGACCCGCGTTCTGGCCGCTGCGCCCATGTCCGGTGCGGAACTCGCACGGGACGTGTCGACCGCGACGCCGTACGTCGTCCCCGCGCAGGGAGAGCGCCGATACGTGGTAGCGGCGCTCGACCTGGGAATCAAGGCGATGACTCCGCGGCGGATGGCCGAGCGCGGCATCGAGGTGCACGTGCTACCGGCCACCACGAGCGGGGAAGACGTGCTCGCCCTCGGGGCCGACGGCGTGTTCTTCTCCAATGGCCCAGGCGATCCCAGCGCATCGGACTACGCGGTGGACACCATGCGGACGGTCCTCGACGCCGGTGTCCCCGTGTTCGGAATCTGCTTCGGCAATCAGATCCTGGGGCGGGCGTTGGGTTTGGCCACCTACAAGCTCGGCTACGGCCACCATGGCGTCAACCAGCCGGTGCAGGACCGGCGTACCGGCAAGGTCGCCGTCACCGCGCACAACCACGGTTTCGCGGTGGATGCGCCGCTCGCGGGTCCGTTCGCGACGCCGTACGGCACGGTTGAGGTCAGCCACGTCAGCCTCAACGACGGCGTTGTCGAGGGGCTGCGGTGCCGCGACGTGCCGGCGTTCAGCGTGCAGTACCACCCCGAGGCGGCGGCCGGCCCGCACGACGCCGACTATCTGTTTGACTCCTTTTGCGCCTTGATGGCGGGCTGATGCCGAAGCGCGACGACCTGCGGCACGTGCTGGTGATCGGCTCCGGGCCGATCGTGATCGGCCAGGCCTGCGAGTTCGACTACTCGGGAACGCAAGCCTGTCGAGTGCTGCGCGAGGAGGGCCTGCGAGTCAGCCTGGTGAACTCCAACCCGGCCACCATCATGACCGATCCCGAGTTCGCCGACGCGACGTACATCGAGCCGCTGACTCCGGACTACGTCGAGCAGGTCATCGCCGCCGAGCGTCCGGACGCCCTGCTGGCGACACTCGGCGGGCAGACCGCCCTCAACATCGCCGTTGCGCTGCACGAGTCGGGAGCGCTGAAGCGCTACGGCGTCGAGCTGATCGGCGCCGACATCGAGGCGATCCGGTCGGGGGAGGATCGGCAGCGGTTCAAGGACATCGTCGCCCAGGTCGGCGCCGAGACGCCCCGCAGCGCCGTCTGCCGGAGCATCGCCGCAGTGCTGTCCACCGTGGACGATCTCGGGTACCCGGTGGTTGTCCGGCCGTCGTTCACGATGGGTGGCGCGGGGTCGGGAATTGCCCATGACGAGGGCCGGCTTCGTCGGATGGCGGGCGTCGGGCTGGCCGCAAGCCCGACCGCCGAGGTCCTCATCGAGGAGAGCGTGCTCGGCTGGAAGGAGTACGAGCTCGAGTTGATGCGCGACCGCAACGACAACGTCGTTGTGGTCTGTTCGATCGAGAACATCGACGCCATGGGCGTGCACACCGGCGACAGCCTCACCGTCGCACCGGCAATGACGCTCACCGACCGCGAGTACCAGCGGATCCGCGACGTCGGGATCGCCGTCCTCCGAGCGGTGGGCGTGGACACCGGCGGCTGCAACATCCAGTTCGCCGTGCATCCCGACACCGGCCGCCTCGTGGTGATCGAGATGAACCCGCGGGTATCGAGGTCGAGTGCCCTGGCATCCAAGGCGACCGGCTTCCCGATCGCCAAGATCGCCGCCCGGCTCGCCATCGGCTACACCCTGGACGAGATCCGCAACGACATCACCGGTGTCACGCCCGCCTCCTTTGAGCCGGCGCTGGACTACGTGGTCGTCAAGGCGCCACGGTTCGCCTTTGAGAAGTTCCCCGGCGCCGACCCGGAGCTGACAACCACGATGAAGTCCGTCGGTGAGGCGATGGCGATTGGCCGCAACTTCACCGAGGCGCTGCAGAAGGTGTTGCGCTCCCTCGAGACAGCCGCTACCGGCTTCTGGACCCTTCCCGATCCCGAGGACGCGACCGTCGAGTCCACAGTGGACTCCCTTCGCAGCCCACACGAAGGCCGGGTGTACGACGTGGAACGGGCGCTGCGGCTCGGAGCCACCGTCGAGGACGTGGCCGCCGCATCAGGGTGGGACCCCTGGTTCGTCGACCAGATCGGCTCGCTGGTGGAACTACGGGCGGAGCTGGTGGATGCGCCGTCGTTGGCCACCGGTCTGCTTCGCCGGGCCAAGCGGGCCGGTTGCTCGGACCGGCAGATCGCCGCGCTGCGACCGGAATTCGCCGGCGAGGACGGGGTCCGCAGCCTGCGCTGGCGGCTCGGCGTACGCCCGGTCTTCAAGACTGTCGACACCTGCGCGGCCGAGTTCGCCGCCACGACGCCGTACCACTACTCGACCTACGACGAGGAGACCGAGGTCGCGGCTCGCGACCGCCCGGCCGTCCTGATACTGGGCAGCGGGCCGAACCGGATCGGGCAGGGCATCGAGTTCGACTACTCCTGCGTGCACGCCGCGCTCGCGCTGCGCGAGGCCGGTGTCAAAACGGTGATGGTGAACTGCAACCCGGAGACCGTGTCGACGGACTACGACACCTCCGACCGGCTGTACTTCGAGCCGCTGACGTTCGAGGACGTGCTGGAGGTCGTCGAGGCCGAGCGCGTGGCCGGCGAGGTTCTCGGCGTCATCTGCCAACTGGGCGGCCAGACACCGCTCGGCCTGGCGCAGCGGCTCAAGGACGCCGGCGTACCGGTGCTCGGGACGCAGCCGGAGGCAATCCACCTCGCCGAGGAGCGGGGCGCGTTCGGGCGGCTGCTCGCCGAGGCCGGCCTGCCGGCACCTCGGCATGGCACTGCGACGTCGTACGCCGACGCCGTTGCCATTGCCGCCACCGTCGGCTATCCGGTGCTGGTCCGCCCGTCCTACGTCCTGGGTGGGCGCGGGATGGAGATCGTCTACGACGATGCGGCGCTGGAGGCCTACATCGTCAAGGCGACCGAGGTCAGCCCCGAGCATCCGGTGCTGGTCGACCGGTTCCTCGAGGATGCGATCGAGATCGACGTCGATGCGCTGTACGACGGCGCCGAGCTGTACCTGGGCGGTGTGATGGAGCACATCGAGGAGGCCGGCATCCATTCCGGTGATTCCGCTTGCGCGCTGCCGCCGATAACCCTCGGGATGGGCGAGATCGAGCGGATCCGCCAGTCAACGGAGCGGATCGCCGCCGTGGTCGGCGTACGCGGACTGCTCAACGTCCAGTACGCGCTCAAGGACGACGTCCTCTACGTGCTCGAGGCCAACCCGCGGGCCTCACGGACGGTGCCGTTCGTGTCCAAGGCGACAGCCGTGCCGCTGGCCAAGGCGGCGGCCCGGATCGCACTCGGGACATCGGTTGCCGAGCTCCGAGCGGAGGGCGTGCTGCCGGTCTCCGGTGACGGCGGCGACCTGCCCTGGGACGCCCCGATCGCGGTCAAGGAGGCGGTCATGCCGTTCCACCGGTTCCGCACCATCGACGGGGACGGTGTGGACACCGTGCTCGGCCCGGAAATGAAGTCCACCGGCGAGGTCATGGGCATCGACGCGGTGTTCGGGACCGCCTTCGCCAAGTCGCAGACCGCGGCGTACGGGTCGCTGCCGACGTCCGGGACAGTCTTTGTCAGCCTGGCCAACCGCGACAAGCGCTCGGCCATCTTTCCGGTCAAGCGGCTGGCCGACCTCGGCTTCGACGTGCTCGCGACGGCCGGCACGGCGCAGGTGCTGCGGCGCAACGGCGTCAACGCGCGGGTGGTTGGCAAGTACAGCGACGGGCCGGACAACTGTGTCGAGCGGATCCTGGCCGGCGACATCGCGATGGTGATCAACACGCCGTTCGGAAACGCCGGTCCGCGGTTGGACGGCTACGAGATCCGGACCGCGGCGGTGACGGTCGGCATCCCGTGCATCACGACGATCCAGGGCGCGGCCGCCGCGGTGCAGGGCATCGAGGCGCAACTGGCCGGGCGGGTCGGCGTACGCCCGCTCCAGGATCTGCACGCCGCGCTCCGGGCCTACCGAGGTGGTGCGCGATGAAGATCAACTCGGGCTCATGGCCGCCTCTGCCGCTGTTTCGGCGACCACAACCCCGATCTGATCATGGCGTGGCGGCGTGACCGCGGCTCAGGTGTCCGCGCCGGTGGTGTCGACGGAGCCGGTCGGGGCATATCAGTTGATCACGCTCGACGCCCCGGCGATCGCATCCGGCGCCGAGCCCGGCCAGTTCGTTGCGGTAGCGGTCGGCGGACCGGAGACGGCGATGCTGCTGCGGCGCTGCTTCGCCCTGTACACCGCCGATTCCGCGACCGGCCGGATCCAGATCGTCGTCGCCGAGCACGGCCCCGGCACCGGCTGGCTGGTGCAGGTGCGGCCGGGCAGCGAGCTGGACCTGGTCGGCCCGTTGGGGCGGCCGTTCACGTTGCCGGACACGCCGGGTGCGGCGGTACTCGTTGCCGGCGGCTACGGCAGCGCGCCGATGTTCGACCTGGCCCGCCGGCTGCGGGCCGCCGGATCAGCGGTTCAGATGGTGGTCGGTGCCGGCAGCGCGGAGCGGCTGTTCGGGGTCGACGAAGCGCGGGTCGTTGCCGATTCGGTAGTGGTGACAACCGATGACGGTTCGGTGGGTGTCCGTGGTCTGGTGACCGACATGTTGCCGGGACTGCTCGGCTCGCCGGGTGTGTCCACGGTCTACGCCTGCGGACCGATGGCGATGCTTCGGGCGGTCGCCGGGCTGGCAACGTCGTACGACCTGCCCTGCCAGGTCGCGGTCGAGGAGTCGATGGCCTGCGGGATCGGGGTGTGCATGACCTGCGTGCTGCCGGTGGTCGGTGCTGACGGCCGGACCCGGATGGTTCGCAGCTGTGTCGAGGGACCGGTGTTCGAGGCGGATCGGGTGCGGTGGAAGGACGTGGGGACCCTGCCCGGGGACGTCGTAGGAGCCGACGCGATGGATCTGCGTTGACGGGGACCGTCGTAAACATGGCCACGTCCCTGGCAGCTGTCACGTTGGGTAACCCCGTGTTGACCGCGTCCGGCTGCGCTGCGGCGGGCCGCGAGCTGGCGCCGTTCCTGGATCCGGCCCACCTGGGCGCAGTTGTGACCAAGTCGGTCATGCTGCGGCCTCGCTCCGGGCGGGCGACGCCGCGGATGGCCGAGACACCGAGCGGGATGCTGAACTCGATCGGGCTGCAGGGGCCCGGGATCGACGCGTTCCTGGCACACGATCTGCCGTGGTTGGCCGAGCGCGGCGCCCGGGCGGTCGTCAGCATCGCCGGCGGCAGCGTCGGTGAGTTCGCGGAGGTCGCGCAGCGGCTGGTCGGAGCGCCCGGTCTGGCGCTGCTGGAGGTCAACATCTCCTGCCCGAACGTCGCCTCTCGGGGCCAGGTCTTCGCCTGTGACCCGATGGCCGCGGCGGATGTGGTGCGCGCGGTCAAGGCAGTGACGACCGTCCCGGTGTTCGCGAAGCTGTCGCCTGACGTCACGGACATCGTTGCCATTGCCCGGTCGTGCGTCGATGCCGGCGCCGACGGGCTGTCCCTGATCAACACCTTGCTCGGGACGGTCATCGACACCGACACGCTGCGTCCGGTGCTGACTGGGATCACCGGAGGCCTGTCCGGCCCGGCGATCCGCCCGGTGGCGGTGCGCTGCGTGTGGCAGGTTCACGCGGCGCTGCCCGGCGTACCGATTCTCGGGATGGGCGGCATCCTGACCGGTCTGGACGCGCTGCAGTTCGTGCTGGCCGGGGCGAGCGCGGTGTCGGTCGGTACGGCGGTGTTCCACGACCCCTCCGCCCCGACGCGGGTGCTGGCGGAGCTGCGGGCCGCGCTGGCCGCGCGCGGATTTCCGCAGCTGACCGACGCGATCGGCCTGGCCCACCGCGAACCGCACCGATGATCGAGTGGGCTCTCCGGTGACGTTCGGCGCGCGGCTGCGCACGGCGATGGACACGCACGGCCCGCTGTGTGTCGGGGTCGACCCGCATCCGGAGCTGCTCGCGGCGTGGGGGCTGCCGGACAACGCGGCCGGCCTGCAGCGGTTCTGCGCCACCGTCGTCGAGGCGCTGGCCGATCGCGTCGCCGTCCTCAAACCGCAGTCGGCGTTTTTCGAGAGGTTCGGGAGCGGTGGCATCGCCGTCCTGGAGTGGACGCTGGCCGCCATCCGCGACGCCGGCGGGCTCAGCATCATCGACGCCAAGCGCGGTGACATCGGCAGCACCGTTGCCGCGTACGCGTCGGCCTACCTGGATCCGGCCAGCCCGCTGGCAGCCGACGCGATGACGGCAAGCCCGTATCTCGGCTTCGGCTCGCTGCAGCCGTTGCTGGACAAGGCGTCCGAGCACGCTCGCGGCGTGTTCGTGCTGGCACTCACCTCGAACCCGCAAGGCACGCAGGTGCAGCACGCGCGCACGCCGTCGGGCTCGACGGTGGCACAGGAGATCATCGACGCGGTCGCCCGCGCCAACGACGGCCAGCAGCCGCTCGGCTCGATCGGCGTCGTCGTGGGCGCCACGGTGGGGGAGACGGGGCACTCGTTCGCCGGGCTGAACGGCCCGATCCTGGCGCCGGGGCTCGGCGCACAAGGCGGTACGCCGGAGCACCTGCGCCGCGTATTCGGCCCGGCGCTCCCCGATGTACTCCCAAGTGCCTCGCGACACGTGCTGAATGCAGGGCCGCGGGTGCGGTCACTGCGGGCCGCCGTCGACCAACTTCGCGATCAGCTGAGCCAGAAAGCCGGAGCCGAGCCGCGGTAGGCGTTGCAGCAGTTCGCTGTCGCTCGCTAGGTTCGGGGTTTCGCCCCACAGTCAGCCAGACCGTGTCCGTCCACCTCGTGAGGTGACCGCAGTGCCCCTACCCGAGCTCACTCCTGAACAGCGTGCCGAAGCTCTGCAAAAGGCAGCCGTCGCCAGGAAGGCCCGGGCCGACCTCAAGAATCGACTGAAGCGCCAGGAGATGACCGTCGCCGACGTGCTCCGCGCCGGGGATGGCGACGACGTGATCGGGAAAATGCGGGTGTCCGCGGTGCTGGAGGCGCTACCGGGCCTCGGCAAGGCGCGGGCGCAGAAGATCATGGAGCGGCTGGAGATCTCACCGACCCGCCGGGTTCGCGGCCTCGGATCGAATCAGCGCAAGGCGCTGGAGCGTGAGTTCAGCTCCGACTCGACCTGAGTGGCATCGACGACGGCCCGCCTCACGGTCGTGTCCGGGCCGTCGGGAGTCGGCAAGGGCACCGTGGTCGCCGCCCTGCGCCGCCGGTACCCGGACGTCTGGGTGTCGACCTCGGCGACGACCCGGCCGCCGAGGCCCGGGGAGATCGACGGCGTTCACTACCACTTCACTGACGACGCCGGGTTCGCGGCGCTGATCGCGGCCGGCCGGCTGCTGGAATGGGCGAGCTTCGCCGGCTTCCGCTACGGCACGCCACGCGAGCCGGTTCTCGCCACGCTGGCCGCCGGTGCTCCCGCGGTACTCGAGATCGAACTGCAGGGGGCGCGACAGGTCCGCGCCGCGATGCCCGAGGCCCAGTTGGTGTTCCTGACCTCGCCGAGCTGGGCCGAACTGGAGCGTCGCCTCACCGGGCGCGGCACCGAGCCGTCCGAGCTCGTCACGGCACGACTGGAGCGGGCACGGGTCGAGCTCGCCGCCAAGAACGAGTTCGATGTGGTGGTCTGCAACGACGACGTCGGCCGGGCAGCCGAGGAATTGGTACAGTTGGTCAGACATCCCCGTCAACGGCCGGGTTGAGTGCTGTCCGTCGTTGCTCGAGCGTGAGAAAGCTGGTTTCCGTGTCCGGAGTCGCCGCCGCCCCCGAAGGCATCACCAACCCGCCGATCGACGAGCTGTTGGACCGGACCAGCTCCAAGTACGCCCTGGTCATCTACGCCGCCAAGCGGGCGCGGCAGATCAACGCCTACTACAGCCAGCTCGGCGAGGGACTGCTCGAGTACGTCGGACCGCTGGTCGCGACCGCACCCCAGGAAAAGGCGCTGTCGATCGCACTGCGGGAGATCAACGAAGGCCTGCTCAGCCACGAGGAAGTCGACGTCTAACCGGATGACCGCGCCGCCCCGGGTCCTGCTCGGTATCGGCGGCGGCATCGCGGCGTACAAGGCCTGTGAACTCCTCCGGCTGCTCACCGAGTCCGGCTGCGACGTTCAGCCGCTGCCCACCGATTCCGCGCTGCGTTTTGTCGGTGCGGCCACCTGGGAAGCGCTCTCGGGGCATCCTGTCGCGACCGATGTCTGGACCGCGGTCCCCGACGTACCGCACGTCCGGCTCGGCCGCAACGCAGATCTGGTAGTGGTTGCGCCGGCGACCGCCGACCTGCTCGCCAAGGCCGCACATGGGCGGGCCGACGACCTGTTGACCGCGACGCTGCTCACCGCCCGCTGCCCGCTGCTGTACGCGCCGGCCATGCACACCGAGATGTGGGACCACCCGGCCACCCGGGACAACGTGGCAACCCTCCGTCGCCGGGGCGCGATCGTCCTGGATCCGGCGGTCGGCCGGCTGACGGGGGCCGACTCCGGTCCTGGACGGCTGCCGGAACCCGCCGAGATCGCCGACCTTGCCCAGCTGCTGCTGGCCCGCCCCGATGCGCTGCCTCGCGACCTGGCCGGCGTCCGCGTGCTCATCAGCGCCGGCGGTACCCGCGAGCCGTTGGATCCGGTGCGCTTCTTCGGCAACCGGTCCAGCGGCCGGCAGGGCTACGCGCTGGCTCGGGTGGCCGCCGCGCGCGGGGCCACCGTGAGCGTCGTGGCCGCGAACGTCGCATTGCCCGACCCGGCCGGCGCCCGGATGCTGCGGGCGGGCACCGCCGAGCAACTGCACGAGGCCATGCTCGGCGCGGCGGCCGACGCGGACGTCATCGTGATGGCCGCCGCCGTGGCGGACTTCCGGCCGAGGGACGCCCGCCAGCACAAGATCAAGAAGGACGGTGGCGACCCGGACCCCGTCGTACTGGCTCGAAACCCGGACATCCTCACCGAGCTCGTGCGCTCCCGGCGTACCGGCCAGATCGTCGTCGGGTTCGCCGCGGAGACCGGTGATGCCGAGGGCGACGTCGTCGCGCACGGCCGTGCGAAGCTGGCCCGCAAGGGCTGCGACCTGCTCGTCGTCAATGCCGTCGGCGACGGCAGGGCCTTCGAGGTCGGCACGAACGAGGCGGTGATTCTGGCCGCTGACGGGACTAGCGTCGAGGTCACACACGGCCCCAAGGCGCGGTTGGCGGCCGCGATCCTGGACGCGGTTTCGGCTCGCCTGGGTGAGCGCGCTGGCTAGACTGCGGACGCCCCCCACCGGTAGGAGCACCGTGTCCAGACGTCTGTTCACCTCAGAATCGGTCACCGAAGGCCATCCCGACAAGATCGCCGACGCCATCAGCGACTCCATTCTGGACGCGATGCTGACCGACGATCCGCGCAGCCGGGTGGCCGTGGAGACGCTGATCACGACCGGCCAGGTGCACATCGCGGGTGAGGTGACGACGGCGACGTACGCCGACATTCCGGCCATCGTGCGCAGGAAGATCCTGGAGATCGGCTACGACTCCTCGCAGAAGGGCTTCGACGGGCACTCCTGCGGGGTGAGCGTCTCGATCGGCTCGCAGTCGCCGGACATCGCGCAGGGCGTCGACACCTCCCACGAAGTGCGGGTCGGCGGCAGCTCCCAGAGCGAGGACGAGGAAGCGGCGATCGCCCGGCAGGGCGCGGGTGACCAGGGCCTGATGTTCGGCTACGCCTGCGACGAGACGCCGGAACTCATGCCGCTACCGATCGCGCTCGCGCACCGGCTGGCCCGTCGGCTGGCTGGGGTGCGCAAGGACGGGACGGTGCCGTACCTGCGCCCTGACGGCAAGACCCAGGTGACCATCGAGTACATCGACGGCCGGCCGGTCCGGCTCGACACCGTCGTCGTCAGCTCCCAGCACGCCGAGGACATCGACCTCGACACGCTGCTGGCGCCGGACATCGCCGAGCACGTGGTCGCACCGGAACTGCGCGAGCTGGGCCTGGAGTCCGACGACTACCGGCTGCTCGTCAACCCGACCGGCAAGTTCGTCATCGGCGGCCCGATGGGCGACGCCGGCTTGACCGGCCGCAAGATCATCGTCGACACCTACGGCGGGATGGCCCGCCACGGCGGCGGCGCGTTTTCCGGCAAGGACCCGTCGAAGGTCGACCGCTCGGCGGCGTACGCGATGCGGTGGGTCGCCAAGAACGTCGTCGCCGCGGGCCTGGCGCGGATCTGCGAGGTGCAGGTCGCCTACGCGATCGGCAAGGCGGAGCCGGTGGGCCTGTTCGTGGACTGCTTCGGCACCGAGGCGGTTCCGCTGGACTCGATCAGCAAGGCGGTCACCGAGGTCTTCGACCTGCGGCCGGGCGCCATCATCCGTGACCTCGACCTGCTGCGGCCGATCTACGCCGCGACCTCGGCGTACGGGCACTTCGGCCGCGAGGGCGACGGCTTCACCTGGGAGCGCATCGACCGCGCTGACGCCCTGCGCACCGCCGCGGGTGCCTGAACCCTCTCCCTTCATGATCGTCAGGACGAAGTGGCTGCATGACGACCACCTGGCCCTGACGATCATCGACTGACGGCGCCGTGCCCGCCCGCGCAGCCGTGCAGCGCGAGCCGGCTGCGGACAACCCGGTTGCCCGGCTCGCCCTCGACGTGCCGCTGGCACATCTCGACCGGCCGTTCGACTACTTCGTGCCCGCGGATCTGGCGTCGGCCGCGCGCCCCGGTGCCCGGGTCCGGGTCCGGTTCTCCGGCCGGCTCGTGCACGGGTTCGTCCTTTCCCGCCACCCTGCCAGCGACCACAGCGGTCGGTTGGCCTACCTGGATCGCGTTGTCTCAGCCGAGGTGGTGCTCACCCCGGAGGTGGCCCGGCTGGCCCGGGCGGTGGCCGAGCACTGGGGCGGCTCGCTGTCGGATGTGCTGCGGCTGGCGGTGCCGCCGCGGCACGCTCGTACCGAGGCCGAGACCGGTGCGAATCCCGTTGGGCCGCCGACGATTCCGTCGACCGAGTCGTGGTCGGCATATCCGGCCGGTACGGCGTACCTGACGGCACTCCGGTCCGGGCGTGCCCCCCGAGCGGTGTGGACCGCGCTGCCGGGGGAGGACTGGCCGGCGCGGGTCGCCGAGGCGGCGCAGGCCTGCGTGGCCGGCGGGCGCGGTGTTGTGCTCCTGGTCCCGGACCGGCGCGACCTGGCCCGGGTCGACGCGGCTCTGTTGGCGGCGCTGGGTTCGGAGCGCTACGTCACGCTGTCGGCTGACCTGGGTCCGGCGCAGCGCTACCGGAACTGGCTGCGGGTCAGCCGGTCACAGGTCCGGGTCGTCGCCGGGACCCGAGCGGCGGCGTACGCCCCCGTGGCCGACCTCGGTCTGGTCGGGATCTGGGACGACGGTGACGACCTGTACGCCGAGCCGCGGGCGCCGTACGCGCATGCCCGAGACGTCCTGGTGATGCGAGCACATCTGAGCGGCGCGGGAGCGCTCTTGGGGGCCGCCGCGCGGTCTACCGAGGCGTCCCAACTGGTGGTCACCGGCTGGGCGCGCGACCTCCGTGCGCGGACGGCGACGATCCGCTCTCGCGCTCCGGCGGTCCGGGCCATGGCCGACGACGAGGCGCTGGCCCGGGACCCGGCCGCCCGTACCGCGCGACTGCCCTCGGTCGCCTGGCAGGCGGCGGGTACGGCGCTGCGGGCCGGACAGCCGGTGCTGGTGCAGGTTCCGCGGCGCGGCTACGTTCCCGCGCTGGCGTGCGTGCGCTGTCATGCTCCGGCGCGCTGCGCGACCTGCGGTGGACCGCTCGGTACATCTCGCTCGGGCCCGGTCACGCTGCCGTCCTGCCGTTGGTGCGGGCGGCCGGCGGCCGACTGGGCGTGCCCGGTTTGTGGGGAGCGACGGCTGCGTGCGGTCGTGGTCGGTGCGCGCCGGACCGCCGAGGAGTTGGGGCGGGCGTTTCCGGGCGCCGTCGTGCGCACGTCGGGGCGTGATGCCGTGCTCGACACCGTCGGCCCGGCGGCGGCGATCGTGGTCGCGACGCCCGGCGCCGAGCCCCTCGCGGAGGATGGATACGCCGCCGCGCTGATCCTGGACACTGCACTGGCCCTGAGCCGGCCGGAGCTCCGCTCCGCTGAGGAGTCCGTGCGGCGCTGGCTCAATGTCATCGGACTCGTCCGGCCTGCCCGCTTCGGTGGCCAGGTCGCTGTCGTCGGCGACAGCGGGTCGCCGGTGCTGCAGGCGCTGGTGCGCTCAGACCCGACCGGGTTCGCAGCGCGTGAGCTGCGCGAACGCCGCGCGGCGCGCCTGCCGCCCGCCGTGCGCCTTGCCACGATCGTCGGGCCTGTGGCGGACGTGGCGGCATTGCCCCCGGTCGCATGGCCGCAACCTGCCGAGGTGCTGGGTCCGGTCGTCCTCGACC
>JACCTY010000179.1 GCA_013812145.1 Geodermatophilaceae bacterium | reverse complement strand
CCCCCTTCTGAGCTGCGTGAGAGGGTCACCCGCGTGGCCATCATGATCGACCGGCCGGTGTGGCCGGGGCGCGGCCGCCGCTGGTCACACCTGTGCAGCGACGTCAGTTACGACGAACTGCACGAGTTCGCCCGCCGCCTCGGCGTACCGGCTCGTGGCTTCGAGCGGGACCACTACGACCTGCCCGCGGACCTGTACGACGCCGCGCTGGCACTGGGCGCCGAGCCGGTCCCTAGCCAACAACTCCTCCGCCGGCTGAGCGCGGCCGGACTGCGCCGCCGCAAGCGCGGCAGAGGCATCACCGCCGGGCCGGACCGCCCAGCAGGGCGCGGGTAACGGCCTCCCGCTCGTCGAGCAGTTCGTCGAGCGCGGCGTGCAGCTCCCGATCACCGAGCCGGACGGCACCGTCGCCAGCCAAGACGGACCGGCGTACGAGTTCCTTGACGAACGAGGCGGTCGTGCCGCGCATCCGGGCCAGGATCGAGGCGGGATCGGCGAGTTCCAGCTGCACTCCGCGGGCGTACAGCTCGAGCAGCCGCTGATGGCCGGCCTCGTCCGGAAGCGGGATCTCCACGGCCTGGTCCACCCGGCCAGGGCGTTCGGCCAGAGCCGGCTCCAGCACACCGGCCCGGTTGGTCGTGAGCAGGAACGTGACGTCGGCGTCCTCGGCCATCCCGTCCATCTCGTTGAGTACGGCGAACAGCAGCGGCTGCGGCCCGTGGTAGGACCGGTCCTCCGCGACCAGGTCGACATCCTCCAGTACGACGATGGCCGGTGTGAGCAACCGGGCCAGCGCGCAGGCCGGCGTGATGAACTGCAGCGACGCACCGGCGAGCACGATCGCCGTGTGATCGTCGAGCCGGGTCAGCAGGTACCGCATGGTCAGGGTCTTGCCGGTCCCGGGCGGCCCGTACAGCAGGACGCCGCGCTTGAGATGCAGGCCGGCCGCCCGCAACCTCGACCGCTGCTCGGCGATGCCGAGGACCTGCCGCTGCACCGCACGCAGCGTCGGCGCGGGCAGGACCAGGTCCTCCGCGCTCACCTGCGGGCGGGGCAGGAAGCGGATCGGACCGGCGCCGTGGCCGAACTCGTGGCCCTCGAAGGACAGCACCTGCCCGCGAAAGATGTTGTGTTCGACCATCAGCTCCTCGAGCCGGGAGAAGAGGGTCTCGGCCGCTTCCTCGTCGGTGGTCAACGCTTCCAAGGACACCCCCTCTTGGCCGTGCTGCCGGTCGGGGCCGCGCTGCAGGACCGCCATCCGGGCCGGGCCGGCCTCGATCAACCAGACCCCGAACTGCACGCAGGGCCGGGTCTCGGTCGGCGAGACCTGGACCCGCTGGTAGTCCACCGAGCCGGTTTCGATCGGCACCCCGTGCCCGGACATGTCGATGAGCTCGGACAGGCTGTGGTGGCGGCGGAATTGACTCGTGAGACCCACCAACTGCCCGACCGCGTCGGCTCCACCGAACAGGGCCTCCAGGGCGACCTGGACGTTCGCGTGGTCGTAGCCCGGATAGCCGCGGCTGACCACGGGCAGCCCGGCCGGAGCGGCGCCGAGGTGTGCGGCCAGCTCGCGGATGAACCCGGACTCCGCCCGGTTCACCTGATGCGTCATCCGCTCCAGGAATGCCCGGAACAGCGCCGCGAAGCTGTCGACGTCGGCGTCCGGGGGATGTGGTTCGCCGGGGCTCGACGTCGACACCACCCAGCCCTGCTCGCTCACGAGTCCGGACCGCGCGGCGAGGAGGCGAACTCAGGGTTGGAGCAGGTGGCGCCCGGCTCCGGCGTGATGTCCGGGTTCATCCGGTAGATCCGCAGGAACGCCGCCAGCCTCGGCTCGTCGGCAGTGTCCACCTTGAGCTGGCGGGCCCACGACTGCACGGACACCGCCGTATCCAGCTCCGGACCGCTCCGTGTTCCAGCGAGTGCACGGCGTTCTCCGACCGGATCGGCTCGGGGTAGACCGTGCCTGTGCAGTCCGCCCAGGCCGGGTCGTGATCGCCGCCGTACGGCGAGGATTCGGGGTACTCGACGTCCTCCGTGGTGTGCGCCGTCCGCGGTGAATTCAGGATCGTCACGCCCGGGACGTCGCCGTCGGTGGTGTAGCCGGCAGCCTCCTCGGCTGCCGCGCTGCTACCTTGCCCCGCTACTTCCGACGCGCAGCTGCACAGAGCCAGCAGAACGAGCAGGCGGACATGACACACGACGGGCAGCCTACGTTTCCACCAAGCGAATCGGTGTCAGGGAGTGACCACAAGGGTCGCTTCAGATGAGGTCTCCCCCGCCGTGCACTCGACCACATAGGTCCCGGCACCCAGCTCGACGGATCCGGGAACCACTTCGCCGTCCCCTCGGGACGCCTCGGTCCGGTACACGACGCTGCTGGTGCTGTCCCGGACGCTGACCGTGACCGGCTGGCCCTCGGCGATGAGGACGAGTTCGTGCGTCCCGGCACCGACTTCGTACCGATTCAGCAGGCAAGGCTCGGTTGGCTGCTGCCTGCTTCCGTGCACCACCTCAAGCGGCGCCACCGACGGATCCGGCGGCGGATCCCCGAAGCAGCTGGTCAGGACACCAGCTGATGCAAGGACAAGCCACAGCGTGCGCACCCGGTAATTCTGGCCGGATTTGGCGACAATCGGCAATCAAGGCTGTGGCTAAGCCCGCAGCAAGGCCAGTTCGGCGCGCATGTTGTCGCGCGCCGGTTGCTCGAGCGCGACCAAGCCGGTAGTTCCGAACAATCGATCGCGGGCGAGCAGCGAGGTCAGTACATCGGCCCGTCCGACGCGGAACTCCGAGTCGGGCACGTGCGCGTACTCCGCTCGGATGGCGTTGACGTAGCCGACGTAGACCGGCGGTGGCGCGGCCAGGATCGACAGGTCGGCGTCACAGAGCAGGGCGGCATCGGCGTCCGCTGCGTCGTACCGGTGCGTCTTGGTCACCATGACCAGCCGGCACACCTCGGCGACCGTCGCGGTCCCGAGGCCGAGCGGTGACAGCGCCGTCCGCGCGAGTCCGGCGCTGCGCTCCTCGTTGTCCGTGCGGGTCGGGTCGTAGACCGCATCGTGGTACCAGGCCGCCAACCGGACCGGGTCGGCATCGTCGACCGTCGAGGCATGATCGTCCACAATGGACAGTACGGCGACGAGGTGGGCCAGGCCGTGGTAGTGCCGGTGTGGCTCGCTCCAGCGGCTGACCAGGTCGGTCCAAGCACCCCTCGACGCCTCACCCGGGCCGACCACCGACGTCCACCTGGCCAGCAGGTCGGGCTGAACGGCGGGCACAGCGACCAGGGTGGCACGAGGCGGCTAACCTCGCCGTCATGGTCAGAACCGAGCCGGTCCGATGACCGGAGCTTCGCCGCAGCCGGGGTGGTACGCCGATCCGGCCGGTACGCCGTGGCAGCGCTGGTGGGACGGCCAGCAGTGGACGGAGCACACCCAGCCGCCACCGCAGGTCCAGGTCAGTGATCCGGCGCGGGTGCAGCGCCAGGTCCAGGAGCAGGCACGGGTGGCCCCGGTGCAGCAGGGGGGCGGAACCCTGTTCACCGAGCCGGTGCTGGTGGTGAACCAAAAGGCGAAGCTGATCGAGCTAACCAACGAGTACGCCGTCTACGACCAGCGCGGCAACCAGCTCGGTTCGGTGGTCCAGGTCGGCCAGAGCGGTCTGAAGAAGGCCGTCCGCTTCCTCGCGTCGGTGGATCAGTTCCTGACCCACCGGCTGGAGGTGCGCGACAGCGCCGGCCATCCCCAGCTGGTGTTGACCCGACCGGCGAAGTTCATCAAGTCCACCGTGATCGTCGCCCGGCCGGATGGTCAGGAGATCGGCCGGATCGCGCAGCAGAACGCGATCGGCAAGATCCGTTTCGACTTCGAGACCCCGTACGGCGTGATCGGGTCGATTCGCGCGGAGAACTGGCGGGCGTGGAACTTCGCCGTCCTTGATCAGGGCGGCGCCGAGGTGGCGCGGATCACCAAGACCTGGGAGGGCCTGGCGAAGACGATGTTCACGACGGCGGACAACTACGTCGTCCAGATTCAGCGGGGCCTCAACGATCCGCTGCTGAGCATGGTGGTCGCCAGCGCGCTGTCCGTGGACACCGCGCTCAAGCAGGACGACCGCGGTTTCGGCTGAGCCGCCCGTTACGCGTCGGGAAGGGCCGGCCCGACGACGTCGTCCGCGTCGACGATCGTGTACGCGTAACCCTGTTCGGCGAGGAACCGCTGCCGGTGAGCTGCATAGTCCTGATCCAGGGTGTCGCGGGATACCACCGTGTAGAAGTGCGCCTGCCGGCCGTCGGACTTCGGCCGCAGCACCCGGCCCAGCCGCTGCGCCTCCTCCTGCCGCGACCCGAACGTCCCGGACACCTGGATCGCCACCGAGGCCTCGGGCAGGTCGATAGAGAAGTTCGCCACCTTGGACACGACAAGCGTCGGGATCTCACCGGTCCGGAATGCGGCGTAGAGCCGCTCGCGCTCGCGGTTCGTCGTCGAGCCCTGGATGATCGGCACGTCCAGGTCGGCGCCGAGTTCGTCGAGCTGGTCGAGGTAGGCGCCGATCACCAGCACCTGCTCCCCGGTGTGCCGCGCGACCAGGCTGCGTACGACGGCGAGCTTGGTCCGGGCGGTGGCGCAGACGCGGTAGCGGTCCTCCGGCTCGGCGGTCGCGTAGGCCATCCGCTCGGCGTCGGTCAGCGTCACCCGCACCTCGGTGCAGTCCGCCGGCGCGATCCAGCCC
>JACCTY010000148.1 GCA_013812145.1 Geodermatophilaceae bacterium | reverse complement strand
CGGCCGCACCCTGCCGGGCGAGTTCCAGCGCCTCGCCCCGGCCCAGACCGCGACCGGCACCGGTCACGATGACTACCCGGTCGCTAAGAAGTCCCATGACGGGAGAACCTAGCCGGTCTAGGTTGGCTCGCGTTCTGGACGTCGGCGGCGGCTCGGGCACTATGCGGGCTGGCTGGTCTCGGCTACCAAGTCCATGTCGTCGACCCGGTGCCGTTGCACGTCGAGCAGGCAGCTGCACTGTCCGGTGTGACGGCGGCGGTGGGTGACGCGCGGGCGTTGGTCGAGGGCGAGGCGTCGTACGACGCGGTGCTGGCACTCGGCCCGTTGTACCACCTGATCGACAGGGCGGACCGGGTTCAGGCGTGGCGTGAGTTCGGGCGAGTCGTCGTGTCAGGGGGCGTGATCGCGGGCGCTGCGATCAGCAGGTTCGCCGCCCTGAACGACGGCCTGCGCCAAGACCTGATCGGCGATCCGAGCTTCCTCCACGTGGTCGACGCCGATCTCAACGACGGCAGGCACCGCAACGAGCTGAACGTGCCCGGCCGGTTCACCACGGCGTACTTCCACCATCCTGACGAACTCGCCGGCGAGGTCGCCGACGCCGGGTTGAGGTTGCACTGCGTGCTCGGGGTGGAGTGCACCGCATGGCTGGTCGGCACCCTGCCGGTGCTGCTCGACGACCCGGTACGGCGCGGGCTGCTGCTCGGCTGGCTACGGCGGATCGAAGCCGAGCCGACGCTGTTGGGAGCCAGCTCTCACCTGCTCACCATGGCCCACCGCTGACGTTCGTTCGCTGCCGAGTCGCGGTGGGCGCTAGCCTGGGTGCCGCAACCCGCAGGGTTCCATCGCACGGAGTGGGCCTCGCGGAACACTCAGGAGGCGTCACTGGTGCCTGACGGGCGAGATGCGGGCCGGCAGCCGGCCGAACCGCGAGACCAACCAGCTGAGGGCCGTCCCATCCGGCCGGTCGATGGCCATCGCTGGCAGGCCTCGTGGGACCGGTTCCAGGCTGCCCATGATGACAGCGACGCCGCCGATGATCCGCCGATCACCGCCAACGCGAACGGACAGCCGCTCGGTCCGGCCGCCGTCGCAGCCGAGCCCGTCGCGGCACCCGTTGTCGCAGCGAACCGCGCACCCCGGCATCAGCGACAAAAAGCCTCCCGCGCGGTGCCGCCAGCAGTCAGGCCGCCCGTGCCACCGGCGGTCCCAGCTGGTGAAGCCCAGCCCGCCCCTTCGGAGTCCGACGTACGCCTCCCCTCGGCCGAGGAGTTGTCATCGCGGACTCTGCTCCGCCCCCGAGCGGACCGACCGGCCAAGGGCTGGCGGCGCGTCCTGCTCAAGGCGTCCGGCGGCTCGGTGAACCCCGGGCTGTCCGCTGCTGAACAGCGCGAGCGGGATGTCATGCGCAGGATTGTCACTCCGGTGGAGGGCTGTCACCGGATCGCGGTGATCTCGCTCAAGGGCGGGGTCGGCAAGACGACGACGACGGCCTGCCTCGGCCTGACACTCGCCCAGCATCGGGGCGACCGAGTGGTCGCGCTGGACGCCAATCCGGATTCCGGGACACTGGCCGAGCGGCTGACCGGTGGTGAACGCGGCAGGAGTGTCAGCGACCTGTTGGCCGACGTCGGCGACGTGCGCTCCTTCACCGACATCGCGTCGTACACGTCGCTGGCCGAACGCCTGCAGGTCCTTGGCTCCCAGCAGCAGCCGGAGATGTCCGAGGCCTTCGACGAGAACAGCTACCGAGCTGTCGACGAGGTGCTGGCCAGGTTCTTCAACATCGTGCTCGTCGACTCCGGTACCGGGCTGCTGCATTCGGCGATGACCGGAACGCTCCGTCTGGCGAACTCCCTGGTGGTCGTTGCCGGGCCGACCGTGGACGGGGCTGGTCGGGCGGCCAAGACGCTGGACTGGCTTGTCGTGCACGGCTACGGCGAGCTGGTGGCGAGATCGGTGGCGGTGATCAGCTCGCTTCGCCCGGACACCGGGGACGTGAACGTGGCCCTCCTCCGTAACCATTTCACGGCCCGCTGTCGCCGGGTCGTCGAGATCCCCTATGACCCGCACCTGGCAACCGGCGGGCGGATAGACCGGGCGGAATGGCAGCGGCCGACTGCTGAAGCCTTTCTCGCGGCTGCCGTGGCGGTGGCCGAAGGCTTTGCGCACCCGGCCGGGGACACCAGGTAGCCCTGCCGCGACGGACGATCGGGCCACATCGAGGCCGCGGGCCTACCGTGAAGGTCCGAGCGGGTCGAAGCCAGGTCCGTGCCGACAGCCGAGAGTGGGAGGGCGTCTCGTGTCCGAGCAACAAGACCGGAGCCCTCCGGCCGGGTCGGCGACGGACCACGAGGCGCCCAGCGATCCGGCGGTGCGATACACCGACGAGCAGCGGTGGAAGGCGGCATGGGAGCGCTTTGGGACCGTCGCGCAAGTCGGCAGCGAGCAGCCAGCGCCGGCGCGGCAGGCGACTGACGAACCCCCGGCTGCGGACGCTCAGGAGCCGCCGCGGCCGCCACCGGGCATCGGTCGGCCGCAGAACGGCCAGCCGTCACGCTCGCACCGCCGCCGGAAGGAACCGGCGACCAGCCCTGCTGTCGTCATACCGGCTCATCCGGCTGCCGCTGGTCCCGAGCAGCCGCGGCGACGGTCGGCATCGGCGGCTGACCTGGCGTCGGCAACCCTGCTGCGCCCCCGTGAGGATGTGCCGAGCAGCGGTTGGCGGCGCATCTTGCACAAGGCGACGGGAGGCACGATCAACCCCGGCCTGTCGGCCGCCGAGCGTCATCAAGCCCACCTCATCCGGCGGATCAGAACGCCGGTCAGTGGCCGGCACCGCATCGCTGTGGTGTCACTGAAAGGCGGCATCGGCAAGACGACGACCACGGCCTGCCTGGGATTGACGTTGTCGCACTACCGGGGTGACCGGGTGGTCGCCATCGACGCGAACCCCGACGCCGGCACCCTGGCCGAGCGGCTGACCGGCGACGTGACGGTAACGGTGCACGATCTGCTCGCGGGGATCGCGGACATCGCGTCGTACGCGGACGTCTCGGCGTACATGTATCTGGCCGAGCGGCTGCAGGTGCTGGCCTCGGGCCAGGATCCGGAGACGTCCCACGCGTTCGACGAGGAGCAGTACCGCGCCGTCGTCGGCGTTCTCGAGCGCTACTTCAACATCATCATCACCGACTCCGGAACCGGGCTCTTGCATTCGGCGATGGCCGGGACGCTGGCCCTGGCCGACTCCCTGGTCGTGGTCGGCGCTCCGAGCGTGGACGGCGCTACGCGGGCGACGAAGACGCTGGACTGGTTGGTCGCACACGGTTACGGCGATCTGGTGTACCGGTCGGTGGCGGTGATCAGTTCGGTTCGCCCGGCGACCCAGGCGATCGACCCGGCGGCCGTCCGGGAGCACTTCGCCGACCGCTGCCGGACCGTCGTAGAGATTCCCTACGATCCGCACCTCGTCGCCGGCGGTCGCATCGCGATGTCGGATCTGCGCCGGCCGACCACCAATGCCTTTTTGGCATTGGCCGCCGCGGTGGCCGACGGGTTCGCGCTGACCGGCTGGTAGACAGGGAAGATGGCTACCGACCAGACGACCGCAAACGTCAACGCGCTTGCCCCTGGTCACTCGGAATCAGAATTGCTGCAGGAGGCGATCGGCAATACCGTTCGCATGGAGCTTGGCGGGCTGGACGACCGTGAGCACGAGGTCACTCCGATGGACCGGGTGCGACTGATCGCCAAGGACAACAATTCCTATGTGGCTACTGGGCTGATGCTGGTGCACCAGTTCCTGCCGGACCCGTCGCCGTACGGGGCGTTTGTCGCTGCGCCGGCCGGCAGCGTGCTGCTGCTCTACCCGGTCACCTCCGACCGTGCTGTGGGGTTCGCCGCGGTGTTCAGGCAGGTTGCGGCTGCGTTGTTCCGGGATGCCCCGGATCCGGTCTGCCCGGCGGTGTACTGGTGGCACGACGGGTGTTTCACCGGGTGGACTTCGAGGACGTCGACGACCCGCGGGCACCCCGAGTGATCCTCAAGACCGGCAGCGCGAACGCCGCACGATGGTGGGAGCACACTGCCCGCCACGGACTCCGGCTCAATGACGTAGTGCCGATCCGCCCCCGCGGATGATTCATGTTGGGTCGCTGGTGGGTCCGTGGTCAGTAAGAAGGACTGGGTCTTCTTCGCCAAGCGGACGCTTTTGCCGCAACTAGGTGAAGATTGGGTGGTGCTGCGGTCGGGCCACTTGGCTCGCTCAGGCGACGATTGGATGGTTCAAGTCGCTTACTACAATCCGGCAGCATTTCCGCACGAGGCGAAGCTCTTGGCTTTCGTGGTGCCGCTGTTCGTCCGCAGCAGCTCATTCAACCTCAACTGGCACATACTGAGTCGTCAGCGTTTCGATTGGAGCGCTGAAGACTGGATGGACGGGGCCGCCACATGGTTTTCGACTGAGGCAACCCACTTCTGGCGCGACTGGGGAACAACAGCAGGGTTCATGGCTCAGCTTGATGCCAAGTACTTCGCCCCGGGACCCGAGAATTGGTTTCCCAGCCATTGGTACACGGTCGGCTATGCGCATGGTCTGCCCCTGCTCGGGCGTGCCGAGTCCATCGATACCATCCGAGCGGACGCGCTGGCTCAACTTGGACCGGAACCGAACTCACTCACGCCACTTCGCCAGGCCTGGAATGTCGAGGGCCAATCAGGCGCAATGGAATACCTGGCGGACGTCCGTGACACCACGATGCAGAAACTCGGTCTGCAACCATTGCTCAAGCAGACAGGATGACCACCGGGTCGCCGTCAGAGTGCTTACGTCCGTAGGTTCGAGCGCCATACCGCTCAGACGTACGGACGCAACGCGCAGCGGCTGCTTCCCGCCGGCACTGCAGCCGCTGGTGGATTCGCTACCACGGCAGTTCAGAGGCCAGTCCCTTGCACCAGCATGGACTCGGCGACGGTGCTGGCCGGCGTACTCCGGCACTCGATCTGTCCGGCCGCAGAGCACGGAGCTGAGCCTCACGCCTCCCGCAGGCGGCTCCGTCGCGACTTGAGCTGGAGCAACACCACCGCCGTCACCACCGCCGCGGCGCCGGCCAACTGCACCGGCCCCAGCGCATCGCCGTACAGGCTGACCCCGATCAAGACGGTGGCGACCGGCTCAACGCAGGACACGATGGAGGCGGTGGAGGCACCGATCAGGCGCATCCCCGCGAAGAACGTCCCGACCGCGACGACCGTGCTGACCAGCGCAAGTGTCGATGCCCACAGCCAACCGGCAGAGTCGAAACCGAAGTCGGGTCCGCCCCTGCTCAGCGTGACGAGCGCGTATGTCAACGCCGCGCCGGTGCAGATCAGCGCGCTGAGGGTGAGCCGGTCCAGCGCCGGGTCGATGCCGTCGCCGATGAGGATGTACGTCGAATACGCCGCAGCGGACGCCAGCCCGAGCGCCACCCCCAGCGGGTCGAGGCTGCCGGCGTCGCTGCCGAGCAGCACCGCCGCGACCCCGGCCAAGGCCAGTACCAACGCACCGAGCCGGAGGGCGGTCGCCCGCTCCCGGCCACGAAGCACCGAGACGGTGAAGACAATGACCGGGAACGTGTAGAGCAGCAGGGTGTCCAGGCTCGGCTGGATGTAGTTCAGGGCGGCGAAGTAGAGCGCGGACTGGGTCGCGTAACCGATCGCCCCCAAGGCGAAACCGGCCGCCGCCGTCCGGACCCGAGGCCTCGACTGGGGCCGGCGCAGCACGAGGAGCCAGAGCACGACCGCCGCGATCGCGAACCGGAGCAGCAGCAACTCGGCCAGACCCACCCCGGCGTCGTACGCCGCATTCGCCACGAACGGGAGGACGGCGAAGGACAGCGCCGAGACGATGCAGAGGGCGACCCCGCGGGCCTGTCGGCCGGGCCTGCGCCGAGCCGTCGCCACCGCTTCGGTCGGGGCTGGGCGGCTCATCCGGGGCATTCAATCATTGCCCCGGTCAGCCGACAGGTTCCACCCGGTAGCTGCCGGCCTCCTGGATCACGAGCACTCCGGCCCCTTTGTCGAGCGGGTCGACGAACTCACCGGTCAGGCCGAGGACCGCCGCCTCGTTCGTCGGGCTGTGGCCGACGACCAGCGCCCGTCCACCCTCGGGCAGGCGGTCGAAGATCTCTGTCAGCGCGGCCGCGAGCGTGGCCGAGTCCGCCAGCACCAGTTCCGGGTCGGCGTCGCGCATCCGCGCCAGCTCCCCGCTGCCCGCCGACTTGTAGGCGTCCCGCCAGCGGTCCTCCTGCCGCGACCGCAGCCCGGTCTGCTCCTCGACCGGCGGCTCGCCGCCCACCGCTGTGCGCCAGATCTGCAAAGTCTGGCTGGCCCGGGCCGCTCCGCTGGACACGAACATGTCGTACGGCGGGTGCAGCCGGCCGGCAATCCGCTCCGCTGCGGTGACGCCCTCGTCGGTCAGCTGGTCGCCGTCGTTGTCGGTGTGCCTGCGCAGTTCAATGAACTTCATCGAATCAGGCCGGACCACTGCCGTACGGCCGGGTCAAGACCTCGAGGTTGTGACCGTTCGGGTCGTCGAAGTACATGCCTCGACCGCCGTCGTTCGTGTTGATCTCGCCGGATTCCCGGTGTCCCGGGTCGGCGTAGTAGGTCACGCCCTTCGCCTGGAGCCTGCCCAGAACACCGTCGAACTCGGTCTCGGTGACCAGGAACGCGTAGTGGGCGGACGCGATCTCACCGTCATGTTCGATGAAGTCCAGGCTGACCCCGTTGTCCAGCCGGACCTCCATGAACGGGCCGAACGGTGTGGGGTCGGGCAGTCCGAGTACGTCGGCCAGGAACGCGGCGCCAGCCCGCTTGTCCCGCGAGCCGACGATCGTGTGGTTGAACTCAACAGCCATGGCTCAGCTCGTCCTCTCCGGCCGATCAGTCGTCCTTGCGGTTCTGCTCGGCGAGGAAACGCTCCAGCTCCGCTCCGAGCTCATCAGCTGTTGGCAGCGACTCGCGGTCGGCGGTCATCAGCGGGACCCTGCCGCGGGACTCGGCGAAGGTGTCGTACTGCTGTTCCAGCGCGTGGACAACGGCCGCCACCTCCTCCGAACGGCCGACCTGCTCGTCGATCTTTCCTCGGGTCTGCTCGGCGGCGCTGCGTAACTCCGCGCGCGGCAGCACGAGCCCGGTGGCGCGGGCGATGGCGTCGAGTAGCGTGTCGGCGGCATCCGGGTACTCCGCCTGCGCCAGGTAGTGCGGCACGTGTACGGCGAAGCCCATGGCGTCCTGGCCGGCCTCGCCCAGCCGGTACTCCAGCAGCGCCGCGACGCTGCCCGGGACCTGCACCGTGGCCAGCCACGGCTCGTAGCCGGCGACCAGCTCCGGGCGGGTGGCGTGTGCGGTCAGTCCGGTGGGCCGGGTGTGCGGCACCGCCATCGGGATCGCATTGATGCCGACGGTGAGCCGTACCTCGAACCGCTCGATCAGATTTCGTACCGCGGTGGTGAAGCGTTCCCACTGATAGTCCGGCTCGGGGCCGGTGAGGAACAGGAACGGCTCGCTCGCCTCGTCGTGCATCAGGTGCAGCGCCAGCGAGTGCGGCCGATAGGAATCCCAATGGTCCTCCGCGAAGACCATGACCGGGCGGTGCGAGCGGTGGTCGATGAGTTGGTCGACGTCGAACGTGACGAGTGGCCGATTCGGCAGCGTGTCGAGCAGTTGCCGGCCCAGCAGCCGGCCGGCCGCGCCGGCGTCGACGAAGCCGGGCAGCGCCACGACAAGCACCGGGTTGACGAGATCAGGCAGATCGTCGTCGAGCAGGTAGAGATCGTTGGGGTCCAACACTGACGTTTCCTTCCGACGGCGGGCGCGCGAGCACCCTGCTGTCCAGGGTCAACGCTCAGCGCCCGCTGATCAATCCCCGGCCGCCGTGCGCACGGTCAGTGGCGGCGGCGCAGGAAGAAGAAGATCAGCAGCAGTAGGGCGACCCCGCCGGCTGCGGGCGCCACCCGGGTCATCACCGACCCACCGGCGAGTTCGAGCAGGTCGATCGGCTCCGGCTCACGAGCGGGGCTGCGGGCCGGAGCAGCGGCAACCGCGGGGGGCGAGGCGGACTCCGACGGCGCTGGCTGCGCCGCTGCGCTGTCCTCGGCCGGCACCTCCTCGTGCGGGGAAGCAGCCGCCTCGGACTTCGCGGCGGCCTCCACCTCGGATCCGCCGCTGATCTTGTCCTCCAGGCAGCTGGCGAACTGCCCGATCAGCTTGTTGCCCACGTCGACCATCACGCCACGGCCGAACTGCGCCGGCTTGCCGGTGATGTTCAGGTCGGTGAGGACCTTGACTTCGGTCGAATCGCCGACGCCGACCAGTGTTGCGGTGACCGTTGCCGCCGCGGTCCCGTTGCCCCGCGCGTCCTTGCCCTTGGCGTCCAGCACGACCCGCCGGGCGTCGGCATCCTTCTCCACGAACGACGCCGAACCCTTGTACGTCAGGTTGACCGGGCCGAGCTTGATCTTGACCCGGCCGGTGAAGTTGTCACCCTCGACCGAGTCGAGTACGGCGCCAGGCATGCAGGGGGCGACCCGCTCGATGTCCAGCAGGACTTCCCACGCCTGCTCGACGCCGACCGGGACGGTGAAGGAGTGCTCTAGTTGCATGGGTCCACCCTCTCAGTCGAGACCGGCTGCGGCGAGCACAGCCCGCTTCGTGAGCACCTCTGCCAGGTGACTGCGGTAGTCGGCCTTTGCGTTGAGGTCGTCGGTCGGGTTCGTCCCTTCGCCGGCGTGCGCGGCCGCAGCCGCGACCGCCTCGGCGGTGGCTGCGCCACCGACCAGCGCGGACTCCACGCCTGCGGCCCGCACCGGGACCGTCGACATGTTCGTCAGGCCGATCCGTGCCTCGGCGATGTTCCCGTTCTCCCGGCGTACCGCTGCGGCCACCCCCACGATCGACCAGGCCTGCGCGACCCGGTTGAACTTCTCGTAGTGGGAACCCCAATCCCCGGACAGCTTCGGCACCCGGATCTCGACAAGCAGTTCGTCCTCGCCCACGGCGGTCGTGAGGTAGTCGAGGAAGAACTCCTTCGCCGGCACCGTACGGCGCCCCCCGGTCCCGGCGATCACCATTTCCGCGTCCAGCGCCAGGGCAACCGCCGGAAGGTCACCGGCCGGGTCGGCGTGCGCAAGCGCTCCACCGAACGTCCCGCGATGACGGACCGCGGGGTCCGCAACCGTCTCGGTGGCTTGTGCGATGAGGTTGGCGTGCTCGCGCACCAGCGGATCCTTGAGGATCTCGTCGTGGGTGGTCATCGCGCCGATGACGATGGCGTCGCCGTCCTCGCGTACGCCGCGCATCTCGGCGACCCGGCTGATGTCCACGACGGTCTCCGGCGCGGCCAGGCGCAGCCGCATGACGGGGATGAGGGACTGGCCGCCGGCGAGCAACTTCACGTCCTCACCGGAGGCGAGCGCCTGTATCGCCTCGTCCACTGTGGATGGACGGACGTACTCGAACGCGGAGGGGATCACAGCGCACTCTCCTCGGTGTCGGCGGTGGCGGAGTAGGCGATCGACCCCTCGGCGGCCCGGTCGCCGCCGGCGGAGCCTTCGTGCACGGCCCGCC
>JACCTY010000173.1 GCA_013812145.1 Geodermatophilaceae bacterium | reverse complement strand
GCGCCAGTCCAGCAGAATCGGCAGTCGGCCGCCGAACGCGATCGACGCCGTCTCGACGGCGCGGGTCAGATCCGAGCTGAAGACGGCCGCCAGCCCGTCCTCGGACCGCCGGCGACCCAGGTCGGCGACCAGCTCCCGCCCTTCTGACGACAGCCGACCGGGCAGCCATCCGGCCCGAGCGCGCTCACCGACCGCCTGAGTTGAGGGCCGTGCTCGGTGTCGTCGACCAGGTCGGTGACGTCACGGGTCGCGAAGACACCGCTGTCACGCAGGCTCATTGCCGGCCCTCCCTAGGTCGGGGACGAAGCGTTCCACCAATCGGGTGCATTGTGAAGGACCCGCGCGTGGACGCTTCCTACCTGTGCCCACGGCCCGGTCGGTGACCTCGCGCATCGACACCAGCGGGTTCCCAGAGCTGGATCGGGTTGCCGTCCGGATCGGCCAGGTTGGCGAAGCGGCCGTTCGGATAGCGGTCGGCTTCCACAGCGACGTCGACCCCCGCGGCCCGGAGTTGGGTGACCATGGCGTCGAGGTCGTCGACGCGGAAGTTGATCGACCAGCTCTGCTCGGGTCGGCCGAAATGCGGGGAATCAGCGGTCATTGGCGCTAACACCGTCGGCCCGCCCTGCTGCCACCACGACGGGTCGTCGTAGGACTCCGGCGGCGGGTCGACCCCGAGGTGTTCGGCGTACCACCGTCCGAGTCTCGCCGGGTCGGCGGCGCGAAAGAAGAACCCGCCGATCCCCGTCACGCGCTCCATGTCAGTGCACCTCCTGTGCAGCCGGGGTACGACGGACATAGCGCACCATGACGGTCTCCTGCTCGAGAAACGTGCCTGACTCGACAAAGCTCGCCCGCTGACACACAAGCCGTGACGAGGTGTTGTCGTGCGCAACGTGAGACTCCAGTCGCGCGACGCCGACGGAATCTGCGTACTCACAGAGCAGCCGCAGCGCCCGCCCCGCGTAACCCTTCCGACGTTCACTGGCGTGGGTCCAATAGGAGACGTGACCCGAACCGTCAGCTTGCAGCCGCAATTCGCCTCCCCCGACGAGGCGCTGGCCAGATGCTTCCCGTACGGCGAACGCGCGGGTCGGGCCATCGACCGCCCACTGCTCGGCCCAGCCGGCATGGGCCGCCTGGACATCGGCGGCCGTTGAGCTGCGCGGCCACCATCCGAAGCGACGGGCCGTCTCCTCGTCTTCGCCGGCCACGTGATCGGGTATGTCACCGAGCTCATGGGCGGTCAGCAGTACGACGCCATCGCCGAACACAGGGACCTGCACCACGCCAAGTCTGGCAGGGCGGCTGTTCAGTTCTTCGAGGCGACGCGTGCTACGCCGGGGCCCCCGCTGCGGTGCACCTCCGGCGGGTCTGGCCGAACTGCCCCTTGACGAAGCCGAACGCCGTGGCTGCAGGGGCACGGAACACGAGTCCGGAATTGCCGTCACCGCTGTGGAATGCGCCGTCTTGGACGTGGAAGTGCCAGTCGCTGCCGTACTTGGTCTCGCAGCCACCGGCTCGTGGGCTGTCATCGCATCGCTGCAGGCGTACCTGCGAGCATGCAGGCATGAGTCAGGTCACCTGGCGCGCTCCCGAAGAGTTGGTGCAACGGGTTCAAAGCGCCGCTGTTCAGGCCGGCCGGAGCGGGGCGTCCCGACCCCGCGGCGCTGGTAAGGGCTCGGGCCGGCCAGAGGGTGTCCCTGGTGGACTTGGTGACCAGCGAGCGGGAGTGACGCTGTTCGCGGATTCCTCGGCGCTGGTCACCCGGTACGCCGACGAGCCAGGCAGGCCAGAGCTGGACGCCGCGGGTCCAGTCATCGTTTCCCAGCTGGCGCGGGTGGAGGTGCCATCGGCGATCTGGCGCAAGCATCGGCTGGGGCAGCTGTCCGCGGAAGACGCATCGCTGCTGGTCGCCGCATTCGAAGCCGACTACGCCGGTCAGGTCGACAACCCGCCGGCGTACATCGTCGTGCTCGTCTCGCCGGCGATCCTGGGCCGAGCCGCCCGCTTCATCGGCAGCCACGGCCTGTGCGGCTATGCCGCCGTTCAGCTGTCCTGCGCCCGCACGGTGGCCGGCGTGGTCCCTGAATGCCGCACCTTTGGCTGCTACGACCCTCGGTTGCGCCGGGCCGCCGCTGCCGAGGGGTTCCGGCTGTTTCCCGCTGAACTGGATCGGACTGCGGCGGGGTACTGATGGGGATTGAGCCGCTACGCCTGCGTGGCCATCCCGGCTTTCGCCGGTTTTGGGCGGCGACGACGATCTCAGCCTTTGGTACCTACATCACCACTCTGGCCATCGGGGTCCTCGTGGTGGTCGACCTGGACGGCTCGGCCGCTGACGTCGGCTGGGTCAACGCAGCGCGGTGGGCGCCCTACCTCGTGGTGGGTCTGCTCGTCGGTGTCCTGGCGGACCGGGTGCGCCGCAAGCCGCTGCTGGTCAGCACCGACCTGGCACGCGCCTTTGTGCTCGGCACCGTGCCGCTGTTCGCCCTCACGCAGACCTTGTCCGTCGTCGTGCTCATTTGCCTGATGGCTGCTTTCGGGCTGCTCTCGGTCTTCAACGACGCCGCCCACCAGTCGTTCCTGCCGCGGCTGCTGCCACGAGCCGCGCTGCCACGAGCGAACGCGCGGCTTGAGCAGAGCAACGCCGTCGCCCAAACTTCCGGTCCGGCGCTTGGTGGCGGGCTCGTTGCCTGGCTGGGGGCACCCGTCGCCGTACTGGCCGACGCCATCTCTTACCTCGTCTCCGGCGTGCTGATCGCCCGGACCCCCATCGATGACCCGGCTCCGGAGCGGTCCGGCCGACGTGTCACCTCGGTGGTGACGGAGCTGCGCGAGGGACTCCGCTGGGTCTACCGCCATCGAACGTTGCGGCCACTCGCCCTCGGCACGCACGCCTGGTTTCTCTTCAATGGTGTCCTTGGCACCGTATACGTACCCTTCGCGCTGCGCGAGCTCGGAATGGGACCCGGCGGGCTTGGCATCACCCTGACGCTGGCCGGCGTCGGCGGTCTCCTCGGCAGCAGCTTGTCGGGATGGCTCGGCCGACGGCTGAGCATCGTCAGGACAGTCACGGCCGCCCGCCTTTTGGAGGCCGCGGGCTTCGCCGTCGTGGCCATCACGCCCGGGGCGGACGTCCTCGGGGCGACTGGTGTGGTGGCCGTCGCAGGGCTCGGACAGTTCCTCTTCGGGCTCGGACTGGGCGCCGAGGGTCCGGTGGAGCTCTCCTACCGTCAGGCGGTGACCCCCGACCACCTCCAGGGCCGGATGAATGCCACGATGCGGTCGCTCAACCGAGCTGCCATCGTTGTCGGTGCGCCGCTGGGTGGGCTGCTCGCCGACGCGGTGGCGTCCCGGTTCGCCATCTGGGTCGGCGTCCTTGGCGTCGCGGTCAGTGCGGTCGCCCTCGCGGCTTCCGACTTCCGGCACGCGGCTCACGACGACTGACCATCCGTTCCCGGTCGGCAGTTCCAGCAATGCTGAAGAGCGGCGGCAAGGCCCGTGTTCCGGTGCGCGTAAGCGCCGCGTTTGCAGAGGCGTGACGAGGCGCGGTCATCACGGAACTCATGAGCGCGGATCGCAGCACTCGGCGGATGTCGGCCCTAGATGATCATCTAGGGCTGGACCATGTCGACGAAGCGGCTGTAGTGGCCCTGGAAGGCGACCGTGCAGGTGGCGGTCGGGCCGTTGCGGTGCTTGACCAGCAGCAGGTCGGCCTCGCCGGCGCGCGGCGACTCCCGCTCGTAGAAGTCCTCGCGGTGGATGAGCACCACCATGTCGGCATCCTGTTCCAGTGAGTTGTGCACGGCGATGCCGTCGGCGATGAAGTTCTGGGTGCCGGGCACGGTGGCGTCGTACACCTCCTGCACACCGATGCTCTCGATCGACTCGACACTGTCCCAGCACACGTCGCCGTTCGCCGTCCGCGGGGGATCGGAGCGGCGAGACTCCGAGCGGCGGCTGAACTCGTGACCCGCCGCGGCCATCCGCAGCTTCAACAGCACCGGGCGCCAGGACTCAGGTAGGGCGGCGTTGATCGAGACGCAGTCGAAGAAGCGCTGTTGATCGACCAGCTCCACCACCGCCAGGCAGAACCCGCTGGCCTCGGCCTGCACGTGTCCGAAGACGTTGAAGCGCAACAGCAGGCGGGCCAGGTCGTCGACCACATGGCGGGAGGCGGAGCTGTAGCGAATGTCGGCCCGATCCTCGTCGACCAGCCAGCGCACGGAGCCGCCGTAGGACCACAGGTCGGCGAGAAACTTACCCAGCCGCGCCTCGGGCAGGCCGAACGCCAACCGGGACAGCCGACCATCGGACACCCTGAGCGGCGCGACGTCTACAACCCGCCGCGCTGCTGGAACCCGCCGGAGAGCCGCCAGCCGGTCACCGACGGCAAGCTCACCGAGCGGGCGCCATCCGCCCGGCGTCAGGAACGGGTGGTTCGCGGTCGCCTCGATCTGGCGGCCCGAGGCCAGCCGCAGCGCGAAGACGTCCTTGACGCCGCTGGCGAACGCGTGGGTCATGGTCTGCGGCACCACCCGCTGATGCTCGTCCAGGGACCAGACCGGAATGTCGCGCTCGCCGGAGGCGACCAGCTCGCCCATGCTGACCTCGGCCCCGGTGTCCGCGCGGAGAACCCTGCTCGCCGCCGCGAGGCAGCCGGACTCGCGCAGGTCGGACAGCATCGGCTTCTTGTCCTGGCGCTGCTCGGGGCTGCGGTTGAGCTGGCAGATGGCGACGACGGGCACCTCGAGCTCCTTGGCCAAGAGCTTCAGCGACCGGGAGAACTCGGAGACCTCCTGCTGCCGGGACTCCACCTTCTTACCGCTGGTCATGAGCTGCAGATAGTCCACGATGACCAGCCGTAGGTCATGCCGTTGCCGCAGCCGCCGCGCCTTGGCCCGGATCTCCATCATCGTCAGGTTCGGTGAGTCGTCGATGTACAGCGGGGCGTCAGCAACCTCTCCCATCCGTCTGGCCAGCCGGGTCCAGTCCTCCTCGTTCATCGTGCCTGAGCGCATGTGGTGCAGCGGTACCTTCGCCTCGGCCGACAGCAACCGCATCGTGATCTCGCTGCGGCCCATCTCCAGCGAGAAGATGGCCGAGGTCATCCCGTGCTTGATCGAGCAGGACCTGGCGAAGTCCAGCCCGATCGTGGAGTTGTGCACGATCAGGTCGCCCGCGACGAAGTTGTGGCTGCCCTCGACGGTCAGGTCGTAGACCTCGCTCACCCCATCCGGGATCACCGAGACGACCTCGTCCCACGCCAGCTCACTGGTGGCGAGCCGCCGCAACCGCTCGGAGTCCAGCGCCTTGGCGAGTTCGGCCAGGCACTCCCGGTCGATGCCGCGCTTGTCGACGTGCCAGTCGTGCCGGCGCCCGCGACCGCACCGCTCGTTGACCTGCTCCCAGGACAGCGTGCCCATCTCCTCGGCAACCACGTCCCAGCACTCCACCGGAAGAACCCCCGCCGAGGCCCCTCGCGGCGCGGCAATGGACACCCCCGGCGACAGATCACCAGCCGCGACCCAGCCGGCCACGGCGAGCAGCGGGTGCGTCGCGGTAGCGCGCAGCTGCCGCCCCGACCTCGTCGTCACCCGCAGCACCGGCCGCACCCCGTTGCGCAGGAACGCGCTGGGCACCGCGGCATGCAAGGTCAGGTCGGCGGACATGGAGCGGACACTCACCGGCTCACCGCAGGTGCCCCGGCGGACGAACTCCTCGATCGCCATCGATGCGCCGGTGGTGACGTCGACGACCGGCGTCCCGGCGGCCAGGCACTTACCCATCGCCGGGCGACCGGCGACGATGATCATCTGCCCGGGATGCAGACCGTTGGTCACCTGGTCCAGTTGCTCGAATCCGGTCTTCACGCCGGCGGCTGCCCCGCCGCCTGCGATCGCGTCGATCTCGTCCATCGTCTCCTGCAGCAGGTGCTCGAGCAGGATGTAGTCCTCGGACAGCCGCCGCTCGGTCACCTGGTAGACCGCCGCCTGCGCTTGGTCCACGGCGTCGTCGACGTCGCCGCCCTGGCCCTGCGCCGCGCCGTAGCCCAGCTGGACGATCCTGGTCCCGGCCTCGACCAGACGGCGCAGCACCGCCTGCTCGGCGACGATCTGCGCGTAGTAGCCAGCGTTGGCCGCCGTCGGCACCGCCGCGATCAGGGTGTGCAGGTACGGCGCGCCCCCGGTCCGCATCAGCTGACCCTGCTTGGTCAGCTCGGCGGAGACGGTGACGGCGTCAGCCGGTTCGCCGCGGCCGTACAGGTCGAGGATCACCTCGAAGATCGTCTGGTGTGCGGGGCGGTAGAAGTCGGTGCCGCGCACCACCTCGACGACGTCGGCGATCGCATCCTTGGACAGCAACATGCCGCCGAGCACCGACTGCTCGGCCTGCAGATCCTGGGGCGGCACCCGATCGAAGTCGGCGCTGGGGCGGATTCCACGATCGTCCGCAACCGCCACCGAGACCCCTTCCCCAGCACCGCACCGTTGGTCGGGACCAGGCCTACTCGCCGGGTGCGACAGTTCTCGAAGGGCCGAGGCTAGACAGCGCCGGCCGCCTGACTCAAACGCGGCTGTGCACTCGGGTCGGAGA
This sequence comes from Geodermatophilaceae bacterium, assembly GCA_013812145.1. Lineage (GTDB taxonomy): Bacteria > Actinomycetota > Actinomycetes > Mycobacteriales > Geodermatophilaceae > JACCTY01. The sequence continues at coordinate 6,798 of JACCTY010000173.1, read as the reverse complement.
ACTTGTGGACAACCCCGGCTCTGTCCTGTGTGGACACTGTGCAAAGCCTGGGGAATCCGGTGCCGTCAGCGCCACCGCGAGGCGGCGACGGCCTGCTTCGTCGTACACCGGCTGTGGAGGAAAGAAATCTTGAGAGAACCTTCCCGGGCGTGCCGCGCCGCCTGGCCAGCATCCTGCGTGATCTTGACCGCCCGGAACTGCGATGGATAGCGTGCCCCCTCACAGCACGGGCACCCAGAGCGCTGGGACGATCAGCATGAGCCAGGCGCCCACACCTCAGCCTGAGCGGGGCTGGTCTTCGTGTGGTTCCCGATCCTGGGAATCATCCTCGCCGTCCTCGGGGTGATCCTCGGCGGGGTCGGGATCGCCAACGGCAGGAAGAGCGGGGCCAACACGGGTTTGGCCATCGCGGGTGTGGCACTCGGCCTGATCGCCCTGGTCATTACCGGCATCATCATCGCCGGCGCCGACATCGACGTTAACTGACCGAGACCAGCCGGCCGACGACCACCACCACCACGGCGGCCCACCCGCGTCGAATCTCTACCCGGGCGCGCCGCAACCTCAGGCGGGCACGACCTCCACGTCGACGCGGGCGATGACATCGTCGTGGATCCGGACGCTCACCTGGTGGCTGCCGGTGGACTTGATCGGTCCGGACAGCTCGATCCGGCGACGATCCAGCGCGGGCCCGCCGGCGGCGATGACCGCCTCGGCGATGTCCCCGGCGGTCACCGACCCGAACAGCCGGACGCCTGCACCGGTGCGCGCGGACAGCCGAACCGCCAGGCCCTCGAGCTGCTTCTTGATGTCGTTGGCTTGGCCGACGTCACGCACCTCGCGGACCTCGCGGGCGCGGCGGATCGTGGCGATCTGCTTCTCCGCGCCGCGGGTGGCGGTGATCGCCAGCCCGCGCGGCATCAGGTAGTTGCGGCCGTAGCCGTCCTTGACCTCGACCACGTCGCCCGGCGTACCCAGGCCGCTGACTTCCTGGGTCAGGATGAGCCTCATCGGGCGGTGCTCGTATACGGCAGCAGGGCCATCTCCCGGCTGTTCTTCACCGCGACGGCAACGTCGCGCTGGTGCTGACTGCAGTTGCCGCTGACCCGCCGGGCCCGGATCTTTCCACGGTCGGAGATGTACTTGCGCAGCAGTGCGGTGTCCTTGTAATCGATGTAGGTCGTCTTGTCCTTGCAGAAGATGCAAACCTTCTTCTTCGGTTTGCGCAGTGGGGGCTTTGCCATGGTTCCGTCTCGCAATCAGGTCAGAAGGGGGGCTCGTCGGACAGGCCGCCGGCCGGGGGAGCCTGGTTCCAGGGGTCGTCGGAGGCACCGGAGCCGCTGTCCGGGGATCCGCCGGACCCGCCACCGAACCCACCGCTGCCGCGAGAGGCCTTGGTGACCTTCGCGGTGGCGTACTTCAGGGACGGGCCCACCTCGTCGACGTCCAGTTCGACGACGGTCCGCTTCTCGCCCTCCTTGGTTTCGAACGAGCGCTGCTTGAGCCGGCCGGTCACCACGACCCGCGCACCGCGGGTGAGCGATTCCGCGACGTTCTCCGCCGCCTGTCGCCAGATCGAGCAGCGAAGGAACAGCGCATCGCCGTCCTTCCACTCGTTGCTGTTCTTGTCGAACGTGCGCGGGGTGGACGCGACGGTGAAGTTGGCGACCGCGGCGCCGCTGGGCGTGAACCGCAGCTCCGGGTCGGCGGTGATGTTGCCGACGACGGTGATGATCGTCTCGCCTGCCATCAGTTCTCCCTATCGCATGTCTGGTCGGATGACCTTGGTCCGCAGCACGGATTCATTGAGGTTCAGTTGCCGGTCGAGTTCGCTGACGGTGGCCGGCTGAGCTTGCAGGTCCACGACGGCATAGATGCCTTCGACCCGCTTGTCGATCTCGAAGGACAGCCTGCGGCGGCCCCAGATGTCGACCTTCTCCACCGAGCCGCCGTCCTTGGTGACGACGGTGAGGAACTGGTCCAGCGACGGCGCAATGGTGCGCTCCTCCAGATCGGGATCCAGAATCACCATGAGTTCGTAGCGACGCACGAAATACCCACCTCCCATGGACTCGAGCGGTCGCGGACGGTCCGCGACAGGAGGGATGTTCGCGTCGAGCAAACGCGGGCAAGGTTACCAGCGATCCACCGGTACGCCGGACCGCCGCCGCCCAGCCTGTGGACAACCGCCCGCGCATGTGGACAGCCCGCCTCTCGGCTCGGTCTGGCGGGCCAGGCGAGGTCAGGAGAGATCGGCGTCGAGGCGGTCCTGGGTCTGCTCGGGGGTGAGCTCCTCGATGTCCTGCGACAGCATCCACTGGTAGCCGAACGGGTCCTCCAGGCGGCCCTGCCGGTAGCCGTAGGACTGGTCGCCTACCGGAAAGATCACTCGGGCACCGGCCTGCTCCATCGCGGCGGCGACGGCGTCGGCATCGGACACCGCCAGCATGAGAAGCACCGGTGATCCGCCGTACGACGTCGCGGAGCGGTCGACCTCGTCCTCGTCCTTGAGTGTCACGAGCGACTCGCCGATCCGGAGTTCGGCGTGCACCACCGAGCCGTCCGGGGCGGTGAAGCGCTCGGTCAGCTCGGCATCGAACGCCCGCCGATAGAAGTCGATCGCCTCGTCCGCACCCCGGACGACCAGCCGGGGCAGCACCGTGCCGATCATGGCCGTACCTCGTGCCAGCCCGGCTGCAGCTCGACGTCGGCTGGCAACGGCTGCCAGAACGTCCACGAGTAACCCTGCGGGTCGCGCACCGCGTACGTCCGGGCGGCGTACGGCTTGTCCTGCGGAGCCTCGGCCTCGACGCCCGCCGCGACCGTGGCCGCGTGGTGGGCGTCAACGTCCTCGACCACGACGATCAGCTCCAGGCCGACCGGCGCCTGAACTCCGGACTTCTCCCAGTACGCCGTGGCGCCGCCGGCGACATGCACCCGGGTGGAGCCGGCCAGCAGCTCGGCCTCGGCCACGGCGCCGTTCTCGTCCAGATAACGCACGACTTCGCGGAAGCCCAAGACCCGGGTGAGCCAGTCCAGCGCCGCGGTGCCGTCCTCGTAGTACAGGTACGGCTCCACACCGCGGAGCCCATCGACCGTCACAGCCACCATCCTGGGCCACGCCGGGCCCGCGGCGATTGGAGAAAATCGTCAGCAGGCGGAATCCGCCTCATTGGAGGTGATTGCGGTCGTCCAGCGACCGGAATCGCCTCCAATGACGCCAAATGGGTCAGCCGGGCACATGGTTCGGCTCGGTCGCCGAACGTGGCTCGTAGCCGGACGGTGTCAGGCCGGTGAGGGCACGGAAGTCGTTGATGAGGTGGGCCTGGTCGAAGAAGCCGTGCCGGGTGGCGACGGCTGCCCAGTCGACCGCCGTACCGGCGCTGACCGTGCCGAGCACCCGCTGCAGCCGGCGGACCCGGGCGAACGGCTTGGGTGCCAAGCCGATCCCGTGCCGGAACCGGCGCGCGAAAGTCGATCTGGTCATGCCGAGCGCATCCACCACGCCGCCGATGGACCGACCGCGGTCCAGCGCGGCCGTGGCAGTAACCAGCACCGCGTCGGGTCGCAGCGGCCGGACCACCCGCTGTAGCAGCGCCGCTTCCATCGTTCGGAGCATTGCCTCCGGCGTGTGTTGATCAAGCAGCAGCTCCCGCAACGTCGACCCGGTCCGTCCCCACAGGACGTCCAGCCCGATCACCGGCTCGGTCAGCGCCTCGGCCGGCTCGGCGAAGAACGGCACCGTTCCGCCGGGCCGGAACGAGACGCCGAGCACCCGCCGCTGCTCGGCAGTATCGATGCCGACCGGACCGGCCAGCGCGCCACACAGCCCCGCGCCGTGCGTCGTCCACCGCTCATCGAGTTGCGCTCCGCCGTACCACCGCAGTTGGTCCTCGGCGAGGTTGACGACGATCTGCATCTCGCCCGAGGGCAACTTGCGTTCCCGTCCCGGTGGTAGATCGCCCTCGACGTACCAGAACGCCTCGACGAACGGCGCCAGCGCCGCTGCCGGGCGCCGCATCAGGGTCGTCATCAGCCGACCAGCTCGGCGAGCTTGCACACGGTCCGCCAGTTCCGGGCGGTCACCTGTACGCCGAGCTGTTTGTCACTGAACAGCGGCACGAGGGCGGATTTCAGGATCCCCTCCGGGCACCACAGGTAGATCTCACGCTGACCGATGTGCCACTCCTCGGGTTCCACGTCCTCGGGCGTCGGGATCGCCGCCTTGGCGGGTGCGTCGGACAAGAACAGAACCACCAGCCGCGACGGGTCGCGGCCAGCGGCGGCGAGCGGGTTGGCCTGCACCGCCGCGTCGAGCTGCGCCGCGGTCCGGATCAGCACCCCCACGTCCAGCCCGAGCTCGGACCTGATTGCCCGCTCGATCTCGGCGCCTACCGCCTCGGCGGAACGGCGGCTGCTCGTGAACACCGCGTTGCCGCTCTGCAACAGCGTGCGTACGTCGTCGTATCCGAGGCCGGTCAACAACTCCCGGAGGCGGGCCATCGCGATCCGCTTGTTCCGCCCGACGTTGATCCCGCGCAAGAGCGCGATGTACGTCGCCATAGGGCAGATCATGTCGGAGCGCGGCGCTAGCCTCCACGGCATGGTGGAGATCGGCGCGCACGTGCGAGACGGCGACCCGCTCGAGGCGGCGCGGGAGGCCGACGCCGAGCTCGTGCAGTTCTTCCTGACCGACCCGCAGGGGTACCAGGCGCCGAAGGCGCGTGCGGACGCCGCCGAGATCCGCGCCGCCGACGTCGGCGTGTTCATCCACGCGCCCTACATAGTCAACGTCGCATCGACGAACAACCGGATTCGCATCCCGTCCCGCAAGCTGTTGACCCAGCACACCGCCGCCGCGGTGGAAGTCGGCGCGCGCGGCGTGATCGTGCACGGCGGGCACGTCACCGCCGACGACGAGGTCGAGGTGGGGATCGACAACTGGCGCAAGACCGTCGCCCGACAGGCCGCCGAGGGCGGGTTCGGCGTACCCATCCTGCTGGAGAACACCGCTGGCGGCGACCGGGCGATGGCCCGCCGCTTCGACACCCTGGCCCGGCTCTGGGACGCCATCGGGGAGTACGACGTCGGCTTCTGCCTCGACACCTGCCACGCGCACGCCGGCGGGGAGGAGCTGATCGGCATCGTCGACCGGGTCAAGGCGATCACCGGCCGGATCGACCTGGTGCACTGCAACAACAGCCGGGACGAGTTCGACTCCGGGCGCGACCGGCACGCACACGTCGACACCGGTCAGATCGACCCCGAGCTACTGCTCGCGGTGATCCGAGAGGCCGGCGCTCCGGTCATCTGCGAGACCCCCGCCGACCGCATCGCCGACGACGTCGCGTTCCTCCGGGCCAGCCTCTGAGCGGAGGACGTGGACGTCCGGGGCGCCGTCGAGGACACCACCGGCCGGGTCGTCGACACCGAGATCCCGACCCCGGCGTACGACGTCGTGCTCGGGCCGGAGCACGTCGCGCACCACGAGGCACATGAGCGCGATGACGGCCACGTCGCGGATGATCACCGCGAACAGGAACCACTCGACCTTGACCCCGTTGTTGTCCTGTCCGAGGTACCACAGCAGCCGCGGCACCCAGAGCACCGCCTCGGTGAGCTGCCAGATCAGGATCGGCTTCCACCTGGGCAACGCGAGCACGGCCAGCGGCAACAACCACAGCGAGTACTGCGGACTCCACACCTTGTTCGTCAGCAGGAACCCGGCCACGACGAGGAACAGCAGCTGCATCAGCCGCGGCCGCAGTTCAGCGCGCAGCGCCAGGACGGCAATCCCGACGCACACCACCAGGAAGCAGACCAGGGTGAGCGCGTTGAGCAGGCCCGGACCGTTCGGCATGTCCGGCACCGCCGCCGGCGGAGGGTTCAGGAACTCCGCCCCCAACTGGATCGCGATGTTCCAGACGCTGTCCGGATCGGCCGCCCGGGTCGTGTTCAGCGTGAAGAACAGCGACCAGTTCTCGGTGTAGAGCAGCGCCACCGGGACGTTGACCGCCGCCAAGGCGGCCAGCGTGCCCCCGGCAGTCACCGCCCAGTCGCGCAGCCGCCCGGCCCGCAGGCACAACAGGAACAGCGGCCCGAGAAACAGCAACGGGTAGAACTTCGCCGCCGCACCGAGGCCCAGGAGTACACCGGCCAGCACGGGGTGCCGCCGCGACCAGGCCAGCAGCCCGGCGCCCGCCAGCGCCACGACGAACAGGTCCCAGTTGGTGTAGGCGTGCACGAACAGCAGCGGCGAGAGCGCGACCATCGCCGCATCCCAGATCCGCCGCCTCGACAGCAGGGCGGTCGTCCAGGTGACGACGAGCATGCACAGCGAGAGCAGCAGCGCGGTCACGACGTAGTAGGTCTGCACCCCGGGCAGGTCCGGCAGCAGGCCAGATCCGGCCGACCACCCGTTGTAGCTGCCGGCCAGCTCGTTGGCGACGTACATGAACCCGCCGGTGAGCACGGGGTACTCCACCGGCGCGCTGGCGTAGGGCACGAGTCCTTCGGACAGGCCGTGGATGCCCCACAGCGGGATGGTGTCGGAGTAGCAGAAGTGGGTGTACTGCTTGGAGCCGGTCCAGTTGCCGTCCAGGCAGGGCGACTGCTTGACCCAGGCCAGCGCCAGGGTCGCCAGCGTCATTGCCAGCAGTACCCGCAATGGCGTCCAGAACCAGTTGCGCCCGGTGTAGGCGTGCCGGCCGATCGGACCGCCGACCATCGTGCTAGCTGTCCGGGCGACCGGGTCGTCCCAGGTCGGGAAGACCCGGTTCGGCCGATCCTCGACCGCAC